>CAZPUT010000046.1:0-9907 GCA_964589845.1 uncultured Candidatus Nitrotoga sp. | reverse complement strand
AAGTTCTCTACACCAAGCAACCACTAGCGGTTGCACTTCGAATTTGAATCCGCGTGAAGCAAATACCTTAACTCAGCATTTCATGGATTATTGTTGTGCCAGACGCATTTGGAGCTTGGGTTGTATTTTGGTTTTAGGTTAGAATTCACTCTGTTTTGTAATTTGGGTATAGGAATTCGTGGCATTGATTGTTCAGAAATATGGTGGCACTTCGGTAGGCAGTCCGGAACGCATTAAAAACGTAGTGCGCCGCGTGGCGAAATACAAAGCACTCGGACATCAAATAGTCGTCGTGGTTTCTGCCATGAGCGGTGAGACTAATCGACTTATCGCGTTGGCGAAAGAAATGCAAGCTCAGCCTGATCCACGTGAGCTTGATATGGTAATTTCTACCGGCGAACAAGTGACAGTCGGGTTAGTGTCGATGGGGCTGATGCAAGAGGGACTGAAGGCTAAAAGCTACACGGGCGCACAAGTCAAGATTACCACCGACAGCGCTTTCACCAAGGCACGTATTCTCAGCATCGATGAGCAAAATATTCTCGCCGATTTAGCTAACGGGTATGTGGTGGTTGTGGCTGGATTTCAAGGCGTAGACAAAGAGGGAAACATTACCACCTTGGGACGCGGTGGTTCTGATACGACTGGGGTGGCTATTGCTGCAGCGCTTCACGCTGACGAATGCCAGATTTATACCGATGTTGATGGCGTATACACAACCGACCCTCGCCTAGTGCCGGAAGCACGCCGCCTAAAGTCCATTACCTTCGAGGAGATGCTGGAAATGGCCAGCCTCGGCTCCAAGGTATTGCAAATCCGCGCAGTTGAATTTGCCGGGAAATACAAGGTTAAGTTGCGCGTGCTATCGAGCTTCGAGGAAGAAGGCGATGGTACGCTAATTACTTTTGAGGAAGACGATAAAATGGAACAGGCGATTATTTCAGGTATAGCCTTCAACCGTGACGAAGCCAAGATCACCGTGCGTGGTGTACCGGATAAACCGGGTATTGCCTACCAGATACTGGGGCCCATCAGTGAAGCCAATGTTGACGTGGACATGATCATTCAGAACGTCGGCGTGGATGGCTCTACCGATTTTTCTTTTACCGTGCATCGCAATGAATTCGATAAGGCGATGGATATTCTGAAAAACCAAGTGCAAAATCACATTGGCGCACGAGATGTAGTGGGCGACAATAAAACTGCCAAAGTATCGGTAGTTGGAGTCGGAATGCGTTCGCACGTAGGCATCGCCAGCAAAATGTTCCGCACCTTAGCTGAGGAGGGAATTAATATTCAGATGATTTCCACTTCGGAAATTAAAATCTCCGTTGTTATTGATGAAAAATACCTGGAGCTGGCTGTGCGCGTGCTTCATAAGGCATTCGATTTGGATCAGGAGCCCGCATAGAAGCGGCTAGTCTTCCTGCTTGACAGAAGAAAACGTCGTCTGAAATTAGTGGCGAGTATCCGATCGGAATAAACGAATTACTGCGGGCACAACCAATATTTTTATCTTGTTTGCTAACATACCTGCGCTGAAGGCAAGATTTTTCTTTAAAATATTTCTTAATGGCCCACGCGATACTGCCAGAGCTGCAAATAATGCTATGCCAATAAAATAGGGATGATGCGTTAAAAATTTAAAAGTATGACTTCGTGGAAACCCCCCCGAATTACCTGGTAAAACCGTTGAATTCTCAGCACTACCAAATTGGTGAGTAAAATTATTTCGGTAGTTACGTCGATTTTCCTCCATCCGATCCAAGAGGATTTTTTTTTGCTCTTCGAAAGACAATGACATTGTCATATCGTATCCTTTACCAACTTTGCATCTTTTTCTAATTCGGTACGTAACGTTTCAAATGGAGACATTGGACGTGTTCTATTCTGACTTACCAGGAAAACCCCACAGGCTGACAATGCATATAAAGCCACAACACTCCATGCAGATGCCACACGGTATGGGGTCTCCCAGCAGCTAACGATAATAGCCACCCCTAAAAAAGTCAGGCTTAATAATGCCAAAGCAAACAAAACGACATAACTAATTATCTGGGCACTAAAGTAATGCCATTGGATCTTTATTAAGATCGGCACTAATTCTATATAATCGCCCATACGATCACGAGCAATTATGCCAAGCTGTTTAGCTTTTTTGATTTTTTCAAACATGACATTTATCTCAACTTAGGAATTTAAGTGCTTTGCAGTGAATCAAATTAGCGCCGTGAAACTAACAAGCCAAGCAAAAAACCAATTGCAGCTGCATATCCCACTGCTTGCAGAGGGTGTTCTTTTACATATCCTCTGGAGCAATCGACTCCCTCATTGAAATGTTTGCGCGCATCGGCTGCCACAATTTTCGCAACTTCCTTTGCAGATGCCATTTTTGCCATCAACCTTTCCTTTGCCTCCTCTAAATCAATATCAGATAAGCCAGGCATGCGAGAAATCAAATCGTCTAAATCGGCCCGCAGGTTGGATATTTCGCTACTGACTGCTGCTCCTACTTGCTTCCCGGCGGATTTTGTAGCATCCAAAACACTTCCTACTGCCGTTCCAGTCCGATGAGCCATATCTTCTGCGGCTGCCATTGCGTCTTCTGCTTTATTTGAAATTGTATTCTGCATAATTACTAACTCCTTATATTTTATTAGTGGTGAAATTTACGGTAATCAAACTCAGTGTCAGTTTCTTACATTTATGAAATTCGGTCTGTTCGCTGGCACACATATTTCCAATGCTTACTGGAAATATGTGATGCATCCAAACCCATACACTCTGGAACATGACCACAATAAGTTATGCTGATTAAAAACATTCCAGCATCGGGTATTTGAACCGCATATGTTTCATCTGCCCTGCGGACTTAATAGCAGAACAGATGAATAACATGTCGCTACCGTATTTTTGATTGACCCTATGCACAGTTTTAAGCAACTGAAGGTGTTTATCCTCAAACTGCTGTTCTGCTTGCTGGAACATATCGAAGTTTCCACTCTGCCGAATAGCAATATCGGTGGCAACCAAGCCGCAGGCTCGGTACATCTGGCTTGAGTCAAACAGATGCTCCACCATCTTGCTCATCTCTTCCATAAGTAAAAAATAATCTGCCGTCGGATAAGGCAGATGGACTGTCATAGCCTGTCTGTCGAACGATTTCAGCGTCAAAAAAACGGTAAGCCGCTTGGAAGCCAAGCGTTTTTCAATCAATTCCTTCGAAAGCCGCATAGCGTGCCGAGCAAGGTGTGCATAGATGATCGCCCTGTCTTGTGTTATCTGCCCCATTGATGCCGTACGCGCTACGCTCTTGGGGAGTTTTAGTTCAGCTTCAACGTGGTAGATGGCTGTACCATTGAGTTCATGCCATAGATCGGTCCCCGCTTTCCCCAGCAGCTGCTTGATGTAAGGTTCTTTACCATTGGCAAAATCAAATGCCGTATGGATGCCAAACTTCTTTAGCAATGCTTCGCGGTTGCGCCCTACTCCCGGGATGTCACGCACACTAACGTGTTGCAGGAAATCATTGATGCGTCTGCCAGCAACAATGGTGGTTCCGTTTGGCTTATTGTATTCAGACGCCATCTTGGCGAGGGTACGTGTGACGGAGATGCCGACGGAAACGGTTATGCCTACTTCCTGATGGATGATCTCGCGGATATCGTCGGCAATTTTTTGATATGGTTTACGATAAAGGCTACGCAGACCCAGCATATCCATGAAGGCTTCATCAATGGAATATTCCTCAATGACTGGACTAAAGCGCCGCAGAATGGAAAACAGCTTGTCGGAAATCTGGCCGTAGTAACGAAAATCGGCAGACAGAAAAATAGCGTCGGGCAGCAACTTCCTGGCATCCCAGACAGTCATCCCGGTAGTAATGCCTGCCGCCTTGGCGTCATAGGTTTTTGCAACGACGCAGGCGTCTTGGCTGGAGAGGACGCAGAGTGGCTTGCCTTTTAAATCGGGTCTGCGTAATTGCTCACAGGAAGCGTAGAAACAATCCGCATCCACATGCGCGATGGCATTGGGCCAGTTGGAAACAAGCATATGGGCACCTCTAAAAATCCAAATTTGCGAGCAGCTGCTTTGCGGCTTGCCTGCTTACCCCGTTTCGTCACAATACGGCGTTACTCGAAAAAAATTATCGCTTACATATAAACCATATGCCGCGCTCAAATTTTTTACTCGTGCCTTGTCTTGTATAGAAACTTGAATTTTTAGAGGCGCCCATAAGATGTCACTTGTATTTGCGAAATTGGCCGACGACGATGCCAAAAATTTCCAGATCGCCCTTGGGACGAATAATGGGATATGCTGGATTGGCGGGAATCAGAATGAACTTTCCCTTCTCCTGGCCGAGAGTTTTAAGAGTAAATTCGTTATCCACGATGGCAATGACCATGTCGCCCACATTCGCCGCGGTACGTTTTTCTACTATCACGGTATCGCCTGGCATAATGCCAGCATCAATCATTGAATCGCCCTTGACCGTCACCAATACAGTACTGGACGGGTGGCTAACAAGATACTCATCAATGCTGAGGGTATCATGGCTCATATCCCCTGCCGGACTAGGAAATCCGGCACGCACACTGTCATAAATGGGGCGCTCGAAGAAACGCTTGCCTGGCTTGAGGCGCTTTTCAGGTGTTGCCTCAAGAAAACCTGCCAGCTTCAATCTGGCCACCAGAGCGGCCACAGGCGATTTTGATTTAAATCCCATCAACAACATAATAGTGGAATATGGCGGCAATACGCCATTGTCAGCATAGTAGTCCTGAAGCTTGGCAAGGTAATCAGCATTGTTTTTCATAGCGCTTCATTCTATGGAACGAACGTTCTTTGGTCAACTCTTTTATGGATTAAATCGACGGAATTTTAAATTCCGTTCGCATAGATCCTAAGCAATTTCCTCTAGTCGAATTCTTCGCTCAGCCAACTCTTGCAATAACTGTTCCGCCAAATCGCCCAAGGGATCGCCGCCCCTCAACTCGGCTCTTTCAATTGTTATTTTGAGCTTATAAATATCCGATTGTTTTTTTTCTTGCAACTCTTCCTGAATTTCATCCATGCGGCGGCGCAACTGTCCAGTACGACGGATGGTTGTCAAAACTCTTAATTCCACGCCCTGATCAGCAATTAATTCGGGGTCCTCAATCTCCTGCATCACGGGATCCTGGATGAACTCCAGCACCAGATTTTCAATGGCCTGCTGATCACCGCGCTCATAGGCAAGATTCAACTTTATCATCAACCCGTGGCGGCGCAGGCGCTCGGGCTCGGTAGCGGCGCGGTCGGGGTGCATCATCATGGCGGCGCGCCGGAATGCCTGCTTGAGTTGCGGCGTAATCACCGGGGGTGGCAGTGGCTGAGCCTCTATCAGACCCGCTTCTTCAGCCGATTTTCTAGCCTGCTCTTGCGCGGCTCGTGCATGGACTTGAGCGGCTGCATCATCCGGGGATAGCCCCGCCTTTGCGTTAGCAATTTGCGCGTCCAGTTCATCCAACTGAGCATAGAATCGCCCGACCATTTCATAATAGCGACGCTGAAACTGTGCTGTTTCTGTTTTGGCTGTTTCAAGTTCCAATTCAGCCGAAATAACCTGCTCTGCCAGTGTGGCCTGATCGCTCACCAGACGGATAAGCTCCTCATCCAAAGTGAGCTTCATTCTGGTTCTTGCCAACTGAGAGTGAATTCGTTAAGTTGCGCCCACGCGGCGCGATCGATTTGCTCTCTATTGCCAATCCCTAGCACCTTCAATTGCTCCAACGCTCTGGTTTCGCCTTGCTGTCCGGCCTTGCGATACCAGGATACAGCCTGCTGGTCATCCTGCGTAACACCCCGGCCTGTGCTGTACATGAATCCCAGATTAAATTGTGCTTCTGCATGTCCCTGCTCTGCGGCTTTGCCGTACCAAAATACCGCCTGCTGATCATCCTGTGTAACGCCCTGGCCGTTGTCGTACATAATGCCTAGCGTGTATTGCGCTTGTACATCTCCCTGCTCTGCAGCCTTTAGAAACCAAAACACAGCCTGTTGATCATCTTGGGTAACCCCCAATCCATTGTTGTACAAGTAACCTAGATTTAATTGAGCCAAAGCGTGCTTCTGTTCTGCGGCTTTGTTATACCAGGACACGGCCTGCTGGTAGTCCTGTGCAACGCCTTGACCTTTTTCATACAAGAATCCCAGATTGAATTGGGCCTCCGCATGCCCCTGTTCTGCGGCTTTGCCATACCAGAATGCAGCCTGTTCATAATCCTGTAGTGCGCCCCGGCCTTTGCTGAATGTGGTTCCCACTGCATATTGCGCCCGCACATGTCCCTGCTTTGCGGCTTTTAGATACCAAAACGCGGCCTGCTGATAATCCTGTGTAACGCCTTGGCCTTTGCTGTACATAATGCCTAGTTCGTATTGCGCCCGCGCATGTCCCTGCTCTGCAGCCTTCATATACCAAAATTTAGCCTGTTCGTGGTCTTGCGCAACCAGTTGGCCGCTGTTGTTCATGGCTGCCAAATTGAATTGCGCTCGCGCAAGTCCCTGCTCTGCGGCTTTGCGAAACCAGGACGAAGCAAGTTCGTAATTCTGTGGGGTGCCTTGACCCTTCTCGTACATATATCCGAGAGATTGTTGCGCCCATGCATTTCCTTGCTCTGCACTCATGTGATACCAGGACATAGCCTGCTCATAGTCCTGTACAACCCCTTGCCCGTCGTAGTACATGGTGCCTAGAGCATATTGTGCTCGCGTATGGCCTTGTTCTGCGGCCTTGAGATACCATAATATTGCCTGCTGATAATCCTGCACAACACCCTGCCCGTTGTAGTACATGGCCCCCAGATTATATTGCGCCTGCTCAAGCCCACTTTCTGCCGCCTTTTGATACCAATAGAGCGCCTGCTCATGGTCTGCCCCGACCACTTCGCCGAGCCAATATAGCCTACCCAAATCATTCCATATTTCAGGGTCATTTTGGTTTTGGTTGGCAATACACCAGTCAAAGGCCAGCCTTGCGTAATGCTGAGCTTGTTCCTTATGCGCGGGAAAGCTCCGCCCGCCATTATGGAGAAGCGATAATGGGAAATAGGCTTTGCCATATTGTCTATCCGCCAATTGTTTGAAGGCATCCAAGGCGTCTTTCAGATCGTCGAGATCACTACGTGTCCAGACGATACCAAAGCCTGATTTATCGCCAAGCTCAGTAATATAGTTATAGGCATCCCGTGCTTGACGATAAAGCGCATCGTAGTCTTCTGCCAGTGATGGATCATTACTTCTCATAACTGCCGCCATTCCGCGCGCAACAAGGCCACTGCCTTGCCCTAAATGCACAACAACGTCCTGAGTGGTTACTTTAGCTGGAATATTTTTTCGTTCGGTCATAATAATTTACTCGTCAATGTTTAATGCGTGAGTTAATTATTTTCTATTTTCGCTGCGTATTATGCAAGAACCCCATGAGAAACCTATCTTGATATGGCCCATATCAGGGGTGTCCGAGATTTTGTGTAAGCGGGGTTTCGATTAACTCAGTAATATCCGTTCATCGAACTGGATGGTGTAACGGTTCGACAGGCTCACCGCGAACGGTGCAGGCTCACCACGAACGGTGCAAGCTCAGCCCGAACGGAGGGACTTGTTCAGCATTGCCTTAACTCGTTTGCTACTCTTCGATTCGGTCATTGCTGCTCCTTCATGCTGGCAATTTCCAGCCAACTGACCGTTTACATAAAACCAATTACACCTTCGCCATAGCCAGTTCAAACCAGAACACACTTCCCACGCCTACAGTGCTTTCCACACCAATAGTGCCACCCATCTGTTCTATCAGTTTCTTGGCTACCACCAGACCAATACCAGTCCCTTCGACTGCATTGGATTCTTGTCCGAGACGATTAAATGGCTGGAATAGTTCCGTAAGCTTTTCCGAAAGTATTCCCTCGCCAGTATCCTTGATGCTGATTCGAATATGAGTCAAAGAGCTGACGTTGTATATCAACTCAACTGATCCACGCTCGCGGTTATATTTAATTGCATTGGACAGCAGATTAATCAAAACTTGCTTTACACGATTTCGGTCGGCATAGACAACCTGTGAATGGTCGAACTGGGGAAAATTCAACTGGATGCCACGCAATTTCGCTTGTGGTTCCATCATGGTTTTGCATTCGTGCAGAACTTCATGCAGTGGCACGCATTCTGGCGAAAGCGACACCTTGCCGGACTCAATCGATGCAAGATCCAGGATTTCGTTGATCAAGTCCAGCAAATACCATCCACCCTGAAGAATTTCTTTAAGGCTGATCAATTGAGTGGGAGTTAGCGCGGGTGGGCCCAGCTCCAGCAATTGGGCATAACCGAGGATGGCATTGAGCGGGGTGCGCAGCTCATGGCTCATGCGGGAAATGAATTCAGTTTTTGCAATATTAGCCTTCTCTGCGGCAGCTTTGGCATTACTTAGTTCCGTAATGTCGGGATCTGTTCCGATATAATGGGTGACAACTCCGTCGTCCCCTTTGACGGCTGTGATGGTCAGCCATTTTGGATAGAGCTCACCACTTTTGCGTCGCCCCCAGATTTCCCCATGCCATGCTCCAGTCAACTGGATAGTCTCCCACATCACACGGTAGAAGTCCGCGTCGTGCAGGCCAGACTGGAGCAGGCGCGATGTCTGGCCCACGGCTTCCTCGGCTGAATAACCGGTAGTTTCGGTAAATGCCTTGTTGACTCGCAAAATCACACTGTTGGCATCGGTTATCATCATGCTTTCTTGTGATTCAAAGGCGACGCAGGCAATGCGAAGATTTTCTTCGGATTGCCTGCGCTCGGTGATGTCAATCATTACCATGCGCATCGCTGATTTATTTGCATCATTTTGCAGACGCAAGCAATGCAACTGGGCAAAGAAGCTTGATCCGTCGTTGCGCTGGAGTAGTAATTCGCAATCCTTTTTATCGTCGTGTTTGAGCACAGACCGAAAATGGAGATGCCACCAGTCGCTGTCTTCTGGGGCAACGAAAGAAATGAAGCGACGGTGCAATAGCTTGCTGCGTTCCACTCCGAGCAGCTTGGCACCGGTAAGATTGATTTCGTCGATCATGGCCTCTTGGTTGAGGGTGATATAGCCGACGGGAGAGAAATCATAAAAATCCACGTATAGGTCACGAGACTTTTCCAGTTCTACCTGCGCCCGCCGCAACTCCTCGTTCTGCATCTCCAGTTCAACCTGATACACCTGGAGCTCGTGCAGAAGCACCTCGGCAGGGCGCGACGTCTCGTCCTTTGCCGGCGAGCGGACAAGTTGCATTTCAGCTTTCGCGCGAAGCAGGGCTGGCTTGGCTCGGTTCTTGCTCATGTGTTCTCCTGATCACAGCCGGTTAAATCCGGTGTCACGTAGGGGCGAATAAAATTCGCCCGGTTTACGCCCATTTGATTAAATGATCCTACAAAATATTTTCCATCGCCAGCAGAATCATCTTGGTATCGCCGGTGTTGTCGACGATGCGGCGGGCGTTGAGCAGCATGCGGCGATGACCAATGGTGGGAAAGTCGTGTTCCACCTCGTAGCCTTCGAAACTCTGGTTCTGCGGGAGGATGCTTTCCAGTAGTTCGCGCAATTTCGGGATGTCCCACTGTTTATTGCCCAAGCTGTAGATCGGGCGACCCACGGTGTCTTCCGGTGTGGTTTGGAAGTCGCGATAGAACGAGCGACTGGCGGATATGATTTTCAGTTTTTCATCCAGTACGATCAGCGGCTCGCGAACGGTATCGACAATACCCTCGGCCAGTTTCAGCGCTAATTTTTCCGCCGCTTCGGCTGCGACGCGCTTGCTGATGTCGATGAAGGTCAGCACCACGCCATCGATTACATTCTCCAACGTCCGATAGGGCTGGATGCGCC
>CAZPUT010000045.1:0-10261 GCA_964589845.1 uncultured Candidatus Nitrotoga sp. | reverse complement strand
ACATGTAGTCGCTGGTTCCCCTGTGTGTCCATGGTCCAAACAGGCTGAGTGACGCATTTTTCACCTAAGGACAAAGGCTTGGAATCAGGAGTTTCCCAGAAGCACCTGCCAGTAGTGATCATTTCTGTCATCCACCGTGCACCCTGCGCACCAGATAAATAGCCTCCTGTTGCACGCATCAGGTTTAATGCAGCGATGATTTCCTGATCCCGTTCGGTAAAATAGGGTGGCGCCGCGCCGATAAAGATATTGGCTATAGAATTATGAAGCGTTTTTTTGCCAAACCCCCCGGCCTTGAGCAGTCTGGCAGTGAAAAATGTCACCTCCACTCTCGCTGGCTTGCTATCACTTAATTTTAAAACGTACAGCAAACGCTGCAACATGCTCACGGGCAAGTCATCGCGGCCTAGTGTCGGCACGGCCGCACGCGACACTTCGTTTAGCCAGTTGGAAATTTCATATGGTAAGTCCGTAGCATTCGGCAATGCTGTATTAGCTGGCGCAGGAACTTCAAGTGGGGGTTCCGCTTGAGCCTTGATCAGCGTTGCAACAACGTGCTTGCAGTTGTAGCCCACCGGGCAACTGCATTCCCCGTTGACCAATACATGGCTTCCCGGTTGCGCCTGCAGCAGGATATTGACGTGATAGCGGTTATTATTTGAACCTGCGACAAGCGCAGTAATGAAGGCGCCGTTTTGGCTGATACCTAGCGCCGTGACTTTTTTATCACGATAATATTGATGTCCCCGCATCAGATATGCGCTCGAAAAAGATGAGACTAAGTCGACGGATGAAACAAGAGAGTGCACTGTATTCTAGAACCTTAAAGTTAAAAACACCGTTCTCAGCTGATTGATTTTAGTGGGTGACTGTCAAGATGAATTCTTGATCTTGCCCCAACCAACTTACTGTCGTTTACATGTTTTTAACTATTGCTTCGCCGAATGCAGAGCACGATATTTGTTGTGCCCCTTGTGTCAGACGTGCGAAATCATAGGTGACGGTCTTGGCGGCGATTGCTCCGTTCATGCCCTTGATAATTAGATCGGCGGCTTCCAGCCAGCCGATATGGCGCAGCATCATTTCTGCCGAGAGAATCAATGAACCAGGATTGACGTAATCTTTGCCAGCATATTTCGGTGCGGTGCCGTGGGTGGCTTCAAACATGGCAATGCTATCAGACAGATTGGCACCTGGCGCGATACCAATGCCGCCGACTTCTGCCGCCAGTGCATCAGATATGTAGTCGCCGTTGAGGTTCAATGTGGCGATAACGTCATATTCTGCAGGGCGCAACAAAATTTGCTGTAGAAAAGCATCGGCAATTACGTCTTTAATGATGATGCCTCCGCTTCCATATTTTTCGGGCAATTTAAGCCACGGCCCGCCGTCGATTTCCACCCCACCGAATTCTCGCTTGGCGAGTTCGTAGCCCCATTTCTTGAAGCCACCTTCGGTGAACTTCATTATGTTGCCCTTGTGTACCAGGGTGACGGACTTGCGTTTATTGTCTATGGCATATTGAATAGCGCGACGAATTAAACGTTCACTACCTTCGATGGACACCGGCTTGATGCCGATAGCAGAGGTTTCTGGAAAACGGATTTTCGTGACGCCCATTTCATTTTGTAAAAAATGAATTAATTTTTTCGCTTCTGCTGAACCCGCTTCCCATTCAATACCCGCATAAATATCTTCAGTGTTTTCACGGAAGATCACCATGTCTACTTTTTCAGGCGCTGTCACTGGAGTAGGAACGCCCTCGAACCAGCGTACTGGACGCAGGCATACATAGAGGTCAAGGATTTGACGCAACGCCACATTGAGCGAGCGCATACCGCCGGAAGTAGGGGTGGTGAGCGGGCCTTTAATTGATACAACATGGTCGCGCACTGCTTCTACCGTCTCATCCGGCAGCCAGGTATCGTTGCCATAGATATTTACAGCTTTCTCGCCGGCATATACTTCCATCCATGCGATTTGGCGCTTACCATGGTAAGCCTTGGCGACTGCCTCATCCACCACGCGTCGCATAACAGGAGTGATGTCTATGCCTGTACCATCACCCTCAATGAAAGGAATGATGGGTTGATCTGGCACATTTAGTGAGTAGTCTTTGTTGACGGAAATTTTTTGGCCTTGAGACGGCACCTTGATATGCTTGATATGCTTGATATGCTTGGTCATGTATTTTCGCTCCCCGATGAAAAGCTTGGGGTAATATGGATTATTTTAGTAAGTGGAAAAGTCGGATGAGCCGCATCCTGTTGTTCAACAAACCTTATGGTGTGATCTGTCAGTTTAGCCGCGACGGTCTGCATCCAACGCTAGCGGATTATATCGCGGTTCCTGATTTGTATCCAGCGGGACGGCTGGATGCGGACAGTGAAGGCTTGCTGTTGCTCACTGATGACGGTTTGTTGCAACACCGCATTACCGATCCACTCCACAAGTTGGCCAAGGTTTATTGGGTGCAAGTGGAAGGTAAGCCAAGTGAGACGGCACTAGCGCTATTGCGGAGTGGGGTAAAGCTGCCTGATTTTGTGACGTTGCCTGCTAGGGCAAGATTGATGGAAGAACCGGTAAACTTATGGCAGCGCACTCCCCCGATCCGCGAGCGTAAAGATAAACCAACCAGTTGGCTGGAACTAATTATTCGCGAGGGCAAGAACCGTCAGGTACGCCGCATGACGGCCGCGGTGGGTTACCCCACCTTGCGCTTGATCCGTTACCGGATTGGCGAGTGGGCGCTGGACGGGTTGGAGTCAGGCGTCTGGCATGAGGCTGCGGTATAATGTGCGCCTTTTTGGATTTCTAACAGGGGGTGTCATGCCTATTTACGAATATCGTTGCAGTAGTTGTGGTATGCAGAAAGATGTCATGCAAAAGATCAGCGATACGCCGTTGACTGTATGTCCTGCATGTGGCAAACCTACATTCAGCAAACAGCTTTCAGTCGCTGGCTTCCAACTCAAGGGAAGTGGTTGGTATGCCACGGATTTTAAGAGTTCTGGCAGCAAGCCAGAAACCAAATCGGAATCAGCTGCTAGCACAGTTAGTTCTGCCACGCCGACTGCGGGTGGCAACGGGTGAAGAAATATTTGCTCACAGGACTATTGGTGTGGGTTCCGCTTGGCATTACCATCTGGGTTCTGAACCTGACGATTAGTACGCTAGACCAGAGTCTGCTGCTACTGCCGGTAAACTGGTATCCAGATAAACTGCTCGGTATTCACATTCCCGGTTTGGGCGTGATCCTCACCGTAGTGATCGTGCTCGGTACCGGTTTGCTGGTGCACAATGTTCTCGGACAGCGTCTGTTGAGTTACTGGGAGGGTCTGCTACGCCGCATTCCTGTGGTAAGTAGCATTTACCACAGCGTGAAACAAGTTAGCGATACGCTACTGTCCAGCAACGGACTTGCCTTCCGTAAGGTGCTGCTGGTGCGGTATCCTCACCCTGAAGCATGGTCGTTGGCATTTCAGACCGCTATTCCGGGTGAGGTGACGCAACAACTTAAAGATGAGTATGTGGGGGTATTCATTCCCACCGCACCCAGCCCGGTAAACGGGTTTTATTTCTACGTGCGCCGTGCTGATACCATCGAGATCAACATTAGCGTGGATGTGGCTCTAAAATCCATTATTTCAATGGGCGTAGTTGCCACCCCCGCTATGCCTTACGTACCAAATAAACAATGAAATCCCCTGAATTATTAGATTAACTTATTGAAAATATGCGAACTCATTACTGCGGACATCTTAACGTTTCAAATCTTGGCCAAGCTGTTACTTTGTGTGGTTGGGCACACCGTCGCCGTGACCACGGCGGGGTGATTTTTATTGATCTTCGCGACCGCGAAGGGCTGGCGCAAGTGGTATGTGCCCCGGACCGTGCGGACATGTTCAAAATTGCTGAATCGGTGCGCAGCGAATTCGTGCTGCGTATTAGCGGACGCGTGCGTCGCCGCCCGGAAGGTAGCTCCAACAGTAATCTTGGTAGCGGTGAGATCGAAATTCTATGCCACGAAATCGAAGTGCTGAATGCTGCGCTTACACCGCCATTCCAGTTGGATGACGAAAATCTGTCAGAGAACGTGCGCTTGACGCACCGCGTGATTGATCTGCGGCGTCCGCAGATGCAGAAAAATCTGATGCTGCGCTACAAGACGGCAATGGCGTTCCGCCGTTTCCTGGATGCAAAGGGTTTCATCGATATCGAAACGCCGATGCTGACTAAATCCACGCCGGAAGGTGCGCGCGACTATCTGGTGCCATCGCGTGTTCACGCAGGCGAATTCTTTGCATTGCCGCAGTCGCCGCAGCTATTCAAGCAGCTGCTCATGGTGGCAGGTTTCGACCGTTACTATCAAATTACTAAATGCTTCCGCGACGAAGATTTGCGCGCCGACCGCCAACCGGAATTTACTCAGGTGGACATGGAGACATCATTCATGGACGAAGAGCAGATCATGATGCTGATGGAGGAAATGCTTCGCACCGTATTCAAAGAAGTATTGGGTACCGTTTTGCCTAATCCGTTTCCGCGTATTACTCACGCTGAGGCGATGGCGCGCTTCGGTTCAGACAAGCCCGATTTGAGAGTGACGCTGGAAATAACCGATGTCACAGATGCGGTAAAAGATGTGGCATTCAAGGTATTTTCTGCTCCTGCCAATCAAGCTAACGGGCGCGTGGCAGCGTTGCGTGTGCCGGGTGGCGGCTCATTTACGCGCGGTGAGATTGATGAATATACCAAATTCGTTGGCATCTACGGTGCACGTGGCTTGGCCTATATTAAAGTCAATGACGTGACTCAGTTGAATGAAACTGGCCTGCAATCGCCTATCGTGAAGAACCTGAATGAAGATGCGCTGAAAATGATCATAGCTCGCACTGGTGCACAGAATGGCGACTTGATTTTCTTCGGAGCGGACAAGGTCAAGGTGGTTAATGACGCGCTCGGAGCGTTACGCACCAAGATTGGTCACGAGAAAAATTATGTCAGTGGCGCAGCATGGACCCCGCTGTGGGTGGTGGATTTCCCCATGTTTGAATACGATGATGAGGCCAAGCGTTGGGATGCTTGCCATCACCCGTTCACTGCGCCCAAGGACGAACACCTTCATCTGTTGGAAAACGAACCCGGACGTTGTCTGGCGAAGGCATATGACATCGTGTTGAACGGTTGGGAACTTGGCGGTGGCTCGGTGCGTATTCATAAGGAAGAAACTCAGTCATTAGTATTCCGCGCGCTCAACATCGGTGCGGACGAGGCGCAACTAAAATTCGGCTTCCTGCTTGATGCACTGCAATATGGCGCGCCACCGCACGGCGGACTGGCCTTTGGCCTGGATCGGATTGTTACGCTGATGAGCGGCTCGGAATCGATTCGTGACGTGATCGCTTTCCCCAAGACCCAGCGCGCGCAGTGTTTGCTAACCCAAGCGCCCAGTCCCGTTGATGAAAAACAACTGAACGAGCTGCATATTCGTTTGCGTCAGAAAGTGCAAACGACGGTAGAAGTGACGAAAGAATAGTGTAGCGGAGACTTATAAGATGAGAAGGATTGGCGCGCGTTTCATCTTGCATTTTTTATTCGTCTTGTTTGCAATGCTGTTGGCACTGGCTTCAGCACAAACTCATGCTTATGCGTTTGTATCAAATAATGTCCGTGAAATGCGGATTATCGCGGTATCCGAATTGCCGCCGGAAGGGCGCGAAACCTTGCATCTTATCAAGCAGGGCGGCCCGTTTCCATATCCGCGTGATGGTGTGATATTTAGTAATTTGGAAAAACGGTTGCCCAAGCGCGAGCGTGGCTATTATCGTGAATTTACGGTGAAAACGCCTGGAGCACGCAATCGTGGCGCACGGCGCATTGTCTGTGGCCAACCTGTTGAGTGTTATTACAGCGCGGATCATTACCGGACTTTTCGGCGTATCACGGAATAACATGAGTAATTTGTCGTTACGCTTAAAAGATGTAAGGGAGGCGGGCGCGTACCGGCTGGGTTGCCGCCTGGACGAGTTGTATACAGCAGTGGCAGAGGCTGGTTGCATCTTGCTCGAGGTTGATCTGGCTGAGATAGAAGGCAAGGAAAAATTTATCGATGCTATTGCCCAGGCAGTCCATGTGCCGGATTGGTTTGGCGGTAATTGGGATGCGCTGGCCGATACATTGAGTGATCTTTCCTGGCAACCCGCTTTCGGTTATGTGCTGCTGTTGCGTAACGACAATGACACGCTCGGGATGGCTGCTGAGGATCACAATATCGCTATGGAAATTTTTGCGGATACGATAGCTTTCTGGAAATCGCAAAATAAACCATTCTGGATTTTTTTCTGCTAGCGCCATTCATGCAATATAAATTACCAGTTTCTGTATTAGTGGTGATTTATACCTTGGATTTTGAGGTATTGCTTCTGGAACGCGCCGATCACCCAGGCTTTTGGCAATCAGTCACTGGTAGTCAAGATGAGGGTGAGTCTTTGCGCGAGACAGCTGTGCGCGAATTGTTTGAGGAAACTGGCTTGGATGCCAAGCACTATTCCTTGGTGGACTGGCAGGCCCAAAATATCTATGAAATTTATGCCGAATGGCAGCATCGCTATGCACCCGGCACCCGGCACAATACCGAGCATGTATTTGGATTGGAATTACCCTGCGTGCTTCCTGTCCAATTGTCACCGCGGGAACATCTCAGTTATAAATGGTTGCCTTGGCAGGAAGCTGCGGGGCTGGTATTTTCGCCAAGCAACCGCGCAGCGATTTTGCAGTTGCCTGAAAGAGAAAAAGCGGGGTCTGAAACCGTCCATACATCAGTGAACGAAAGATTTTCAAATGAAGGAAATTGAGAGGTAGGATGGCATGATATCGATTGCCTATGATCATCCCGGCTGCGCCACTTCGATAGCGTGGGCGAAGAAGCCGCGCGAACCGAAACCCGATGAAAAAGCTATGCTGATCGAGCGCATCAAACGACTGTTAAAAGAACAGGATGCAGTGCTGGTGGCGCACTATTACGTGCATCCGGACTTGCAGGACTTGGCCGATGCTACAGGCGGTTGCGTATCCGACTCCCTTGATATGGCCAATTTCGGCCATCAACATCCGGCGCAAACTTTAGTGGTGGCGGGGGTGCGTTTTATGGGCGAGACGGCGAAAATCCTCAACCCGGAAAAGCGCGTGTTAATGCCCGACTTGGATGCCAACTGTTCGCTCGACCTTGGTTGTCCGGTGGAGGAGTTTACTGCTTTCTGTGACGCACACCCGGATCGTACCGTGGTGGTATATGCTAATACTAGTGCGGCGGTGAAGGCGCGCGCCGACTGGGTGGTAACCAGTTCTATCGCGTTGCCCATCGTTAAATATCTTAAGGAGCAGGGGCAAAAAATATTGTGGGCACCGGACCGTCATCTGGGTAATTACATTCAGCAACAAAGTGGCGCTGACATGTTGCTGTGGCAAGGGTCATGTGTGGTGCATGACGAGTTCAAGGCCAAGGAGCTGGCTGAACTTAAGGCGCAACACCCGGATGCCAAGGTGCTAGTGCATCCGGAATCTCCCCCGGAAGTAATTCAGCTTGCTGATGTGGTGGGCTCCACCACGCAGCTTATAAAGGCAACACAAATTTTGGCTGCGAACAAGTTCATTGTGGCGACCGATAACGGTATCCTGCACAGGATGAAAACTTTATCGCCTGGCAAGGTATTTCTGGAAGCACCTACGGCTGGAGATGGCGCGACTTGCACTAGCTGTAATCACTGTCCGTGGATGGCGATGAACGGGTTGCTGAATCTGGCTCAAGCGTTGGAATGTGGGAAGAATGAGATACATGTCGATCCGGTAATCGGGCGTCGTGCCAAGGTCTCTATCGAACGCATGCTGGATTTCGCGCGTCAAATCAACCTTCCCACCCGAGGCATAGGTAACGCCTGACGGATGTTTGCGGCCAATATCACGCTCATTGCGTATATTGTAATGATATGTGGTCTGCTGATGCGGTATTGATGAGCCACTTATGACCACACTGAACATCGTCACCTACAACATTCACAAGGGTTTGTCCCATTTCAACCAGCGCATTGTGCTGCACGAATTGCGCGAGCGCTTGCGTGAACTCAACGCCGATATCGTATTCCTGCAGGAGGTGCAGGGCGAAAATAGCCGCGATGGTCGGCATCTCAATGGCTACTCCACTTCGCCGCAACATGAGTTCCTGGCTGACCAGATATGGCCGCATCATGCGTATGGAAAGAATTCCGTATATCTAGGCGGTCATCACGGAAATGCCCTCTTGAGCCGTTACTCGATTGTGGAGTGGAATAATCTGGATGTTTCCGCGCATCGTTTCGAGAGTCGAGGTCTGCTACATTGCGTAATTGACCTGCCAAAAATGGATCAAAGGGAAATCAGCCAGCCGCTGCATTGCATTTGTGTACATTTCGGTTTATTCAAACGTGGCCGCGGGGTGCAATTTAATGCGCTGATTGAGCGTATCAAGCAGATGGTACCGCTGGATGCGCGACTTATTGTCGCGGGTGATTTCAATGACTGGCGCAACAATGCCAGTCGGCTGTTAGCCCATGAATTGCAATTGCATGAGGTGTTTGAAGCAAATATAGGCAGGCCGGCACGCAGTTTTCCGGCGGGCATACCGCTACTGCGCATGGATCGTATTTATGTGCGTGGGCTGGAGATTCAGCACTGCAAGGTGCATGCGTGGAGAAAAATTTCAGACCATGTAGCGCTATCCGCGACTCTCGCCCTATGAGCAGCACGCATCTTGTTGACGGCCATACGCTGATTCTGATGCGCAACGGTGAGGAATATTTTCCGCGCCTGATTGCAGCGATAGATGCCGCGACCCGCACGATTTATCTGGAAACGTATATTTATGCCGCCGACACCTGCGGTCGTCTGGTCTCGCAGGCGTTGCAGCGCGCGGCCAAGCGTGGCGTGATGGCACACTTGCTGCTGGATGGCTTCGGCTCGGCCGATTTGCCGGATAAATGGGTGAGTGAGCTGCGTGGGGCGGGCGTAGAGGTGCTGTGGTATCGCCCGGAAATCGCTCGCTTCAACATGCGCCGCCACCGTCTGCGCCGTTTGCACCGAAAGCTGGCGCTGGTGGATGAGCATATTGCCTTTGTAAGCGGCATTAATATCATCAACGATGTGCCGGGTGGTCGGATTATAGCGCCGCGTTTGGATTATACGGTGGAGGTGCAGGGAGCAACGGCAGAGCATATACATTTCGTAATGAGACGTTTGTGGACACAGGTGTCGTGGATAAATTTTCGGCGGCAGCGCGAACGCGTAAAACTACTGGCCACGCACAAAAATACTGAGCCACAAAAAGTAGCTTTCGTATTGCGTGACAACTTGCGTCATCGTCACGATATTGAACACGCTTATCTCAAAGCCATTGCTGGTGCGCGGCGAGAGATCATCATTGCCAATGCCTATTTCCTGCCGGGAATGCGTTTTCGCCATGCTTTATTAAATGCGGCTCGACGCGGAGTGCGCGTTGTGTTGTTATTGCAAGGGCGGGTGGAATATCGCCTGCAGCATTTTGCCACGCGTGCGCTTTATGACGAGTTCTTGCGAGCAGGTATGGAAATTCACGAATACCACGCCAGTTATATGCACGCTAAGGTAGCGGTGGTGGATGGCTATTGGGCAACCGTAGGTTCATCCAATATAGACCCATTCAGTTTGTGGTTGGCGCGCGAAGCTAACCTGGTAGTTCGCGATGCAGGGTTTGCTGAATCGTTGCGTGCCGATTTGTTGCAAGAGATTGGGCGCAGCGCCCGGTTGATTTCTCCTTCTGTGTGGCGCGAGCATGGTATATGGATGCATTTGATGATGCGTGTCAGCTATGCAATGGTTCGTTTCCTGACTGGCGTGATTGGTTACGCACGCGGACATGATAATGTTTAGTCGCTATCGGTTGGGTAGATTGGTCGGTCTGGTGCGAACCGCAAAAACTCGACCACACGAATTTACGTATGTTAAAAGCATTATACTTCGAGCTCCGTGTTTCAAATTTCAGGCACACTTTGCCCCTGCATACGGAACGGCTCAATACAAATTGCCCTTTATGGATATGGTGCAAGAGTTTAATGTCCGCAATCATTACAGAATTTAAACGTGAAGCAATCAAGTCATCATACCCATGCTGTCAAATGAATCCTGCTATAGGGAACTCAAAAATTCGCACGTACGCCGATAAGAAAGCCGCGACCCGGCAGTGGGGCGA
>CAZPUT010000044.1:0-10853 GCA_964589845.1 uncultured Candidatus Nitrotoga sp. | reverse complement strand
TGCCCACATTTACGTGCGGCTTGGTTCGCTCAAATTTACTCTTTGCCATGATTTAAATTTCCTTGATTATTTGACGATTCACGAGTTATCTAAAAACTATTTTCTGCTACTCATCACCGCTTCGGCCACATTTTTTGGCGCTTCGGTGTAATGCTTAAATTCCATCGTGTATGTAGCCCGACCTTGGGTTGCGGAACGCAGCGCAGTAGAATAACCGAACATCTCTGCTAAAGGAACTTCGGCCTTCACAATCTTCCCACCACCAATCATATCTTCCATGCCTTGAACCATACCGCGACGGGATGACAAATCACCCATTACCGTGCCCGTATAATCTTCAGGGGTTTCCACTTCAACCGACATCATCGGCTCCAGCAGCACTGGGCTGGCCTTACGCATGCCATCTTTGAAGCCCATAGAAGCAGCCATCTTAAATGCATTTTCGTTAGAATCCACATCGTGGTAAGAGCCATCAAACAGGGTGACTTTAATATCCACCACGGGAAATCCCGCCAACACACCATTCGGCAAGGTATCTTCCAAGCCTTTTTTTACTGCTGGGATAAATTCGCGCGGAACCGACCCACCCTTAATGGCATCCACAAATTCAAAGCCTTTACCCGTTTCATTTGGCTCAACTTTTAACCACACATGACCAAATTGGCCGCGACCACCTGATTGCTTAACGAACTTGCCTTCAACCTCAACCGTCTTACGTATCGCTTCGCGATAAGCTACTTGCGGCGCGCCAACATTAGCTTCCACACCAAATTCTCGCTTCATGCGCTCAACCAAAACCTCCAGGTGTAGCTCACCCATACCAGAAATAATGGTTTGACCAGACTCCAAGTCAGTATGTACGCGGAAAGACGGGTCCTCTTTCGCCAAACGATTCAGCGCCATGCCCATCTTTTCTTGGTCGACCTTAGTCTTCGGCTCAACAGCAATATGAATTACCGGCTCAGGGAATATCATGCGTTCCAACGTTATCACATTGGCTGGGTCACACAAAGTCTCACCAGTAGTCGCTTCTTTTAAACCCACTGCAGCAGCAATATCACCTGCAAAAACCTCTTTAATCTCTTCTCGCTCGTTAGCATGCATCAACAAGATACGGCCAATGCGCTCCTTTTTGCCCTTGATCGGATTGTAAACTGTATCGCCCGCTTTCAACTGACCGGAATACACGCGGAAAAAAATCAACTGCCCAACGAATGGGTCGGTCATGATTTTAAACGCCAACGCAGAGAACGGCTCATCGTCGTTCGCCTTACGTTCCCCTATTGTCCCATTTTCCAATTCGCCCTTAACTGCCGGAATGTCAGTCGGAGCAGGCAAGTAGTCAACCACTGCATCCAGCATGGCCTGCACACCCTTATTTTTGAAGGCGGAGCCACATAACATCGGCACTATTTCGCTGGCAATAGTACGGATACGCAAACATTGCTTAATCTCCAGTTCAGACAAGTCGCCTTCCTCGAGATACTTGTTCATCATCTCTTCGGTTGCCTCAGCAGCACTCTCTACCATCTTCGCACGCCACTCTTGCGCTAGCACCAAGAGATCGGCAGGAATATCACGCAACTCAAACTTCATGCCCTGAGATGCCTCATCCCAGTAAATCGCCTTCATCCGTACCAAGTCAATCACACCCTCAAACTTTTCCTCTGCGCCAATCGGCAATTGAATCGGCACCACATTGGCACGCAGGCGAGCGCGCATTTGTTCGTAAACATTAAAGAAATTCGCTCCAGAGCGATCCATCTTATTAACAAAGGCCAAGCGCGGCACACCATACTTATTGGCTTGCCGCCACACTGTTTCGGACTGCGGCTGCACACCACCCACAGCACAATACACCATGCATGCGCCATCCAGCACGCGCATTGATCGCTCAACTTCAATAGTGAAGTCAACGTGCCCTGGCGTATCAATGATGTTAATACGATGCTCAGGCAAGCTGGAGTCCATACCCTTCCAGTAACAAGTAGTCGCAGCCGATGTAATGGTAATACCTCGCTCCTGCTCCTGCTCCATCCAGTCCATCACAGCGGCGCCATCATGCACTTCGCCGATCTTATGCGATACGCCTGTGTAAAATAATACACGTTCAGTGGTCGTAGTTTTACCCGCGTCTATATGTGCGCTAATGCCGATATTTCGATATCGCTCGATTAATGTTTTCCGTGCCACAATAATTACCTAACTTATAAAACTTTCAAGATCAACCGAAAAACTTCTAGAAACGGAAGTGCGAAAATGCTTTATTCGCCTCAGCCATGCGGTGAACTTCTTCACGCTTTTTAACTGCGCCACCACGACTTTCTGAGGCGTCGAGCAATTCGCCAGCCAGCCGCATACCCATGGATTTTTCACCACGCTTGCGTGCAAAATCTTTTAGCCAACGCATGGCCAATGCCATTCGGCGCGAAGGACGAACTTCAACGGGAACCTGATAGTTAGCCCCCCCGACGCGACGGCTCTTTACCTCAACCTGAGGCTTGACATTGGTCAACGCAAGATTAAACACCTCGATCGGATCTTTGCCGCTTTTCTTAACTATTTGCTCCAAAGCACCATAAAGAATGCGCTCGGCAACAGATTTTTTACCAGCGGTCATCAAAACATTAACGAACTTAGAAAGATCTTGGTTGCCATATTTTGGATCCGGCAGGATTTCGCGCTTTGGAACTTCTCTACGTCTTGGCATATATTAAACCTCATGTTAACTGGCTAATTCAAAAACTGGCTTGGCAATTAAGTTAAGCCTTTTTGGGCCGTTTGGCACCGTACTTGGAACGGGACTGCTTACGATCTTTTACTCCAGCGGTATCCAAACTACCCCGCACCATGTGGTAGCGAACACCGGGCAAATCCTTTACACGGCCACCGCGTATAAGCACTACCGAGTGCTCCTGCAAGTTGTGGCCTTCACCGCCAATGTAAGAGATAACCTCAAAACCATTAGTCAGACGAACCTTGGCAACCTTACGCAGGGCAGAGTTTGGCTTCTTTGGTGTTGTAGTATATACACGAGTACACACCCCCCGTTTTTGGGGACTCCCACCCAGAGCGGGAACTTTGCTTTTTATAGGTTCGGCAACACGAGGCTTGCGCACTAATTGGTTGATGGTTGGCATTATCTAAATTTTCCTAAAAATTCTTATGTATCAACAATATGAAAAAACAGCCGCCTAAACTATACTACTTCCTCCAGTCGTGGGCGGACAAAAAGACCGCGCATTCTATTGAGGAATACCCAACCTGTCAAGCAAGCTGGTTATCTTGTGTTTCTGCGGCTTGCTCTCCTTCACTCAACACCGTCGCTGCCACACCTAATCCCAGCCGCTGCTTACGCCGCGCAGCATGGTAGGCTAAGCCTGTACCCGCCGGGATCAAGCGACCCACAATAACGTTCTCCTTCAGCCCACGCAACTCGTCTCTCTTACCCATAATCGCGGCTTCGGTCAGCACGCGCGTGGTTTCCTGAAAGGATGCCGCAGAAATAAACGAATCAGTGGACAGTGAAGCCTTGGTAATTCCCAGCAGCATATATTCATAAGTTGCCGGCTGCTTGCCTTCTTTTTCAACGCGTTCATTCTCTTGAAGCAAATCTGCACGCTCCACCTGCTCTTTGGGAATGAACTTAGTATCACCTTCATCCACAATCTGCACTCGACGCAACATCTGGCGCACTATCACTTCAATGTGCCTGTCGTTAATCTTAACGCCCTGCAGGCGGTAAACATCCTGCACTTCGTCGGCAATGTATCGCGCCAGCGCTGCCACGCCCAGCAAGCGCAAAATATCATGCGGATCACGCGGACCGTCCACAATCATTTCGCCTTGGGTTACCATTTGTCCATCGTGCACTAGCACATGTTTGTCCTTGGTAATCAGGAATTCATGCGCTACACCCTCCATGTCGGTGATAACCAAACGTTGCTTACCTTTGGTATCCTTGCCGAACGACGCCGTTCCGGTAACTTCCGCTAACATACCAGCATTCTTAGGCGAACGAGCCTCAAAAAGCTCCGCAACACGTGGAAGACCCCCAGTAATGTCACGTGTCTTGCTGCTTTCCTGCGGAATACGTGCCAGCACCTCACCCACGCCAACATGCTGACCATCTTCTACAGTGATGATACAACCCGTCTGAAAGGTCACAGAAATTGGTAATTCGGTACCAGCAATCTTAATCTCGTGCCCTTCCTCGTCGAGCAAGCGTATCAATGGCCGTAGCACGCCCTTGCCTTGCGTACCAGCAAGCTTAGGATCTACCACAAGAGTGGATAATCCGGTTACTTCATCAATCTCCCTGGTAACGGTAACGCCCTCTTTTACATTTTCGAAACGCGCCCGACCGGCATATTCGGTAATAATCGGACGCGTATGGGGATCCCATGTAGCCAGCACTTCGCCCGCACGAACCGGGCTGCCCTCACGCACAGTCAACATCGCACCGTACGGCACTTTGTGACGCTCGCGCTCGCGTCCATGATCATCGGTAACCATTATTTCGCCGCTACGCGCTACCACCACTAACTCACCTCGAGTATTGCTGACGGTACGCATGTTCGTGCTGTATTTCACCTGGCCATTAGACTTACCTTCGACCTGACTAGCCACCACGGTACGCGATGCCGCACCACCAATATGGAAGGTACGCATGGTTAATTGGGTCCCTGGCTCGCCGATTGACTGCGCAGCAATTACGCCAACTGCCTCGCCTACAGTCACGGGGCCACCTCGACCTAAGTCGCGGCCATAACATTTGACGCACAAACCATAACGAGTTTCACATGTCAGGGGTGTCCGCACATGTACTTCGTCGACGCCCAGCGACTCAATGTTCTCCACCATATCTTCATCCAGCAGTGTGCCCGCTTCATATAATGTTTCGCTGCTTTCTGGATTGACGACATCCCTGCTAACAACGCGACCGAGTATGCGCTCACGCAATGCTTCAATCACCTCGCCACCTTCAACCAATGCCTTCAATGCGGCGCCGTTGATGGTGCCGCAATCTTCCTCGGCCACCACTAAATCTTGGGTCACATCTACCAGACGACGAGTCAGGTAACCAGAGTTTGCGGTCTTCAATGCGGTGTCGGCCAAGCCTTTTCGCGCACCATGAGTGGAAATAAAATATTGCAGCATATTCAACCCCTCGCGAAAATTAGCGGTAATCGGGGTTTCAATGATAGATCCATCTGGCTTGGCCATCAGGCCACGCATACCTGCTAACTGACGAATCTGAGCCGCAGAACCGCGCGCACCAGAATCAGCCATCATGTAAATGGAATTGAAAGACTCCTGCATCACTACTTTGCCTTTTTTATCAGCAAGCTGTTTGCCGCTGGCACGGTCAATCACCGGCTCGCTACCTAGCTGATCCATCATAGCCTTGGCCACCAGATCACCCGTACGACCCCAGATATCCACTACCTTATTGTAACGTTCGCCTTGAGTCACCAAACCGGATGTGTATTGCACGTCAATCTCACGCACCTCTTTTCCAGCCGCGTCAATTAACTCATTTTTTTGCGGTGGCACCAACATGTCATCCAAGCAAATTGAGATACCGGCACGGGTAGCATAAGTAAAGCCGGTGGTCATTAACTTGTCAGCCATAATCACGGTGTTGCGCAAACCACAACGGCTAAAGCTGATATTAATCAGACGAGAGATCTCTTTCTTCTTTAATGCTTTATTGATCAAACTGAACGGCAGACCGGCCGGCAAAAGATCTGACAGAATGGCACGTCCCACGGTAGTTTCATAACGTGTACGCTTTTCTTGACGCTCATTTTTTTCATCAAAGAAAATTTCTTTAATGCGCACCACCACTTTGGCATGCAGATCAACATGACCAGAATCGTAGGCACGTAGTGCTTCTGACACGTCAGCAAACAACGCGCCCTCGCCAAGTGCACCGATTTTTTCGCGTGTCATATAATACAGCCCCAGCACGATATCCTGCGACGGAACAATAATAGGCTCGCCATTAGCAGGCGACAACACGTTATTGGAGGCCAACATCAAGGTGCGGCATTCCATCTGAGCTTCCAGTGATAGTGGCACGTGCACTGCCATCTGATCGCCATCGAAGTCGGCGTTAAAAGCCGTACAAACTAATGGATGCAACTGAATTGCTTTGCCTTCAATCAGTATCGGCTCGAATGCCTGAATACCAAGACGATGTAGTGTAGGCGCTCGATTCAGCAACACCGGATGTTCCCGGATGACATCTTCCAAGATATCCCACACAACTGGCTCTTCAGCTTCCACCATACGCTTGCCCGCCTTAATGGTTGTGGCCAGCCCGAGTACTTCCAGTTTATGGAAAATGAATGGTTTAAATAGCTCCAGCGCCATTTTCTTCGGCAAACCACACTGATGCAATTTCAGTTGCGGACCCACCACAATTACGGAACGACCAGAATAATCTACGCGCTTGCCTAACAAATTCTGACGGAAACGACCACCTTTACCCTTGATCATGTCAGCAAGTGACTTCAGCGGACGCTTGTTGGCGCCAGTCATTGCCTTGCCGCGACGACCATTATCCAGCAGCGAATCAATTGATTCCTGCAGCATACGTTTCTCGTTGCGCACAATAATTTCCGGAGCCTTCAATTCCAAAAGGCGTTTCAGTCGGTTATTCCGGTTAATGACACGACGATACAAATCATTCAGGTCAGAAGTCGCAAAGCGTCCTCCATCCAGCGGCACTAACGGGCGTAGCTCTGGCGGCAACACTGGTAGCACCAACATGATCATCCACTCGGGTTTGATGCCCGAGACCAGAAATGCCTCAAGGATTTTTAACCGTTTCGCATATTTCTTGATTTTGGTTTCGGAGCTGGTCGCTTCAAGATCAGCGCGAAGTTTTTCTACCTCAGCGGGTACGTCCAACGCATGCAATAAAGCGCGTATGCCTTCCGCACCCATTACTGCTGAAAACTCATCACCGTACTCTTCAAGCTTGGCAAGATAGTCATCTTCAGAGAGCAACTGAGCTCGTTCGAGTGTAGACATCCCAGGATCGGTCACTACGTAAGCCTCGAAATATAGTACGCGCTCTATGTCGCGTAACGTCATGTCCAGCACCATTCCCAAGCGGGACGGCAATGATTTCAAGAACCAAATATGCGCCACCGGACTTGCCAGCTCGATATGGCCCATGCGTTCGCGACGCACTTTAGATAGCGTTACTTCGACACCGCATTTCTCGCAGATCACACCACGATGTTTCAAACGCTTATATTTGCCGCACAAGCACTCATAATCCTTGGTCGGACCAAAAATTTTGGCGCAAAACAAACCATCACGCTCCGGCTTGAAGGTTCGGTAGTTGATGGTTTCCGGCTTCTTGACTTCGCCGTAGGACCAAGAACGAATTTTCTCCGGTGAGGCCAACCCGATTTTGATCGCGTCAAACTCCTCCTTCTGCGTTACTTGCCTGAACAAATCCAGCAATGCTTTCATATGTAACTCCTAAATATTCGGCAGCAATGTAGGGTGCCGCCCGGCGCACCAATCTTGAGCGGTGCGCACAGCGCACAGCCCCCTACTCTCGATGACGAACAAGATCGATATCAATGCCCAAGGAGCGGATTTCCTTGGTTAGCACATTGAACGATTCCGGCATGCCGGCATCAATCTTGTGATCGCCCTTAACAATGCTTTCGTAAATTTTGGTACGTCCTGCCACGTCATCTGATTTGACCGTAAGCATTTCCTGCAGCGTGTAAGCTGCGCCATATGCTTCCAGCGCCCACACTTCCATTTCACCGAAACGCTGACCACCGAACTGTGCCTTGCCGCCTAACGGTTGCTGAGTCACCAAGCTGTATGGGCCAGTGGAACGCGCGTGCATCTTGTCATCCACCAAGTGGTTCAGCTTCAGTACATGCATATAACCAACTGTGACCGACCGGTCAAATGCAACTCCAGAGCGCCCATCATATAAGGTTATCTGGCCAGAACGAGGCAAGTCTGCCAGCTCCAGCATGTCTTTAATTTCATCTTCATTCGCACCATCGAACACTGGCGTGGCGAAGGGCACACCACCGACCAGATTACGGCACAGGTCTAGCACTTCCTCATCACTGAATGCTGCAATCTCCGCAGCCTGATCATGCATATAAATCTTGCCGAGGAATGTGCGTAATTTTTCAATTTTTACTTGCGACTCAAGCATCTTGCCGATTTTCTGCCCCAAACCTTTGGCTGCCCAACCCAAATGAGTTTCCAATATCTGCCCTACATTCATACGCGACGGAACACCAAGCGGATTCAATACGATGTCAACTGGCGTGCCATCCGCCATGTAAGGCATGTCTTCTACCGGCACAATTCGTGACACCACGCCTTTATTACCATGACGGCCAGCCATCTTGTCGCCAGGCTGTAAACGACGTTTTACCGCCACATACACCTTAACCATCTTCTGCACACCAACTTGCAGCTCATCGCCTTGGGTCAAATTGCGCTTCTTTAATTCGAATGCCGCATCGAATTCCAAACGCTTCTGCGCCAAACCTTCTTTGACCTGCTCCAGTTGCGATGCAGTATCTTCGCTACTGAGACGTATATCGAACCACTGATGACGCTCCAAGCTGGCCAGGTAATCCTTGGTCAACTTTGCACCCTTAGCCAACTTCTTCGGCCCTCCATTAACCACTTTGCCCAATAACAGCTTACCCAGACGGGTGAATACATCGGCCTCAACGATGCGCATTTGATCCGCCAAATCTTTTTTGTAACGTTTCAATTCGTCATCAATAATCTGCTGCGCACGCTGATCACGCTGCAACCCTTCTCGCGTAAACACCTGCACATCAATCACTGTCCCGGAAATACCCGCCTGGACGCGTAAACTTGTGTCCTTAACATCGGATGCTTTTTCGCCAAAAATTGCACGTAGCAGCTTCTCCTCCGGCGTTAGCTGTGTTTCACCTTTAGGCGTGACTTTACCAACCAGCACGTCACCAACTCCAACTTCCGCGCCGATGTGCACAATGCCGCACTCATCCAAACGCGCCATTTGCCCTTCGGACAGATTAGGAATGTCGCGAGTAATTTCTTCGGAACCAAGCTTGGTATCACGTGCAACTACTGTAAGCTCTTCAATATGAATAGAGGTAAAGCGATCTTCCGCCACAACGCGTTCGGAAATAAGAATAGAGTCCTCGTAGTTATAGCCATTCCAGGGCATGAACGCCACCAGCATATTCTGGCCCAGAGCCAACTCGCCCATATCAGTGGACGCACCATCGGCGATCACATCGTCACGCGCAATCACGTCCCCCATCTTGACGAGCGGCCGCTGGTTGATATTGGTATTCTGATTGGAACGGGTATATTTGGTCAGATTATATATATCCACGCCGACTTCGCCGTGCGTAGTTTCATCATCATTAACGCGCACCACAATGCGGCCTGCATCCACATAATCTATTCGCCCGCCACGCCATGCCTGCACTGTGGTGCCGGAATCAACCGCCACTGTGCGTTCGACTCCAGTCCCGACCAACGCTTTCTCTGCACGCAAACAAGGTACAGCTTGGCGCTGCATATTTGCACCCATTAAAGCTCGATTTGCATCATCATGCTCCAAAAAAGGTATCAGCGCCGCTGCCACCGACACCACTTGGGCAGGTGCCACATCCATGTATTCAATGTGATCGGGCGAAGCCAGCACAAATTCATTGTGCTGCCGGGATGAAATCACGTCATTGGTAAACTTTCCCTTACTGTCGAGCTCAGCGTTGGCCTGAGCTATGGTGAACTTGCCTTCCTCGATCGCGGATAAGTATTTAACTTCATCAGTCGCCTTACCCTTGGCCACCTGGCGATATGGGGTTTCGATGAAACCATAATTATTGATGCGCGCATATAGCGCCAACGAGTTGATCAAACCGATATTTGGACCTTCTGGTGTCTCGATCGGGCACAAACGACCATAATGTGTCGGATGTACATCACGCACCTCGAAGCCAGCACGTTCACGAGTCAATCCACCAGGGCCAAGCGCAGAAATACGGCGTTTATGCGTCACTTCGGATAAGGGATTGGTCTGATCCATGAATTGCGACAACTGGCTGGAGCCGAAAAACTCCTTGACCGCAGCTGAAATTGGTTTTGCATTAATCAAGTCATGCGGCATCAGATTGTCTGCTTCGGCCTGACCCAAACGCTCCTTCACAGCACGCTCGACGCGCGCCAATCCAGTGCGGAACTGGTTCTCAGCCAACTCACCTACAGCGCGCACACGGCGGTTGCCAAGATGATCAATATCGTCAATTTCACCACGACCATTGCGCAACTCGACCATAATCTTGATTACCGCCACGATATCTTCATTCGATAGCGTGACAGACCCTGTCAGCTCATCCGACCCGATACGACGGTTGAATTTCATCCGCCCCACAACTGATAAGTTATAGCGCTCTTCAGAAAAGAACAAACCGTTAAAGAGGTTTTCCACCGCGTCCTCTGTTGGCGGCTCACCGGGACGAATCATACGGTAGATAGCGACTCTCGCTGTCCACTGGTCGGTAGTCTCGTCAGCACGCAGAGTCTGCGAAATGTAGCCGCCTTGATCCAGATTATTGATGTATAGCGTGCGGATTTTTTTCTCTCCCGCCGCCTGCAACTTAGCCAGCAATGTTTCAGTAATCTCATCGTTGGCATTAGCGATGATTTCGCCACTATCCTTATCTATTACATTGTGCGCTAGCACGCGGTCAAACAGAAAATCCTCCCCTACCGCCAACTTGTCGATGCCAGCTTCCTGCATTTCACGTATATGGCGGACAGTAATGCGCTTGGCCCCGGCCACGATC
>CAZPUT010000043.1:0-10977 GCA_964589845.1 uncultured Candidatus Nitrotoga sp. | reverse complement strand
CACGGCGGGGTGCTACAGCGCAGACGACGCCGTGCGCACGCTGCGACTCGCACGTGAGCTGCTAAACGGACACAGTCTGGTCAAGTTAGAGGTGCTGGGTGATCCGCAATCGCTTTATCCGAATGTGGTGGAGACCCTCGCCGCCGCAAAAACGCTGGTGGCGGATGGCTTTCAGGTGATGGTGTATACCTCGGATGACCCCATCATCGCAAAGCAACTGGAAGACATTGGCTGTGTCGCCATCATGCCGCTGGCTTCGCTGATCGGCTCCGGCATGGGCATCCTCAATCCGTGGAATTTGCAGCTCATCATGGATCGCGTGCAAGTGCCCATTATTGTGGATGCGGGGGTGGGCACAGCCTCAGACGCGGCCATCGCCATGGAGCTCGGTTGTCATGGCGTGTTGATGAATACCGCCATTGCCGCCGCACAGCAGCCGGTATTGATGGCCTCTGCCATGAAGCAGGCTGTGGAGGCTGGCCGTATGGCATTCCTGGCCGGGCGCATGCCAAAAAAATTGTATAGCGCCTCGCCCAGCTCTCCTACCAGCGGATTAATAAATTGATACCTCAGCGCTCCTCGCACATTCGCAGCTATGTGCTGCGACAAGGGCGCATCTCCAATGCGCAACAGCGTTGCCTCGATGCGCTCCTGCCGATTTATGGCATCCCCTACCTTTCTCAACCGCTGGATTTGGAAAATATTTTCGGCAGAAGTGCGACTAAAATCCTTGAGATCGGCTTCGGCATGGGCGAAACCACCGCAGCCATCGCCCAGTCGCATCCGCAAAATGATTATCTTGCCCTTGAGGTGCACACCCCGGGTGTGGGCGGTTTGCTCAAACAGATCGAAGATTTGGGCTTGAAAAATATCCGCATCATTCAGCATGATGCAGTTGAAGTGCTGCGCGACATGCTGGCCGATAACGTGCTGGACGGCGTCCATATTTTTTTCCCCGATCCTTGGCACAAGACACGCCACAACAAACGTCGCCTGATTCAGCCTTCGTTTGTGGCGCAACTGGTAAAGAAAATAAAACCGGGTGGGTATATTCATGTCGCCACTGATTGGCAGGATTACGCTGAACAGGTACTCGCCGTGTTGAGCGGCGAAAAATCACTGGAAAATACTGCGGCGGATTATGCTCCGCGCCCGGCTTATCGCCCGCTTACTAAATTTGAACAGCGCGGGCTGCGTCTGGGGCATGGCGTTTGGGACTTGGTGTTCAAGAAACTCAAATAATTCCCTGAGTCATCGCGGGCTGGCAATTCCACACAACCTTACTTGCGCAAAAATATCTGCAGCAAGTCATTCAAAAAGCGCCGCCCCAACTCGGTCGGTGCGATGCGCTGCAGGCTACGTTCAATCAGGCCGCGTTGCTCGGCCTGCTCCAGTTCACGGCGGATCAGCAGCAACGACAAGCTGGTACGCTCGGCAAATAGAGTGTCAGCGAAACCTTGATTCAAGCGCAGTGCATTCATCATGAATTCAAACGGCAAATCCTCGCGCTTCACTGCATGTTCGGTCTGCACCGGCACACCCTGCGCCACCTGTTGCAGGTAAGCCTGCGGCTGTTTATAACGCACCTGTCGCAGCACCTTGTCGGGAAAACTCAACTTGCTGTGCGCGCCCGCGCCTATGCCCAGATAATCACCAAATTGCCAGTAATTCAGGTTATGGCGTGCCTGTTTTTTTGGCTGTGCAAAAGCCGAGGTTTCATAATGTTGATAGCCGTGCACGCTTAATATTTGTTCAATATCCTGCTGCATGACGCTGCACAGATCATCGTCCGGCAAGGCTGGCGGATAACGGTGAAAAAGTGTATTCGGTTCCAGCGTGAGGTTGTAGCAGGACAAATGTTGCGGTGCAAATTCCAGTGCGGCATGCACATCCTGTGCCGCTTCCGCCTGCGTTTGCTGCGGCAAGCCGTACATTAAATCCAGATTAATGTTGTCAAAATGCTGCTGCGCGATTTCTACTGCCCGCCGCGCCTCGGCCCCATCGTGGATACGTCCCAGCGCCTTGAGGTGAGTATCGTTGAAACTCTGAATGCCGAGCGATAGCCGATTTACACCTGCATCACGGAAGCCCGCAAACTTGTTTGCCTCCACAGTGCCTGGATTTGCTTCCAGCGTAATTTCCGCGCCATGATCCAGCGGCAACAACATGCGTACTGACGTGAGGATTTGCTCCATAGCCTGAGCAGAAAGCAGGCTGGGCGTGCCCCCACCGATGAACACGGTGTACACTTTGCGCCCCCAGATTTGCGGCAGCGCCAGCTCCAGATCGCGCACTAACGCAGCCACGTATTCCTGCTCGGGCAGAGACTCGCGCACCTCATGCGAATTAAAATCACAATAAGGGCATTTACGCACACACCACGGAATATGGATGTATAAAGACAATGGCGGTAAAGCCTTAAAACTGACCTCTTGCGTCGTGGAGTTGAGTGGGTGTACAAGGTGGATATTCATGGGTAAGATTGTATCAACTGAAAGGATAGAATATGGAACAGGCAACTTTTTCAGCAGGGTGTTTCTGGGGCGTGGAAGCCGCATTTCGGCAGATTTCCGGCGTGCATGAAACGAGTGTTGGATATATTGGCGGCACTACGGTCAATCCAACTTATGCGGAAGTATGCACGGGCACAACTGTCCATGCCGAAGCGGTACAAATTACCTTTGATCCAGCAGAGGTCAGCTACACACAACTACTGGAAATTTTCTGGCAATGCCATAATCCGACACAGCACAACCGTCAAGGGCCGGATGTCGGCACCCAATACCGCTCTGCAATTTTCTTTCATTCTCCACAACAAGAGGCCGCTGCAAACGCTTCAAAAATACAGCAGGAAAAAAGTGGGCGGTATGACAAACCGATAGCCACTGAAATCGTGGCTGCCACCACTTACTATCGCGCCGAGGAATACCACCAGCAGTATCTGGAAAAACGCGGACAAGGTCACTGCCATTAGCAATGACGGCGCGGTCGGAATGCCTAATGGTTGCATGCAATCCCATCATTCTCAATACGCCACAATTTGCAGCCTTTGTAGCAGAATATGCAGTGCTTGTGCACGGTGGCTGATCTGCGCCTTTTCGTCGCGGCTTAATTCCGCGCTCGTCTTGTTGAGTTGCGGCAACCAGAATAGCGGGTCGTAACCGAATCCTCCTTCGCCGAGCATCTGTTGCGCAATTTCGCCATGCCATTCGCCTTCCGCAATCAGCGGCTGCGGATCGTCGGCATGGCGCACCAGCACTAGCACGCAATAGTAATGCGCACGCCGGTCAACCACTCCTTCCATCGCTTGCAACAATTTTTCATTGTTGCGCGAATCCGATTTCGGTTCGCCCGCATAACGCGCGGACTGCACACCCGGTGCGCCGCCCAAAGCAACTACGCATAGCCCAGAATCATCCGCCAGGGCAGGCAGACCACTGACGCGACTGACATGACGCGCCTTGGCCAGCGCATTCTCAATGAAAGTGCAGTGCGGTTCTTCAGCCTCGTCAATGCCAAGCTGCGCCTGCGTCAGTATCTCGATGCTGAGTGACGCAAGTGTTAACTGCAACTCGCGCAACTTACCCGGATTGTTGGAGGCAATAACCAGCTTATGCATGGTGAGTTATTTCGCCAGCGCCGCGCGCTGCATCTCAATTAATTGCGCGATGCCGGATTGCGCCAAGTTGAGCATGGCATCCATCTCAGTGCGGCTGAAAGCATGACCCTCTGCCGTACCCTGCACCTCTATGAAATGCCCCGCACTGGTCATCACCACATTCATATCGGTATCACATACAGAGTCTTCGGCGTAGTCAAGATCAAGCACCGGCATACCCTGATAAATACCCACCGAAATAGCAGCGACGAAATCACGCAATGCGTTCTCCTTGATCAACCCTTGCTTGACCAATCCGCTAACGGCATCGTGCAAGGCGACAAAAGCACCGGTAATACTGGCGGTGCGCGTCCCGCCATCGGCCTGAATCACGTCGCAATCCACTTGGATGGTGCGCTCGCCCAATTGTTTCAAATCCACCACAGAGCGCAAACTGCGTCCGATCAGACGCTGGATTTCCTGCGTGCGTCCAGACTGCTTGCCCTTGGCTGCTTCACGCCCCATGCGGCTGCCGGTAGAACGCGGCAACATGCCGTATTCCGCCGTGACCCACCCCTCACCGGAGCCTTTTTTATGGGGCGGCACACGCTCTTCCACGCTGGCGGTGCAAATTATTTTTGTGTCGCCACATTCGATCAGCACCGAGCCTTCGGCATGCTTGGTGTAATGACGCGTGATGAGAATGGAACGAAGCTGATCGGTTTGCCGCTGACTGGGACGCATAAAAATAATCCAAAAATGAAATGGCACGCATTATAGCTTGCGCCGACAAGGCCATCAGAATTAGTCCAACACAACTGTTGCAAGCTCGTTTGAAATTTTATATAACAAATTTCACACTATCCAATCGTCATATAATGCACACTCTGTAGTCCAATTTCTGTTTCCTGAAAAAGCGTAGCAGGGCATAAATACATCAGGCCCTTGTTTAACTTTGAAATCGGGTTGAGCAATCACCCAAACCATATTATCTGGAGTCACAATGATATTTAGCATGACCGGCTTTGCCACTGCCGCAACAGAACTCGACACTGGATCGCTTGCAGTGGAACTGCGTGCGGTCAATCACCGTTACCTCGATCTCCAGATACGCATGCCAGACGAGCTGCGCATGCTGGAGCCCCTATTGCGCGAGATCCTTGCTGCTCAGCTGACGCGCGGCAAGGTGGAATGCCGTATCGGTTTCGCTCCTCGGCCCTCTGTACAAAACCCGGCACAGCTCAATCAGCCCCTTGTACAACAACTGGCTCAATGGAGCGACGAAGTGCAAGCCATCTTGCCCGAAGCAGATGGCTTGAGTGTCGCCGATGTGTTGCGTTGGAATGGTGTATTGCAAAGTGCGGCTATACCGACCGACACACTGCAAACTATAGTGCCCGAACTAGTGCATCAAGTGCTACGCGAATTCACCGCAGCACGTGGACGCGAAGGCGAAAAGCTACAAGAATTTCTGTTGCAGCGCATAGCGCAAATCGAAACATTATGCACCTTGGTCGCACCGCGCATCCCGACGGCCATTGCAGCGTATGAAGAAAAACTGGCCGCGCGTTTGCGTATAGCGCTGCAAACGGGTGATGATGAACGCCTGCGGCAGGAAATCACATTGTTCGCCAGCAAGATTGATGTGGATGAAGAGTTGTCGCGTCTGCAAACCCATCTGGTCGAAATGAAACGAGTGCTGGTCAAAGGCGGCACAGTAGGCAAACGGCTGGATTTTCTGATGCAGGAACTGCACCGCGAGGCAAACACGCTAGGCTCAAAGTCCGTCGATGCAGAAGTATCGCGTGCGTCCATGGAAATGAAGCTGTTGATTGAACAGATGCGTGAACAAATACAGAACTTGGAGTAATGTTTCATTCTGTTGCACGTCATGTGATGTATTTATAGCCTCCGCATTACTTGAACGGGGAGCTGGACTATAGTGGGCCCCAATTTTCAGACAATAAATTAAGGTGGTAACCTGTTGCAATTGTGCCGGCTTCATATTGCCTTCCTAAGGCAATATGACAATTGGATAGATTGCGCGCTACTAAACCGGGCAGCTCATAAATTCGCAACATGACATGAAAATATGATTGAAGCTTTCCAGCATATCTGCTAGATTAAAAAGTCATGATAATAGCAAAGTGAGTTTAATATGGACGTTGTCGCCGTAGTTGGGCTTGGTTATGTTGGTTTACCTCTAGCTGTAGAGTTTGGAAAAAAGCAGCGTACTATCGGGTTCGATCTCTCCGCCACCAAAATCGAGAGCTACAAACAGCACATTGATCCAACCGGAGAATTGTCAACCGAAAATCTGCAGGCGGCCATCCATCTTACCGTCAGCTTTGACCCGTCAGAATTATCCCTTGCCGACTATATTGTAATTGCAGTTCCAACGCCCGTTGATTGTGCCCATCAGCCCGATTTTTTCCCGCTTGTTGGCGCCAGCGAAACAGTTGGGAAATATATGAAGCGCGGCGCGATCATTATCTATGAATCAACAGTTTACCCTGGAGCTACTGAGGAAATATGCGTTCCGGTTCTAGAGAAAAGTTCCGGCATGGAATGGAAAAAAGATTTCCACATTGGGTATTCTCCAGAAAGAATCAATCCAGGCGATAAAGAACGCACCCTGACTTCCATTGTAAAGATTGTATCAGGAGATGATGAAGACACTTTGGAGAAAGTCGCCAAGCTTTACGAAACTGTCATCAGTGCCGGTGTACACAGAGCATCCAGTATCAAGGTCGCAGAAGCAGCAAAAGTGATCGAAAATACCCAACGTGACCTGAATATCGCATTAATTAACGAATTGGCCATCATTTTCGATAAGCTTGGAATTGACACGCTGCAGGTACTGCAGGCCGCTGGCACCAAATGGAATTTTCTCCCATTCCGCCCTGGGTTGGTCGGGGGCCATTGCATTGGCGTAGACCCTTACTATCTTACCCACAAAGCAGATATGATTGGTTATCACCCCCAAGTGATATTGGCAGGGCGCCGAATAAATGATGGAATGGCAAAATTTATTGCGGAAAAAACCGTGAAGGAAATGATCCGGGCCGGCCTCAATGTAAAGGGTTCAATAGTGAACATACTTGGATTGACATTCAAGGAAAATTGTCCTGATCTGAGGAACTCAAAGGTCATGGACATCATTCTCGAACTCCGGTCCTACGGTGTAGAAGTTCATGTCCATGATCCTGTGACAACCGTCAAAGACGCTCTTCACGAGTATGGGTTGGAACTTGTAACCTGGGAAAACCTGCCACGCGCAGATGCACTTATTGCTGCAGTTTCACACCGTGAATTTCTTGCCAGATCGATTGCCGACTTCCAATCAAAAATTGTTTCAAATGGTTGCTTTATTGATGTTAAATCTCATTTTGATCAGACCGCTCTGCGCGCAGCTGGGCTTAACGTCTGGAGACTTTAAGATACAAGAGTAGCGACAACAAACACCAAGACGCTAAATTGTACTTGGTGGCATTCTCCCAGTTCCGACTGGAGAGCGCGCCCGTGGCAACGAATGCCAAGATTCTTGGCGACCCATGGTTTCTATCGGTGTTTCTACTGACTCTCATCCCATAAATCTTTGCTATTAACATTATGCGGCTGCACTAGCCCAAAATGTTTGTAGGCATTGGCAGTCGCTATCCTTCCACGCGATGTACGTTGCAAGTAGCCCTGTTGAATCAAATAAGGTTCCAGCACATCCTCAATGGTATCGCGCTCCTCGCCGATGGCAGCGGCAAGGTTGTCTACGCCTACCGGGCCACCGGTAAACTTTTCAATCACGGTCAACAATAGTTTTCTATCCATCATGTCCAATCCCTGTGCATCCACGTCGAGCATGGTCAGCGCGGCATCTGCCACTATGCGCGTAGCTTCGCCCTGCGCCCTTACTTCGGCATAATCGCGCACGCGGCGTAGCAAACGATTTGCAATGCGCGGCGTACCGCGTGAACGCTTTGCAATTTCCAGAGCCCCCTCGGATGAGATCGGCAATTCCAGTAAACCGGAAGAGCGCGTCACGATGCGCTGCAATTCACTGGTGGTGTAAAACTCCAGACGCGCCACAATACCGAAACGGTCGCGCAGGGGATTGGTCAACATGCCGGCGCGAGTGGTTGCTCCAACCAGAGTGAACGGTGGCAAGTCCAGCTTCACCGATCGTGCTGCGGGGCCTTCGCCGATCATGATATCGATCTGATAGTCCTCCAGCGCGGGATACAGAATTTCTTCCACCACCGGCGACAGACGATGGATTTCATCGATAAACAGTACATCGTTCGGCTCGAGATTGGTTAACAGGGCAGCGAGGTCGCCGGCACGTTCCAAAACTGGCCCGGAAGTATGGCGCATGTTGACACCCATCTCGCGTGCGATGATATGCGCCAAAGTAGTTTTGCCCAGCCCAGGCGGGCCGAACAGTAGAACATGGTCAAGTGGCTCTTTGCGTTTGCGAGCTGCTTCAATGAAAATTTCCAGCTGTCCGCGTATTTTTTCCTGGCCAATATATTCGTCCAGATGTTTAGGACGCAATGCGCGCTCCTGCATTTCCTCCTGCAAAGAGACAGGAGCGGGAGAAATAATGCGATCGGCTGAAGTCAGATTATCGTTTTGGATCATGCTTTGGATAATAGCTTAAGTGCTTGGCGGATGCCGTCCGATACAGTTGCATCGACGGCCAATTGTTTGGCTGCCCAATCCGCTTCCTTCCCGCTGTAGCCCAACGCCAACAGCGCGTTGGTGATATCGTTGCCATGTGGCGTCACAACACCGCTTGCGCCATCCGACACGGACACGGTGAACTTATCCTGCAGCTCCAACAACAGACGCTCGGCGGTTTTCTTGCCAACCCCTGGAATTCGGGTCAACAGCCCCACCTCCTTACTTGCCACGGCAATGGCAAGATCGTTCAAACTCAAGCCAGACAGCACCGACAGCGCCAGCTTCGGCCCCACGCCACTAATTTTCAACAAGTGACGAAACGCCACGCGCTCGTCTTCAGTAGCAAAGCCATAGAGCAGGTGCGCATCCTCACGAACGATAAGTTGAGTAAATAGCACCACCCGTTCATGTAGTGCAGGCAGGTTATAGAAGGTACTCATCGGTACATTCACCTCATATCCCACGCCTTGAACATCCAACAAAATTTGCGGCGGATTTTTTTCCAACAAGTTACCTGTCAAACGCCCTATCATGTTTCCCTGGTTAATCTTTCTCGGCTAATGGTGCAAGCACGATAATTATTGCATTATAAAAATTACATTCACGCTTATTTTGTGGCTGGAGAAGTTATCACGCTGTTTAAATTAATCTGCCATTTCGCATGCGCAAGCCCTTGGTAGTCAGCTGGCCCAACCCCATGCCAGCGTGCGCATGACAAATCGCACAAGCCAGCGCATCCGCCGCATCCGGGCTGGGGGAGCCGGACAATTCCAGCAAGCGCTGTACCATATCTTGCACCTGCTCTTTTTTTGCATGACCGTTGCCTACCACCGCCTGCTTCACTTGCAACGCAGTGTATTCTGCAACCGGCAGGCTCGCCAGAACCGCAGCGCAAATCGCCGCGCCGCGCGCCTGCCCCAGCAGAAGGGTGGATTGCGGGTTGACGTTAACGAATACTTTTTCTACCGCCACCAGTTGCGGCTGATGCGTTTCAATCACCTCACGCAATGAATTGAGAATGACTTTAAGACGTTCAGGCAGCTCGCCCACTGGCGTTTTGATACAACCGCTAGCAACATATATGAGTTTCTGCCCCACTTTGTCCAGCACGCCAAACCCAGTGATTCGCAGACCGGGGTCTATCCCTAAAATACGTGTAGTAGAAGCAAGGCTCATCGGTGTAGGAAAGATTTACCCTTTTCCCTTGCCCCTGCTATTCCCTCTTCATTCATTCCGCAATCACGGCCGTGGTATACACTTCTTGCACATCATCAAGGTTTTCCAGCGCGTCCAATAGCTTTTGCATGCGCACTGCATCGTCACCCGTAAACATGACTTCGACAATAGGCTTCATAGTTACTTCCGCCATTTCCGGCTTAAAACCGGCTGCTTCCAAGCGCTGCTTAACCTCGACAAAATCATGGGGTGCGGTGATAACTTCAATACTGCCATCATCATTGCTCACTACGTCCTCTGCTCCCGCGTCCAGCACTACTTCCATTAGCGCATTTTCATCAGTGTCAGGTGCAAAAATCATCTGCCCGCAATGTTTAAACAGAAATGACACAGAACCATCCGTGCCGAGATTGCCGCCGTACTTGGTGAAAGCATGGCGCACATCGGCCACGGTGCGTGTTTTATTGTCGGTCATGCAATTTACCATCACCGCTGCGCCATTGATGCCGTAGCCTTCGTAGCGAAGCTCAATATAATCCACACCGTCCAGTTCGCCGCTACCGCGTTTAATGGCGCGCTCCACATTATCTTTCGGCATATTTTGGTCATAGGCTTTTTCCATCGCCAATCGCAGGCGCGGATTGATGGCCGGATCACTATCGCCCAACCTGGCTGCCACGGTAATTTCTTTGATCAGGCGTGTAAAAACCTTGCCACGCCTTTCATCCTGACGGCCTTTGCGGTGCTGAATATTTGCCCATTTACTATGACCCGCCATGACATTTTCTCCGTTGATTGATTCCCGCATCTCGGATGCCGCAAGGATTCGCACCTTTAAGAGTAGCGCGGATTTAAATTCGAAGTGCAACAGCCGATGATAAAGTAGTAAGTCTATTTTTTTAGTGTAGCGCACCTTTTGGTTAAAGAATACCTGAAATAATATTCCGCATCTCGGCGCTTTGTGAGACCACTGCCTGTGGCAGACTGTCATACATTACACCTGTTCTAGATGCCTTTGCATCATGGCAGCTGGAGTTTCGCAGGTGTCGCGGGTTTTTAGAATTGTCCGCTTTTTTTACCTTGATTGGGAAGCTGCGTGGGGCGTAGCCCGAAGCAGCTTCCCAATCAAGGCGACACGTTTGGCAGACGGGTCAAGCGGCCCGCTTCAATGCTTGGGGCAGTCTCTTTCCTTCGCGGTTGTAGTCGGCCAGCTTGAGTGGCACATGGAGCACCGCCAGATTGCCTCCAATCCATGGCACGAAAGCTGTTCCTTGTTCCTGTGCCGGACAGGCAAACTTGGCGTTGAAAGCAGGTATATGGATTTCTCGTAAATAGCGGTTGGCGGCCTCCCTGTCGGTAATGCCTGCGAGAGCCAGTTCGTTTGGTAGCCCCGTTCCTGGTGGGGGCTGAATGCCCGCTCAGATTGTCCTCTTGCTTCAGGGGAGTAGGCCGCGATCATTTCGATACCTGAATGCCGCAAGGCACGACACAAACTGTGTGGGGTTGTTCTGGTCGACTTTGCCGCC
>CAZPUT010000042.1:0-11777 GCA_964589845.1 uncultured Candidatus Nitrotoga sp. | reverse complement strand
CCCCCTTAATCCCGAGGGTCTCGGCCAGCATGGCGGAGACCCATGCCACACGGTAGTTGTGCGCGCCCGTAATCGAATCACGTTTGGCAATCGCACGCCCCAGCGCTTCCATCATCGAAATATGCGATTCAAGCAACTCTTGAGTTTTGCGTTGGTTTTCGGAAGAGAGACGAATCACGACAGGGAATAGCACACCACCACAAAGTAAAGATGCCAATCCCACCATCAAAGCGACCGTAAGGGAATCCACCAGAATCTGTTTTTTCTGCCACGCGGGGACAAGACGGACACCTTCGAAGTAGCCCGTCAGATTTCCATTCCCCTCCCGCAAGGGCGTAAACACTTGCAAGACCCAACGATCTGCGGACAAATTATAACTTTCATACATGGAGGCTTGAAAGCTTGGCGGCGCGTGATGGTGGATTTCATGCTCAAGCAATTGCCCCTCAGCAGTCATGGCCTCGGCCAGTTTGATTCCGTTTGAATCGTAGATTTCCGCAATCTCAAACAATCCTCCTATCAAGGTGCGGGCAGCCTTTTCGGCATTCATGCCTATCTCCTGAGAGTCGCGCCGGTGCATTAGCAAACGGTGTGACTCTTCCATGGCAAAAGAGACGATGCCTTTCTCGGCATTTAGACGCGATACATACCAAGCCAGAGGACTGGCAATACTGGCAAGGGTCAGCGATACCATTGCAATCTTGAGTGCAACTTTGCGTTTGAAAGTGATCACGACTAAGTCCAATATATTTTTGGGTAGCGGTCAGCAACAAGTTGAGTGCAATTTGGTGCAAGCGCGTGCTGATTGGATTATGAGCTTGTCTTAGTTTTTAGAATGCCCAGAATTATTTCTTATACTGCCAGCTTCTGCTTAGTAAGCCAATCGACGTAGTACTCAGCGTACTGACATATCCCTCCCGGTTCGGAGATACGCATTCGTCACGTGATACATGAGATGGCTAGCCAAGCTGGAAAAGCTCGGTGAGCACGGCGCTCAAATTGGCTGAGTCGGCAATGCTGTGCGAATCTTCAGAAGCGCATCCGTCTTGACACAGGAGTAATGTAATTCAGATTAATGGTTACAATTCGAAAATCCTGTGCAACTCTGTGGTTAAAAAATGCTGATCTCAAACCTGACTCCCGCCGATCTTCGCTTCACCATCGATCCCGACTCGCTTGGGTTCTCTAACACTGCAGAATTGCTGTCGTATCCACTACCCTGGATCGGGCAGGAGCGCGCGGAAATGGCCGCCCGCTTTGGTCTTGAAATGGATCAGCCCGACTACAACCTGTTCGTGCTGGGTGAAGTTGGCAGCGGCCGCTCTTCGCTGCTCAGGCAGGCGATGCAGGTGACCGCCGCAAATAAGGCGGTGCCGCCCGACTTATGCTATCTGCACAACTTCGATGCACCGGAAAGGCCGCAGGCTTTGTATTTGCCTGCCGGGCAGGGACGCCTGCTGCGCCAACTTATGGCGCAGATGACGAAATCCCTGCAGACGGAAATACCGCAATGCTTGGCGGGGCAGGATTTCAAAGCCGCAAGCGAGCGCATTGAAAAAACCTACAAGGAAGCAGAAAGCAAAAACTTCGCCGAACTTGAAGCCTTTGCCGAAGCCCGCAAGTTCGCTATTCAGCGTGAAGCAGGGCACATGGTTTTCACTCTGTTGGGTAAGAAGAGGCACTTACTTACCGAGGATGAAATGCTAGTCTTGCCGAAAGAACACCGGGCCGAGATAGAGCAGGCCGAGCAGGAACTGCGCGCGAAGATTACCAGCTATTTCGAAAAAACCCGGCCGCTGGAACGCGTTATGAACGATGCCTTGGCGGCGTTGCGGCGCCAAGTGATAAAGCCGTTGTTGAATCATGAATTACAGGGAATCAGGAACGGATTGAAACAGGAGGTCAAAGATTACGTCAAGCTTAGTGCATATCTGGAGCAGGTCATGCAGGACGTGCTCGACCATCTGGAGCAGTTCAAGGTTTCAGATACCGATGAAGAAAGTCGGCAGGAGGCATTAAGCAAAGTATTGTCCCGTTACCGGGTTAACCTGGTAGTGGACAATGATGGCCTGAGCGGCGCGCCGGTAATCGTCGAAGATAATCCATTATTCCGTTCACTGTTCGGCAGCATTGACTATCAGACCGAAAGCGATGTGCTGGTAACTGATTTTACCCGCATCCGCGCTGGCAGCCTGCACAAAGCGCACGGGGGCTTCCTCATGCTGCATCTACGTGATCTGCTGGCCGATGATATGGTGTGGGAGAAGCTGCGGCGCTTGTTGCGTAGCGGCAAGCTGCAAATCGAAGAGCCTGGCACCGCTCTTACACCGATTGCGGCCGTTTCGCTTGAACCAGAGGCGGTGAAGATTGAAGTCAAAATCATTTTGATCGGTTCGCGGGAACAGTATTATGAGTTACAGGAGGAGGATCCGGAGTTCGCACGCCGTTTTCGGGTCAAGGTAGACTTTGCCGAAAGTTTTTTATCCAGCACTGAAACCCGCCGCGCGTCATCAATTTTTATCGCCCACGCTTGCCAGGAGATGGGGCTGCCTCATTTCTCCGCCGCCGCCGTAGCTCGTCTGCTAGAAGATTCCCATCGCGAAACGGACGATCAATCTCGCCAAAGCGCGATCTTCGCCCGCGCCGAGGCGCTGGTAATGGAAAGTGCTGCGCTCTGCCGCTCTCGTGCCGGCCTTCTGGTTGAAGCGGCGGATGTAGAGGCTGCACTTCATGCGCGTATCTTGCGTCACGATTACCCCGCTCAGCGCTTGCAAGAATCCATTGCAGAAGGTGATGTACTGATCACTGTTCACGGTCAGAAAGTGGGCCAACTCAACGGTCTTTCCCAGATAGATCTGGGAGATTACCGTTTTGGCTTTCCATTACGAATCACGGCGCGCACCTTTGCCGGTGAAGATGGTTTGCTCAATATTGGACGCGAGGTGGAAATGTCCGGGCCGATCCACGATAAGGGCGTGTTCATTTTGCAGAACTACCTGTCCGCCTTATTTGCCCATATTGCACCGCTCGCGCTTAATGCATCCATTGTGTTTGAACAGGATTATTACGGTGTTGAGGGTGACTCTGCTTCATGCGCCGAACTTTATGTTTTACTTTCATCCTTGTCAGGCTTGCCTCTCAAGCAAGGTATCGCTGTTACCGGCGCGGTCAATCAGCACGGAGAGGTGTTGCCGGTGGGCGGCATTAACGAAAAAATAGAAGGTTACTTTCGTGTCTGCGAAACGGCCGGACTGGACGGCAGCCAGGGCGTGCTGATTCCACACCGTAACCGCCGACATCTGATGCTGGAACACAAGGTCATCAAGGCCGTCGCTAAAGGTTTATTTCATATATACACTGCGGAGCATACGAACGAAGGCATTGAGCTGCTCACAGGTTTCTCGGTTGGCATCGCGAACGGGACGGGTAATTATCCTTATGACAGCGTGCTGGGCCATGCCCAAAAAACCTTGCTGGCCTATCGTCGCGCCTGCCAAGTGCTGGAACATCCGAAGGAAGGACGTAAGCATTTGCGCTGAACAATGGGAGCAGACTTCAATGCTGTTCACTTAACCGTTCGTGGTGAGCTTGTCGAACCACCAGCTTCGCAACTGGAGCCCTTCGACAAGCTCAGGGCGAACGGAATTTTTCTAAAGTGAACAGTATTGGGAGCAGACTTCAATGGCACTCAGGTAGTATGTTTTATATTTTATGGATATCAGCACGGGCAAAAAACTTCCGATACATGCCGACACTGTTATCCCTATAGTTCGCTGACCGGGCTTCAATTATTCACTCGCCAGCACTACGGTCTTCCCTATCCCGACACGAGGCAACCTCATTAAGTTTATGAGGCTACATCCAGGTTCACTCGCATTAGTGCTACATGCTTTTGATCAAACGTCATACCTTCATGCTATCAATGTTAATGGACAGCTCTTCTGATGGAACTTTTTAACCCGGCTCTAAATTGCTGGTACTTCGAACGCTTATTCCTTTAGCTCCTTTAATCTTTATGTATCGTATATTTCAAGGATTTTTTTTAGTTAAGAATAAGCAATTTGCTTATTCGTTTTTTTTAGATGTCACCTTAATATGTGACTACCATCGGCCAGCTTGGCGACGTAAAAATTCCAAAAAATTGGCTTACCCGCGTTTTACAACGAAGTACTACGAGCAGTTTCTCGAGTAAAATAAAACAATAAAATGGAGGCAGCTTTTTATGGTGCTACCTTGGGGCCAAACGTAGAGAAAAAGTGAATCAAATATTACTGAAATTGTGGGATTCGGTTTTCGTGTTTTAGGCAATATGAAGTTGTTGTCCATGTCATCCGGCTCGGGGAGATTGTATTGAATACTGCATTGAAAATTGGCATCGTCGGTACCGGACACGTCGGCAGTACCACCGCCTACTCACTAGTGTTACAGGGGGTGGGCAGCGAATTGGTGCTGGTCGATCAAAATCGCGCACTGGCCGAAGCGCATGTGATGGATATCCTGCATGCGACCCCATTTTCCCATCCGGTTCACCTTCACAGTGGCGATTTTTCCGACCTGACCGGATGTGGTCTGGTGATCGTAGCAGCGGGTATCGGCCAATTGCCGGGTGAAACGCGCATGCAGCTGCTGCAAAGGAATGCCGCCATCTTTGCGGACATTGTGCCGAGGATCGTGCGGCACGCGGCAGATGCCATTCTGCTGGTGGCGACCAATCCGCTTGACGTAATGACGCAAATCACACACAGACTGGCCGGTTTGCCGGCGGGCCGGGTACTCGGGAGCGGAACCATCCTCGATACCGCACGCTTTCGTGCGCTACTGAGTGAGTTATGCAAGGTTTCACCGAGTTCGGTGCATGCGTATGTGCTGGGCGAGCACGGTGATTCAGAAGTGCTGCTGTGGTCTGGCGCCGAGATAGCGGGCATCCCGTTGGAACAGTTTGCCGCTTCGTGTGGCTGCCCCCTGACAGCAGACTTTAAAAAACAAGTTGATCAAAGCGTACGCCGCGCCGCTTACCGCATCATCGATGGCAAAGGCGCCACGTATTATGGGATCGGTGCCGCGCTTGCACGCTTGAGCCGCTGCATTCTTTATGACGAACGCACGGTATTTACCGCTTGCTCGGTGGTGCCGGAGGTCGAAGGCGTGACCGAGGTCGCGCTCTCTCTGCCGCTGATAATCGGACAAACGGGGATTCAAGCCACGCTACGGCCCCCGATGAATCAGTATGAACGGAAAGCACTGCGTGACAGTGCATTGCTGATCAAAAGCAGTGCCGCCAGCCTGGGATATTGAGGGATTGCCTTTGACGCAGTGGCCCGGTAAATCATCCGCAAAACGTTTTATTACCAGCATGAGGTCAAGTTTTTGCGGTTTGCACCAGCCTCCAAAAGCACACCCCATGGTTAGTCGTAAATGTGTGAAAATAGCGACTGCAAATCGGGCATTTAAGTAAATCCTAATAATAAAGGCGACAAATTGGTACAACCTAATTTTCAATTCGAAAAGCGTCAAAAAGAATTAGCCAAGAAAAAAAAGAAAGAAGAAAAAAAGCAGCGCAAATTAGAAGATAAAGCCCCGACTTCCTCAGGCCAGTCCGGTCACGTTAATGATGAAAGCTCGTCCGCCTAAATCAGTACAGTGCAGTTTTCGGTGGCTGGCTTGTCGGTAAAGCGCGAGAGTAATGCCTGATACCTACACTGATTGCCCCAAGTGCGGATACAAGTTACCGCAATCTTTACCGAGCAATGCCGCATGCCCTGCCTGCGGCATTTATTTTTTTAAGTGGCAATCATTGACAGAAGTACCCGTGACTTACGATGCCGATCCGGGCACGACCACTCGTAGTTGGCGCGAACGCATGCAGGATTTTCTCACTCCCAAGGAACAGATCGATAAGCTATCTTTCTATGGACGTTGTCTGCTGCTCGTACTTCTGGCATGGTGGAGCTGGAAACTGTTTGCTTACGATTACCGTAGCGGCGAGATAGGCGGTTCCTTCATGCACAATATCCTGCTCCCCATCCACGAAGCCGGGCACGTGTTGTTTATGCCCTTCTGTCAGTGGCTCATCATCCTCGGCGGCAGCTTGTTCCAGCTGGCATTACCCGGCGGGATTGCCGTTGCCTTTATCTGGAAAAATCGCGACAACTTCGGCGCAGCGATCGGGCTATGGTGGGCAAGTGTCAGCTTGATAGACCTTGCACCTTACATTTATGATGCACTGCGACCGCAATTAATTTTGCTCGGAGGTAGCGTCGGCGAAGACGGCCCGCACGACTGGATATATTTACTCGACAGCGTTGGTCAGCGGTCCAATGCTCAACACTGGGGCGCGCTGGCGCATACGCTTGGCGGCTTGATTATGCTTGCCGCGCTAAGTTGGGCAAGTGCTGTGTTGTGGCGGCAGCGATTGAAATTAAGGAAGCACTAATTAAGTCCGTTCGCCCTGAGCTTGTCGAAGGGCATCTCGTTTAATCTATTGATCTGATTATGCCCACCATTCATGGTTCGACGAGCTCACCACGAACGGTGGACTTAATCAGCGCTTCCTTAAGCAAGTCATTGAGCGCCGATTAGCCGCGCTCAATGTCCGCGAGTGGATGGTATTTTTAGCAACACCCGTTCCACCTGCGCACTGTCATTTCCATCGCTCAACCATACCTGTCCATCCTGAATGGTGCATTGCAACTGCATGTTGCGCTGAGCCAGCTTGGCGATGGCGCGCGTATTTTCCATTGGCAGGTTAATGACGGTCAGATTCTTGAGCCGTTCGAATTGACTGCTGTTTTGTGCGAACCACATATCAGCGACGCGACCGCCATAGGTGTAAACAATCACCTGATTAGAGCGGCCGCAGGCTTTACGTATTAGTTTTTCGTCGGGAAGCCCGACGTCTATCCACAACTCAATCGCGCCAGTTAAATCTTTTCGCCACAAGTCTGCCTCATCATCAGCGGTCATCCCCTGGCCGAATTCCAGATATTCATGGGCATGCAACGCAAAGGCCAACAACCGCACCATCATGCGCTCATCTGTTTCAGAAGGATGTCGTGCAAGAGTAAGCACGTGATCTTGGTAATAGTGACGCTCCATGTCCGCGATTTGCAGATTGGCTTTGAAGATAGTTGATTTAATAGCCATATAGCTCCTGGATCCGTCTTGTGCAGAAGTAGGCTCCTGCCAAATTATTCCACCACCCGGCCACGCATACTTTTAGTTGCGCCATGCTTGGCTTTGCTGTCCATACGCTTTCTCTGCGAACTGCGCGTAGGTTTTGTTGGACGACGGATGGTGGGCAATACCGCGATACTCTGCACCAACTCTTTTAAGCGTCGTAATGCTTCACCACGATTCATTTCCTGGCTGCGAAATTCCTGCGCCTTGATGATTATCACGCCGTCTTTGGTGATACGGTGATCATGCAGCTCAAGGAGCCGCGCTTTAAAAGCGTCTGGCAACGATGAGGCATTGATGTCAAAACGTAGATGCACAGCGCTGGAAACCTTGTTGACGTTCTGTCCACCTGCCCCCTGCGCACGTACGGCGGTTAACTCGACCTCATGATCAGCAATGGTAACGTTGTGGGAGATATACAGCATGAAAATTATGCAAGCACTGTGATGCGGACATCGCCCAGGGTCACCACCGATCCTGCACGTATTTTGCAGGTTTTGCGCAATTCCACGTGCCCATCCACCGACACCACACCTTCCGCAACCAGTACCTTGCCCGCTCCGCCGCTATCGCACACGCCAACCATTTTAAGCAATTGGTTTAGCTCGATAAATTCGTCATTAAGTTTGAATTCAAATTCTTGCATGGAAGTCTTTATGGTAGAAAATCGACTACAGTTTTACCGCATGTTCGCGCGTGGTGTGGAAAACTACTTTTGGCCAGCGTTCCTGGGTGAGCTTGAGGTTGACGCTGTTCGGTGCGAGATAGGCCATGTTACTGGCGGCATCGTAGGCGAGGTTGTGCGATAAGGCTTTTTCAAAATCGGCGAGCATTTTTTTGTCGTCACAAGTAACCCAGCGCGCGCTCGTGGTATTAGTGCCGTCGAATACTGCATCCACGCCGTACTCGCCCATCAAGCGGCTGGCCACCACATCGAACTGCAGTACGCCGACCGCGCCTAGAATTAAATCACCACCACTCACTGGCTTGAATACCTGTACCGCGCCCTCTTCACCAAGCTGCTGCAAACCTTTATGCAGCTGCTTGACCTTGATCGGGTTCCGGATGCGCACGGAGCGGAAGAAATCTGGCGCGAAATAAGGAATGCCGGTGAACTGCAATAACTCGCCTTCGGAAAAGCTGTCGCCGATCTGCATGTTGCCGTGGTTGGGTAGGCCGATGATGTCGCCGGCGTAGGCTTCTTCTACCTGCTCACGGCTAGAGGCCATAAAGGTGACAACGTTCGAAACACGAATTTCGCGGTTAATCCGCAAATGTTTGATTTTCATGCCACGCTCGAAGCGCCCGGAGCAAACACGCAAGAAGGCGATGCGGTCACGGTGATTCGCGTCCATGTTGGCTTGTATCTTGAACACGAAGCCAGTAAAAGCCGCCTCGTTAGGTGCGACAACACGTACAGTGGCGTCGCGTGCGCGCGGCGCCGGTGCCCAATCCAACAGGGCATTGAGAATTTCGCGCACACCGAAGTTGTTGATAGCAGAGCCGAAGAAAACGGGGGTTTGCGTGCCGGCCAGAAACGCGGCCAGATCAAACGGATGAGAAGCCCCATGTAATAGCTCAACCTCTGCTTTAAGCCGTTCTATTTCCAGCGGGAACATTTCTACAAGGCGCGGGTTATCGATGCCTTTAACTATTTCAAAATCCTGATCGGCGCGTTCTTCACCCGCCGCGAACAGTAGAATCTCGTCGCGCAATAAGTGATAGACACCTCGAAAAGTCTTCCCCATCCCCAGCGGCCAAGTCACTGGTGCGCACTGGATATTAAGGACAGACTCAACTTCATCCAGCAATTCCACAGGGTCGCGTGTTTCACGGTCCATCTTGTTGATGAAAGTTATGATGGGGGTGTTGCGCATCCGACACACGTTGAGCAATTTGATGGTTTGCGTTTCCACGCCCTTGGCCGCGTCGATAACCATAAGCGCGGAATCTACAGCGGTTAGCACGCGGTAGGTATCTTCTGAAAAATCCTGGTGACCAGGGGTATCGAGCAGATTGACTACATGGTTACGATATTCGAACTGCATCACTGAGCTGGCTACAGAAATGCCGCGTTGCTTCTCGATATCCATCCAGTCGGACGTTGCGTGGCGACCACTCTTGCGAGCCTTCACCGTACCCGCCAATTGAATCGCGCCAGAAAACAGCAGTAATTTTTCGGTCAGCGTGGTTTTACCCGCATCCGGGTGGGAGATGATGCCGAAGGTGCGACGGCGCGCCACTTCGCGCGTGATTAAATCACGCGCAACAGGTGCGGGTGCGTCAACTGTTTGTACTACAGGCTGTGTTACAGAATCCGTTGCCATGATAAATGTTCTCGTAAAAATATGTATACCGATAAATTAAATACTTCTAACCAGCTCAAAATACCGGGACTAATTTAGGGCAATGCTGAACAAGTCCATCCGTTCGGGCTGAGCCTGTCGAAGCCATTTGCAAGTTATTAATTTGCAGGGAGTGCGTTTCGACAGGCTCAACGCGAACGGATTTGTTCAGCGTCGCCTTAGCGAAGGTCTCCATCCACATATAACCATTGCTCGCCTTCGCGCACGAAGCGACTCACTTCGTGCAGTCGATGTGCACGGCCACCTATTTTATAGCGCGCCACAAATTCTACTACGGCGCGATCCGGTTCTTGAAGATTGTACTCATGGCGCTTCACCTCCAACCCCAGCCACTTTGTCTTAACTTTATCAGCCGCATCCTGCGGGGCGGGGCGTGTAGATGGATGCCAAGTTGCCAGTATGTAATCCTCGCATTCCAATGTGTAAGCGACATAGCGGGAACGCATCAATGCTTCAGCGCTGGGAGCAGGCGTGTTGCACCCGATATAACGCCCGCAACAGTCTGTGAAATTTTTATTGCTATCGCAAGCGCAACGAGTTTCCATATCAGGGCCCATTTATCAAACCGGCCATAGCGGCGGTTCATCCATCAGCGCGATCTGCTCGCGCAATTCGAGAATGCGATTTTGCCAGTAGTGTTGAGTATTGAACCACGGGAAGGCTTGCTTGAAGGCTGGGTCATCCCATCGCTGTGCCAGCCAGGCGGAATAATGAATCAGGCGCAAGGTGCGCAGTGCTTCGACCAGATGCAGCTCGCATGTATCAAAATCGTAAAAGTCTTCATACCCCGCCAGCACGTCATTCAGCTGCCGCGCCATGTCAGCACGCTCGCCTGATAACAGCATCCACAAATCCTGCACAGCAGGCCCCATGCGGCTATCGTCAAAATCCACGAAGTGTGGACCATCATCCGTCCACAGCACATTACCCACATGACAATCTCCATGCAGACGTAGCGCTCTTATATTGCTGCCGGCACGCTCAAAGCAATGACGCACACCCGCCAGTGCCTGCTCTGCTACGCTGCGATAGACAGCATCAAGATCAGCCGGGATAAAATTATTGGTCAGTAAAAAATCAAGCGGTTTTAAACCGAAGCTCGCTATATCCAGTGTGGGGCGATGCTGAAACGGTTTGAGCGCGCCAATGGCGTGGATCCGACCAAGAAAGCGGCCCATCCATTCCAGCGTGTTTCGATCTTCAAGTTCAGGCGCACGCCCGCCATGCTTGGGAAAAACGGCGAAGCGAAATCCTTCGAAGGTGTGCAGTGTTTTGCCACCCAGCTCCAAAGCAGGCACTACCGGAATTTCGCGCTCGACCAACTCTTGCACGAAAGCATGTTCTTCGAGTATAGCCGCATTCGTCCAGCGCTCCGGCCGATAGAATTTTGCTACCAGCGGCGAACCTTCTTCCATCCCTACCTGATAAACGCGGTTCTCATAGCTGTTAAGTGCCAGCAGGCGGCCATCGCTGTGGCAGCCCAGGCTGTCCAACGCGTTCATGACGCAATCGGGAGTAAGTATAGAAAAAGTTGGCGATGTCACCGTTACAGCTCTTTGCGCAGTCATTCATTTTCCTGGGAAGAGCTGACCTTAGCCAGCCCCAAGTCATTCCAGCCTGCGTGACCCAAACGGCGCAGTGTTTCAATGTTCTTGTCGAATATTTTCTCGGACTCAGGAAAAGCCGACACCGCCTGCACGACACTCGCTTCACGCAGCAGATGCAGCATTGGGTACGGCGACCGGTTGGTGTAATTTTCTATATCGTCAGGCTGCGTCCCGTCAAACTGATACTGCGGGTGAAAGCTGGCCACTTGCAACAACCCTTCCAAATCCATGTCTTCCAGCGCCGCATCGGCCACATCGAGAAAGTCGTTGTATTCGATAAAATCAGTGAGCACATAGGGATGAACCAGCAAGGTTGTGTCGATATTTGTAGCTGGCGTTTCAGCCAACAATTCCAGCTCTCGCATGAGATCACTTAGCAAGTCCTCATGCGTGGCCGCACTGCTCACCACATAGCGTATCTGATTTTTCACGTGAACGGCCTTGGCGAACGGGCACAGATTAAGGCCAATGACGGCCCGCTCCAACCACAGTTTGGTCGCCGCTATGATTGTTTCGTCTGGTGAAGACATTGTTTAGCGGCCATATCCACCGGAACGCGATGCCGGTGTGCGAGCAGCAGGCTTGCCAGTAGCGGCACTGGTGCGGCCTTGACCACTGCCCGCGCGCG
>CAZPUT010000041.1:0-12235 GCA_964589845.1 uncultured Candidatus Nitrotoga sp. | reverse complement strand
AGGCGATCCACAAAACTACGGCATCAAGGAGTAACAAGAAACGGCGGGGAATCATGGCTGTGTCACAAATTTGAGTAATTCACTCTTGAAATTTTCGGCGTCGAATTTCTGTATTGACTGCCGAATTACATAAGGATCGAAGGGAATCTGTTCCGCTCTCTGAATGGCCTCAATCACAGATTCTACTGTCTGTTCTTTAAAAAATACGCCGGTCTGATTTTCGACTATAGTCTCCAGCGCTCCACCAACCCCGTAAGCTATTACAGGGCGTCCACAAGCCTGGGCTTCTATCGGAACGATACCATAATCTTCGTGGCTTGGGAAAATGACCGCACGGCAATGTGAATACAATTCCCGTAGCTGCGCATCTGTGACATTGCCTGCGAATCGCAGCTGCTGGCCAGACATTGCTTTCAGCGGCGCCAGTTCGGGGCCGTCTCCAACAACCACCAGTTTACGTCCAAGTTGCTGGCAAGCCTGAATAGCCAGATCTACACGTTTGTGAGAAATCAAACGAGACACTGTCAAATAATAATCCCCCGCCGGTTCACTCCAGGTGTAATCAGATAATCGAACTGGCGGATAGACGACTTGCGCCTCCTGTTTATAACATTCTTGAATCTCTCTAACCATATTTTGACAACTTGTAGCAATGCGGCGCACTTGCTGCATTGCGCGAAAATCAATCTGCCGAAGAAAGGGACGCACCAAACTCAAGCCCACGTTCCAAGCCCGGCTGACAGGTAGACTGTCGGGGGAATAAGACTGAGGCTTCCAAATCCATCGAAAAGGGGCATAGCAATAGCAACAATGTTTATGATGGCGAATGTATTTGGCCGCAAATGTGGTGGAAGAAAGTACTGCGTCAAAATTATCCAAATTCAAATTTCGAAAACCCATGACCCAAAGGAAAAATAACCGCTTGGCACCCCGTTCGTCGTGAACATACCGGGACCCTGGCAAAACATGCACCTGCCTGGCACGAAATTCGGGATACGTTCGATCAGGCAGATACGCTGACGTGAAAATCGGCGCGTCCGGAAAAGTTTCACACATGAATGCCAATGTGCGTTCGGCGCCGCCCATATTGACAAGCGCATCGTGAACAATGGCCACGCGAAGCGGGCGTGAAGAATCCTGCATATTTTGTATCATATAAATTTTATCCCTGCAATTAGAACGGCCGCCGCATACGGAACTTGAACAGATTGAATATGCGCCGTCCTGGAAACATCAAGTTCATGGTCTTTAGATAGGATAACGGATTATCACGTACAACTGTCCAGACACGCAACCCAAGCGCTAGGTAATATTGATAGCGTAGCCATAGGCGATTGAGCCATATAGTCTCAAAACGCTGCGGCGCATGGCGCTTTTGTACCAGATGCACTACCTGAGTCATCTTTTCGCTATCCTCCGCGCCAGACTTTGTAGATGGATCAAGGCGGTAAGTGGCAAGCACATGTGGAATGTGCAAAGGCCGGCACACTTTCCACATCCGCAAAAACAAGTCCCAGTCCATGCAATAATGCAACTTCTCATCGAGTGGACCAACTCGTTCCCATAAAGTACGCCGAAAAAATACTGCCGGCTGACCCAGATAATCATGATGCCACAAAGTAGTATACGACAGATTAGAAAACACATGTCTTCGGCGCAGGTACTGTCCGTCTGGATCAGTGTAGACAAAGTCGCCGTACACCAAATCAATTTCCGGGTGAGCCGCGAAGGTCTGCGCCACTATAGTCAACGCGCCGGGCAATAACGTATCGTCCGAATTGAGCCAACCCAATACATCACCCCTGGATCGGGCAAAGCCTTTATTGATGGCATGCGACTGGCCGCGATCCGACTCTGAAACCCAGTAATCCAGCCGATCAGCATAGCGCTTAATGATGTCAACACTGCCGTCTGTCGAGCCTCCATCCAGCACCAGGTATTCTTTGTGTGGATAATCCTGCGTCAGAACGCTTTGCAGGGTCGCTTCAATAAAACGATCCTGATTATAAGATGGTGTAACAATGGTAAAGAATGGAGTTGACATCTCTGCAAGTTTATATCATTGGGGTATAAGCGGATACATCATAACTTAAATCACGACGGCGTTCGCCGATTTTTTTTGCCGGAACCCCCCCGACCAATGTATAGGGTTCCACATCTTTTGTCACGACTGCCCCGGCAGCGACAACCGCGCCTTCGCCCACGGTAACACCGGGTAAAATGACTACCCGACAACTAAGCCAGGCATAATTTCCGATTTTTACCGGACTGGTACGCACATCAAAGTGCGGTGAATTCAGATCGTGCTCCATGGTCCAAATCCACACACCCGACGATAAATTTACATTGTCGCCAATTGTCAACCCGCCACGGCCATCCAACACCGCGCCATGCCCAATGCTTGTGCCTGACCCGATCGTAACACCAAACGGGCGACGTATTTCAGATCCACTATATATATGCGAGCCTTTTCCAATTCGCATGCCCATCAAACGGTACAGCCAGCCACGAACGTGACTGGAAGGAATCCAGCCTGTAATTTTCATCGCTAAAAAACCAAGGGCGGCAAGCCAACGATAAAAAGGATTGTCCGTTGAGAGTATTCCCAAAGTCTTCATAAAATGCAATATTGCATTCTTTTTAGTAACTGACATAATATCATCACCTTTCATAATGAATAACCCGAAAGCAGACCTACTGCGCAAGCATCAGCCGATAAACATCGACCAGCTTACGCGTCTGAGTTTCGATATTAAACTCACGCTGAGCTGTTTCCTGCGCAAAAGATGCGCGAACGTCAGCACGATTCGGGTCTGACAGTACCTGTGAAATTCCTTCAGCCAGAGAGACCTCGGATCCTGGATGCGCCAACACACCATACGCACCATTAGACAACATTTCCGGTATTCCACCTACGGCGCTGGCAACCACCGGCACACCGGCCACTAATGCTTCCGCCAACACATTCGGTGATGTATCCATTAAGGTAGGCAATACCACCAAGCTGACTCGCGCAAACAGCGGGAGCAACTTACTCAACGAACAATATCCATGAAACACCACCCTGTCTTGCAAAGCCAAATCAGTCACCAAGGGCTTGAGTACATTGAGAAAATATCCATCTTCATATGCACCAGCTATATGCAAACGAGCTGTAGGAAAATTCACCAGTGTATACGCAAAGGATTTTAACAATACCTCGATGCCTTTTTCAGGGATGACAGAACCGACAAACAGTAATTCCGGATCTACAGATGGGCTTCGCCGCAGTTCGTAAAATTCGCTCCGCACCAAATTACTAATTATATGAATATTTGCTTCAGGATTGACCCGGCGCACATATCCGGCAGAAAAATCAGTTTCGCACACAAAATTCCGGCAATGACGTATTGTATATCGCTCCAAAAGCAGAGTAAGGAGCAGCGCAGGATTTCCATACGCGCTTTTCCTTCCCGTTGCCGCAACGATCTCGGCCACAATACCCTGAATCATCAACAAGGCAGGATAGCCACTAGTAACCGCCGATAATCCGTAACTTGATTCAGTTCCAAAGCCGTGGACAATATCCGGCTGGATGTTTCGCAAACAACCGCGAATCCGGTAAAGATCAACTTGAAAAAGCAGACCAACACGAGGAACAGGGGGAATTTTCAAAAAATGAAAATGAACGCCATCCTGCTCAAAGTGATCATCAGACTGGCAGTTTTTTTTAACAGTGACAATGTGCAACTCAATGCCCGGTGTGCGGGCAATAACCGGTGCCTGCGCTGAAATCCACGGGACTGGATGAAACATCGGATCAGAGTTTATTTTAGGTCGGTCAGGAAACAAACTGCCTGGATAATAGCATACCCACGCCACTTTCATATGCCGTCCTCAATGTCAGCAAAATTAGCAGTATCATTTATTATTTGAGGCAGCACTTGTTGTATCTTTCGTCCCTGCATTTCCAACCGAACAAGAATTCCCGCCAGCAACATCACGGGCCATGATACCGAAATAACTTCGAGAGAGCCAAACAAGCTTGTTGAAGCCGTCAGGTACAGCACGATCAAGCAGCCGACCAGCGCAACAGCATACGCCCGGTTCTCCTGATCATCCGATCGCACACAGCGCCACACCCGAATCAGTATCGTTCCATAAATCAATACCAACATCGCTGTCGCCAGGGGACCCAGTTCAGCCAGCCAACTCGAAGTCAATGTGACTTTAGCATCTTCACCATGGTCTGTGACTAAAGCCAATAGGTCCTTGCGCGCATACCGGGCGAGACTCCCTTGCTCAAGGGTTTGGCCAAAGCTGATCGGATTTGCATACGAATACGGGCCATAACCTATTAGCAAAGATTCAGGGCTGGATGCCAGCAATTTCACCACTTTGGCATGCGCAACTATCGGACCGAACTTGAATGGATCTGAAGTAATCCGGTTAATGGCATCACCAAGTCTGTTAGAAGACAACAAGTCAAAACTCGTGAAGGCAATGAAAACCACCCCTGCAAGTGACACCAGCAAGACGCCCACCCCAATGAAGCGCCCAACTTGGCGCCAGCGGAGAGACGATTTAGGGGGCAACATATAGGAATAGGCAACATAGCCAAAAGCCAACACGCTGAAAAACATTGTCTTTAAGACACTTGACAAAACCATCGTTAACATAAAAAACAGGGCCAGTCCGATTTCGGACCGGCGCCGCAGCCACAGTCCCCGCGCGATCAAGATCAGGCTCGCGATAACCAAGAGATTGCCGTTGGCATGCGCATCTTTATTCAGGCCCGTGATATCGTCTCCAATTGGATAACCCAAGGCGATGAACTGATACCAAGAGATCATTGCGCTGATCGCCACCCAGATCAACAAAAAACAAAAAAGGACATGGCGTGCCCGCGCATCCAGCCGCATTTCGCGTCCAATAATGAACAACAATGCCGGCAACAGGTAAGCATAAAGCAGGCGAAAAACATCCACAACCGGCCCCAGCATAGTCGCCAGATAGGAAGATGTACTTAAGCAGCAAAAAACTAGGATGGCTAAAAGCAGATTGCGCGTCAATCTCGATATGGGTCGAGCCAGCAGGAACAACACAATGATCCCAACAACGCCAATCTCAATGAAGCGGACCTGACGCGGCAAATCGAACAGGCGAGTCCAGACATAACCCCTCACAGAGGGCAGGCTGGTCGAATTGTCATAAAGAAACGCATACGCCAATAATCCAACCAGCACGGAGCGTTTTTTCGAAAAACGGAGAAGGGATTTATTGGCAAAAACTCGAAATGAAGAATTAGTAACCATAGGTGTGATATCCAGGATGTTTCGGAAAACATGTACTTCATTCCGGGACGTGTGGCAATTTCCCAAGTGTGTTTAATGAATGAGCGGCACGTAAAATATTATCGAGGTAGTCTGTTAGCCGTGTATATGCGCGATGCTCCCGTGCCCACTGCCTGCCAAGTGCCCCGATTCGCTTACGTTCATCCGGGTTGCTCAACAAGTATACTACTGCCTCGGAAAAAGCCTCCAAGTCCCACGGCACTGCAATTCCACCACCTGATTGGTTCAGAATTACAGCGTGTTCTTCGATCTCACTGTTACCCACCACAGGCAATCCAACCCCCAACGCTTCGATCGATTTGGTGGGTGAAGAGATGCGATATTCAAATATCGGGTTAATTGGAGAAAGCATTACATCTGCACACTGCAAGTACTCTCCCACCTGCCCATGTGATAACGGTCCAACGATCTTGACATGCACGCCCCGCGCCGCCGCATCTTTCTCAAATTGTTTGCGGCGTGGATCCGTTCCAGATTGTCCTGTGAGCACCAGCAATGCAACATCTGGAAATGTCGCGTTAACGCGGCTTAATACATCCAACATCCACTGCGGCTCACGCACCGGGTCGAGAACTCCAGAGTACACGAGTGTTCTACCTTCCGGCAAATTCAAACTAGCGCGCATCTCGGCCAGTCGGGCGGGGGAAAGTATTGGTGGTTCGTTGAATCCCATTGGAAAGCTAAACACGCGATCAGCTGATACATGTTCAGTTTCGATCATATAGCGACGCATGGCCGCACTAATTGCCAGCACCACATCCGCGCGCCGGCATATTTGGCGCCGGGCAATCAAATCCTGATAGCCTCGTAAGCGGGCATATACATGCGTAAACGAACTTCCTTGCACTGCCCATCGCAGTTTGAATTCGGCATCCGGAGAGGAAACCTGAAAGACAAATGGAATGCCACGGCGACGGGCAAACGCCTGTGCCAGCCATGCAGTCATCAAATCATTGCGAACCAAAACAGCATCGAGTGGCGTATGATCCAGTGTCTTGATGGCATCCGCCAGCCAGCGCCGACAACGAAAACTCTTTGCCACATTTCTAAGCGCCCCGGAGGGCGGTTGATACGGAAACGTCACCAAGGAACCAGATCCCCACGGCAAAGATTGGGTTTCCAATTTGATGCTATCATGCGCGGGTCGAATCATGTGGATGGTGTGACCGCGCTGCGGCAACAATCGTTCAAAGACCGTCTCGACGACGACATGGTTGGTTGGATACGGGTATTCAGGAAAAATTAACAGATTCATGGCGTGGAAGACTCAGTCGGAGTGCCACTCCGACTTACGTCGAGCAACTCGTGGGCAGCACATTTCACGAACATTTATTGCGACCCACTACCACCCAAGAGGTTTTGACATCCTGCCAAGCCCACAAGCAGCAACAATGGCTCAAGCAAAATCAGATAACGATCTACCGGTGCCAACAGGAATGTTAAAGATAGCATTCCCGCCAAAGTCACAAGGGTTATCAGCCCCAGCCCAGTCGTCCTTTGCGCCCAAGGTAGGCCCAATAGAAAAAGCATGGGGATAAGCGGAAAACGCCAATCCCATAAATGGTATGACTGAATCACTGGCTTACGCGCAAGGCCGAAACGTTCCGGCTGCACCAGTGCTCCTAACCGCTCATCCCAACCAACGTAAACCTTCATATTAGATATGTATAACTCAGGTTTATCAGCAAAAATCAAAACGTAATCATCCACTTCATGCCACCGCCCATTAATCAACCCGGTCTGCTCTAAAGCCGTGCGAAAAACCGATTGAACAAATCTGCCTGGATGGGTTTCGGTATAGCGATTAAGCAAATCCTGGGCCCAGTCATCTATTTGATATTCACTCTTACCCTGAGCACGCACAGCTTGAACGGCGTCCCAACCGCACCCCTCGGGATTACTTTTACAGATTTGAGGCATGTCCGGGACAAGAGCAAGTAGTTCTGGCGAATCACTCGGCAACATAAAGCCCTCGCGCAGCGCAAAGACAAGCCGACCGATATTGGATATTCCTGTCAAACCAATTTTTCGATGCATTACCAGATTGTTGACCAACCATGGCGACATGATCAGCAAACCACAAAATCCTATTAAAGCAGTTGATCGTAATGTTAATAAAAATGACTGGTGGTTGCGCTGGAACAATCGCATCACTGAGATTCCTCCCCCCCACAAGGTAACAATTACAAACATAATTAGCAAGACGGGGCGAACCAAAGCAGCTATTGCCCACAAAAGCCCGGCAGCCAAACTCCATAGCGGGCTTTCTTTGGGGGGCGTGCTGTGTAAAACGATCAAACTGAGCAGTAATGCACAACCTTGCAAGAACAAGGCCAGAGTTTCCGTCAAAAGGAAATGTTCCAAAACCACAAGGCCGGGATGCAGTCCAATATATAGTCCAATTATGATGGCTACATTTCGATCGGCAACTCTCTCTGCTATCTTATAGTAAACAAGGACCGACAAAAGTCCCAAAACAGATTGTACAAAGATGATAGGAAGCGGGTGAACGCCCCCCACCAACATAATGCTTCGCAGGAAAACTGCATAAGCCGGCGTAATCCATGCCTGAAACCAGACATCATATGAAAACGGTATTAGCCGCATGGCGGTCGCAAAATGGGTGGTACCATCGGTAGTAAAGATCAAGGGGATTGACAAAAATGCCAAGCCACGCCAGATGCCTGCGAGTAGCAAAATCCAGAATAGTGGATTTTTAAACCATTTTATCGAGCACAATGAGAGCATTTAAATTCCTGCTTTATAGGGATGCAAAGCGGCTTCTTAAGGCCGCCCAGATCCAAGTCCATGGGTCGCGCCACACGTTCACTTTTTTCCCTTCCTTAAAGGAACGCGACCGATAATTAACCGGTATCTCAACCGGACGGTATCCTTTACGCGCCAGTTTGATCAGCAGTTCAAAGTCAAAGTCAAAGCGATTACATGTCAAATTAAGGCCAAAAATGCAATCACGGCGAAATACCTTGAACATTGTAAAGGGATCCTTGAGCCGCAACCCAAGCAACAAATTAACATACGTGGTAAAAAGTAGATGACCAAAGTTCAACGCCAGACCCAACAGGGGCAGATCACTAAAATGACGCATCTTCCATGCATCACCCCCATGTCGTGAACCTAATACAAACGCCTCGCGCGCGCAAACCAGAGGCTCAAGCAACACATCGTAATCCTCTATATCATATTCGAGGTCGGCATCCTGAATCAGGATGAAATCTCCCGACGCATACTGCAAACCCTTACGAACTGCTGCGCCCTTACCACGCGGCTGATCCTCCAAAACAATACGTACACGTGGATCATCTTTATATTTGAGGGCAATCTCGCGCGTACCATCAGTCGAATTGCTCTCAACAATGATAAATTCCATTTCGAGATCGGGCAACTGTTTTTGCAACAGTATTTGCATAAGCGTATCCAGCGTAGCCGCTTCATTATACGCAGGCACAATCACAGACAATTTACGCCGATCAGGCTGCGCATCTGCGCGCGCCAGCACAATCATTCCGCTGGCAACAATCCGAAAATTGCGCTCGCCTAACCATTGCGGCAACACTTGCGCGCCTGCAGATATCAACGGGGTCAACGGAACAGGGAAACGTTTAAAGTGATTCGAGATATACTCCAAATTCAGCACCTTTCCCCCGGGCGTAACACGGACCTGGTGATACCCCGCCTGAAATAGCGCATGTTGGATCGTGTTTGTATCAAAGTAGAAAAGGTGCTCTGGCTTGAACTCCATCCAATTTTGTCTCATCAATCGGGCAGACCATGAGTCCAGGGTTGGAGTTGTAATGAAGATCACCCCTTCGGGTTTTAGTAATCTCCGTAAATTCGACAGAAAATCCACCGGGTCGCGAACATGTTCGATAAGATCCGAAAGAACGCAAACATCAAAACTGCTTTCAGGGATGGGCAGTCCGCGCAAATCACCGCACAAAACAGTACCCCGTTCGCCTACCCGTTGACTGGCCAGTTCAGCAGACGAAGCTGAGTATTCCACTCCAGTTACTTTATATCCCCTATCCAGAGCCTCCAAAAGCAGATCTCCTTGTCCACAGCCAATTTCTAAAAGTGTAGCCACTCCACCACCACTTGAGGCTCCAATCACATCTAGGTAGTAACGAGCGGTGGCGCGTTTCATGGCGGAAACTCTGTTTTTTGCCTCAACTGTATCTTCGCCAAGAAAATAAGTGGGGGAATAGATCGCCTCCAGCTCATTATCGCTTGGCTGAGGATTGAGAAACAAAAGCAAGCAGTCATGACAACGCACAATGCGATATCCCTGCTTTGAAAAGGCATAATAAAGCCGGCGGCTATAACAGATCGGACACTTATTTGAAGAAGGGCGTTGAGCCGCTTCTTCGACGGGAGTATTCCCAGCGATTAATACAGCCATAATTCTATGCCAACTCCTTTACGCTTGATCCATAAACAACCAAGTTCGATGTAAATCCAAAAAACCTTATCTTGAAGATCCCAGCTGTCACCGAAGACGGAAACAGCTGCAATAGACCTTTGGTATCAAGCAGATTCAAATGATCCTCCAAGGCATAGTAATCGTAACCCAATATCCGCAGAATATGCCGGTGCAGAGGAATCGGCAAGTAATGCAATAATGGCAAGCCGGTATGCACCTCAACAGGAAACCAACGATTGGGAGTCGAGAGAAAAAACGCCTTACTTACACGCAGAGCCTCTTGAATAAAGTATTGCTGTTGCTGTCTTGAGCCGGCATGTTCAACAACCGCATTGCTGAAAACAATATCAAAATGACCGGCAGGAAATGGAAGAGGCTGCATGGGTGCGACGCGCACAAATTTCATGCCGGGATATTTTTGTTCATGATCCTCCACCTCTTCTGTCCCGACACAAACCAGCTGATCCTTGTGCGGATACCAACGCTCGAAAAAATTTGATTCGGGCTGGCTTGCATCACCCGTTACGCCCAAATCCAGGATGCGAGTATCTTCTTGCGGCTGCATTACATTCATAAATGCGGCAAAGATCTTTTGCCGCACCTGTAAAGATACCCGAGACGCAAGGGGCAGTTTATGTGTATATTGATAATAGTCTGATTTCATAGGTTCCTAAAAGCATCAAGAAACAAGAGAATACAATCACGGCAATGTGCAAAACTTAAGCAAGCAGATCTCTCTCCTGCCGCGCCCATGTTTCCAGTATTAACAGCACCCATACCTTGGATGCCCACAACCACTCGGGATGTGGAGACAAGAGGTTGATGGAGTTAGGCTTCAACAGGCCCAACTCTACCGCCGCTCCGTTATCAAGCAGGTCATGCGCCCATTGGCTATTTTCCGGCGACAGCCAGCGATTCAACGGCGGCGTAAAACCCATTTTGCGGCGAGTTAAGGTTGTTTCAGGCAAACGATCAGCCATCGCGGCGCGCTGCAAATATTTAGTGCGTTGATTTTTGAAACGCAGACTGCCGGGAATTTTGAACAGGGACTCAACCAGTGGATGATCAAGCAACGGTACGCGTACTTCGAGTGATACGGACATTGAAGCACGATCCGCTTTCACCAGCAAGTCATCTGCCAGATAGGTCTTGAAGTCCAAATATTGCAAGCGCGTCACCGGGTCAGCTTCTTCGCGCCAATATTGACGAAAGTACCAGCGGTCATCGTGATCATCCAGGTCGTGTAATAATTCGGACGGAACCAAACGCCGCTTTTCTTCTATGGAAATCCATTCCATCATCCGCCCAAATTGTTCCAAAGGCGTAAATGGCAATCCAACCAAGTATTGTAAATAACGCTGTCCACGCGATAGCGGCCAGGCACGAGCAACTTTGCTCAAAAACGCTTTTAAACCACTGGGAATAATAGCACCAAATCTTTGCTGCTTTATCCAGGTCTCATAAGTGGAATAACCCGCAAAGACTTCATCGCCACCTTCGCCGGATAATGCTACTTTTACCTGTTCACGCGCCAGTTGCGATACGGCAATCGTTGGCACGCTGGAAGAATCCGCGAATGGCTCATCATACACTGCAATGACCTGCTGCAGCTGCGCTTGAGCATTTGGCCAGGTCAGCACACGTTCGGCTGCATTCGCATGAATCTGTTCGGAAATCAAACGCGCGTAGGGAAGTTCATTGCTTTCCTGCACATCAAAGCCAACTGAGAAAGTATGCACCGGATCAGGGTGCATATCGGCCATTAACACGGCTAACGTACTCGAATCGACACCACCACTGAGAAAGACTCCCACTGGCACATCGGCAATCAAATGGGAGCGCACAGCGTCTTCCAGTCTCTGGCGGACTTGCAGCACAGCCTCGGCTTCATCAATGCCGGTTGTAGCCACGGGGTCCACATCCCAGTATTGGGTCAGGTGCAAACCGGCATCGTCAACCAAGAGCCAATGCCCCGGCGGCAATTTCGAAATATTCAAATACGCCGTATGTGGACTGGGTATATAGTTGTACGTCAGATAGTCATAGATACCCCGGCGATTAATCTGACGCGGCACGCCAGGCGCAGCCAGCACCGCTTTCAGTTCCGAGCCAAAAACAAACTGCCGCGCATCGTGATAGTAAAACAACGGCTTGATACCAATACGATCGCGCGCCAGCAACAAACTCTTACGCTTTTGATCCCATAGCGCAAAACCAAACATCCCGCGCATGCGCTCGATAACCTGCGGGCCCCATTCTTCATACCCATGAATAACCGTCTCGGTATCCGTGTGCGACTTAAAGATATGCCCGCATTGTTCAAGTTCGGCGCGCAAATCGGCAAAGTTATAAATTTCGCCATTGAAGACGATCCAGATTGTTCCATCTTCATTGCTCATCGGTTGATGCCCGGCCGATGACAAGTCAATGATGGACAAACGGCGAAACCCAAGGCCGAGGCCGT
>CAZPUT010000040.1:0-12464 GCA_964589845.1 uncultured Candidatus Nitrotoga sp. | reverse complement strand
TGTTCAGGATATGGTGCGTGTGGAGCGCGACCGGCTGTGAACCAACTCAATTATTATCGGCCCGAATACACCCGGCATTATTACACCAGGCGTGGGCAAGGTCGGCATCATGCCTTCACATATCTATACTCCGGGGAGAATCGGGATTGTTTCACGCTCCGGCACCCTAAACTATGAGGCTGTCGCCCAAATGAGTGAGCTTGGCCTCGGCCAATCATCATCTATCGGTATCGGCGGTGATCCAGTAAATGGAACTGACTTCGCGACTGTATTAAAGGCATTTGAAGATGATCCCGATACCGATGCGGTTCTCATGATTGGTGAAATCGGAGGTCCGCAGGAAGTCGATGCCGCTCGCTGGGCAAAGAAAAACATGCGCAAACCGCTAATCTGCTATGTCGCAGGCTTATCCGCCCCTCCCGGTCGTCGCATGGGGCATGCCGGCGCGATTATCACCAGTGAGTCCGATACCGCAACCGCTAAAATTGACACGATAGAAGCGCTGGGCATGTTCGTTGTGCGTAATCCAGCCGACATAGGGGCTACCGTATTACGGGCTATAAAATCGTAAATAACGAAACATATTGTTTTGGGTTTACCCGCAGCATGGCAGTTGAGTTGCGGTCATTGCCCTCTCCCGCAAGCGGGGGAGGGGACGATCACACTCTCTCCCGCTTGCGGGAGAGAGTTGGAGAGAGGGTTTTTGCAATTAACAGGTCGTGATCCTAGTCAACATTTAGCCTCATAAAACAGACAATGTTTTCTGCATTGTCCGCTCGTCCCCGCCTTGTTCCACTATCCAATTGAAATTGGAATAAAATAGCGACTTTCACAAATCACGCCGGTTTTGTCACATGCTCACATTTCAGCAAATCATCCTGACGCTACAGCAATTCTGGGACAAGCAGGGTTGCGCTCTGTTACAACCCTACGATATCGAAATGGGCGCAGGCACTTTTCACACCGCCACCTTTTTGCGTGCGATCGGCCCGGAGCCTTGGCGCGCCGCTTATGTGCAGCCTTCACGTCGCCCCAAAGACGGGCGCTACGGCGAAAACCCGAACCGCTTGCAGCATTACTACCAGTATCAGGTTGTGCTCAAGCCTTCGCCCGACAACATCCAGGAACTCTATCTCGACAGTCTGCGCGCGCTGGGCATTAATACCGGTGAGCACGATATCCGCTTTGTGGAAGACGATTGGGAGTCGCCCACGCTAGGCGCATGGGGCTTGGGCTGGGAGGTTTGGCTGGATGGCATGGAGGTGACGCAGTTCACCTATTTTCAGGAAGTTGGCTCCTTGCCCTGCCGCCCGGTACTGGGCGAAATCACTTATGGTCTGGAGCGTCTGGCGATGTATTTGCAGGACATGGAAAACGTATATGACTTGGTGTGGGCCAAGAATGGCGACAGCATCGTGACGTACGGCGACATATACCACCAGAACGAGGTGGAACAATCCAAATACAACTTTGAGCACTCCAACGTCGAGATGTTGTTCCGGCATTTCAGTGAATATGAAGCCGAAGCCAAGCGCTTGATCGCCGCCGAGCTGGTATTACCCGGTTTCGAGATGGTGATGAAGTGCTCGCATTGTTTCAATATGCTGGATGCGCGCGGTGCTATTTCGGTGACCGAACGAGCTGCCTACATAGGCCGCGTGCGAACCTTGTCCAGGCTGGTGGCGCAGGCTTATCACGACTCGCGCGAGGCGCTTGGCTTCCCGATGTGCAAGGCCGGGGAGACAAAATAATGAAACAGACTTTATTGATCGAGCTGCTTACCGAAGAGCTACCGCCCAAGGCGCTGGAACGTCTTTCCACGGTTTTCGCCAACGAAGTATTTACTGAACTGCGCGGACAGGAACTGGCGGGCGAAGATAGCATTTGCACGCCTTTCGCTACTCCGCGTCGGCTGGCCCTGACAATTACCAATGTAGCATCGCAGCAGGCTGATCGTGTGATAGAACGCAAAGGCCCCGCAGTAGCTGCCGGGGTGGATGCCGAAGGCAAACCCAGCAAAGCACTGGAAGGTTTCATGCGCGGTGCAGGTGTGACGTTTGAACAATTGCAGCGTAATAATGACGACAAGACCGAATATTTCGTCGCACGGTTAGAGAAAAAAGGTCAGCACTTGGATGTCTATTTGGCCGACATCATAATTCAAGCTTTGAAAAAACTGCCCATCCCCAAGCTAATGCGCTGGGGCGACTCCGACCACCAGTTTGTGCGTCCCGTGCATGGTTTGATTATGCTGCATGGGGATCGAATAGTGGCCGGCGAAGTATTGGGACTGCAGAGTGGACGGTTAACGAGCGGGCATCGCTTCCTGCACACAGGAGAAATGCCAGTCGTATGCGCAAATAGCTATGAAGAAGCATTGTTGACGCATGGCAAGGTTATCGCCTCTTTTGAAAAGCGCCGCGCCAGAATTGATGAACATCTCAAAGCCAAAGCGCACGCACTCAACGCGCGCATTAATCCATCTGATGGACTGCTGGATGAAGTAACGGCGCTGGTGGAATGGCCGGTAATTTATGTTGGCGAGTTCGAGGAGGAATACCTTGAAGTGCCGCAAGAGTGCCTGATACTCACCATGCAGCAGAACCAGAAATATTTTCCGTTATTGGATAACGGCGGCAAGCTGCTCAATAAATTTCTGATTGTTTCCAACATGCAGGTGGACAATCCCAAGCACATTATCGATGGCAATCAACGCGTGGTGCGTCCACGCCTGGCCGACGCGCGCTTCTTTTTCAACCAGGATCGCAAACAGACGCTGGAATCGCGCGTCGCCAAGCTGGCCAACGTGGTCTATCACAACAAGCTGGGCACACAATTGCAGCGCGTCGAGCGCATCACCACCCTGGCCGGTGCCATCGCTCACCAGCTTAATGCTGAAAAATCTGTGGCTGAACTGGCGGCACGTCTGGCCAAGGCCGATTTGACCACCGACATGGTCGGCGAGTTTCCAGAATTGCAAGGCATTATGGGACGCTATTATGCGCTGCATGACGGCGAGAATCAGGTAGTGGCAGATGCTGTTGCGGCGCACTACCACCCTCGCTTCGCCGGTGACACTTTGCCGCAGGGCGCAGTGGCTTGTGCGGTGGCTCTGGCTGACAAGCTGGATACATTGGTTGGCATTTACGGCATCGGTCTGGTTCCCACTGGCGACAAAGATCCATTTGGATTACGCCGCCACGCACTGGGAGTGTTGCGCATTCTAATCGAGACCCCGCTGGCATTGCCGCTAGATATGCTATTGCAATTGAGCAAGGATAGTTTCACCGCTGAAAAATTGAGCGGCAGTGTCGTGGCCGATGTGCATGGCTTCATGCTCGAGCGACTACGCGGTTATTTGCGCGAGCGCGATTTTTCTCCCGATGAAATTGAAGCTGTTGTGTGTCAAAACCCGACGCGTATAGATCTCGTGATACCGCGCCTGGAAGCGGTGTGTGCCTTCCGCAAACTGCCGGAAGCGGCGGCATTGGCGGCCGCCAACAAACGCATTCAGAATATTCTGAAGAAAACCGCCACGGTAGAAGCTGAAATTCAGGTTGAGCTGTTGCAGGAAAATGCGGAGCGCAGCTTGTATGAAGTCGTGCAAAGACTCGCACCGCAGGTGGAAGCCGGAATGCAGACACAGGATTACACCGCTATGCTCACTTTGCTGGCCTCGGCGCGCACCGTAGTCGATGATTTTTTCGATAAGGTGATGGTGATGGCAGAAGAACCTGCTGTGCGGAATAATCGTCTGGCCTTGCTGAAGCGGCTGGGTGACTTGATGAATCAGGTCGCTGACATCTCCAAACTGGCAACCTGAAAATGGGGCCAGCAATGAAGCTCATCATCCTTGACCGCGACGGTGTTATTAATTATGGCTCCACTCAATTCATCAAGCACCCGAATGAATGGAAACCGCTACCCGGCAGTCTTGAAGCAATTGCTCGCCTGGTGCAGGCGGACTATCGTGTGGTAGTAGCGACCAATCAATCAGGTATAGGACGCGGTCTGTTCGATATGCTCACACTGAATGCCATTCACGATAAGATGTATAAAACGGTAGCGCAGGCAGCCGGGCGCATTGATGCAATATTTTATTGTCCCCACGCGGCGGAAGCCAACTGCTCTTGCCGCAAACCTAAAACCGGCATGCTGGAAACAATTGCCATGCGCTATAACGTGAATCTGAAGGGCGTGCCTATGGTAGGCGATGCGTTACGCGATCTGGAAGCCGCCGCCAAGATGGGCGCGCAGCCGATATTGGTGCTTACCGGCAAGGGCGCGAAGACTCAGGCCAAGGGCGGTTTGCCGGAAGGCACTCTGACCTATCGTGATCTGGCAGCCGTCGTCCCCACCCTCATTTAATGGCATCTCTAAAAGATCTGAATTTTCCATTCCCGCCTGCGCGGGAACGTCGATATTTTTAAAATTTCTCTGATATGGTATTCATACGCTCGCTGATTTTTCTGCTGCTGCAAATCGTCATTACGCCGCTGTTTACGCTAATTGCAATACTCACCTTTCCATTTCATCCCATTACGCGCTATCGCATCATCTCGGGCTGGGCGCTTATCATGCTATGGCTGTTGCGTGTGGTATGCGGTATCCGCATGGAAGTGCGCGGCGCCAATAACATCCCGAATAAACCATGTCTGGTGCTGTGCAAGCATCAATCTGCATGGGAAACCATCGCGCTACAAAAAGTATTTCCGCCGCAAGTCTGGGTGATCAAACGTGAACTGCTATGGCTTCCTTTTTTCGGTTGGGGTCTCGCGATGACCAGCCCCGTTGCCATTAAACGTAGCGAAGGTCGCGAAGCAATCAAGCAGTTGCTGCGCCAGGGTAAAGAACGGCTGGCGCTAGGCTTTTGCGTGGTTATTTTTCCTGAAGGAACACGCATTCCTTTTGGTCAGCGCGGCAAATACAAGATTGGCGGCGCACTTTTAGGTGCATCCAGCGGCGTGCCAATAGTTCCAGTGGCGCACAATGCGGGCAAACTGTGGGGACGCAAATCCTTCCTCAAGCATCCGGGCGTTATCACCATGAGCATAGGGCCACCCATTGATCCCGCCGGTCTCAAGGCCGAAGAGATCAATCGGCGCGTGGAAGAGTGGATCGAAACCGAAGTCACGCGGTTGCCCTGATGCTTGAAAAATTACGCCGACTTATTACCCCACTGGCCGTCGAACAACGCACAGTGAACCTGGATGGCACCCAGGTTACCTATACCCTCAAACGTACCAGTCGACGCCGTAGCATAGGCCTGCGCATCGACAATGATGGGCTGACGGTAAACATGCCGCTGCGCGCCTCTGAAAAATGGCTGCACGATGTATTGCAGGACAAAGCGCATTGGGTAGTAAAAAAACTTGAAAATTGGCAAGCGAAGAAACCCATCTCGCCACAATGGCGGGATGGGCAGCCCCTCTTTTTCATGGGCGAGGTACTTACCCTGCGTGTGGTCGTCAGCTTGTTTGCTACGCCACCGCTACTGAACGGTGCGCAATTATTCGTGCATGTCACAGATGATGCTAACCAAGCATTGATAGAGCAGATTGTTACACAGTGGTATCAACGCGAGGCGAACAGCCTGTTCAAAGAATGCGTAGCACACTATGCACCCCTGATGAACGTAACACCGCGCATGGTGAAGCTTTCCTCCGCGCGCACGCAATGGGGCAGCTGCACCACACGAGGCGATGTGCGCCTCAACTGGCAACTCATCAAAATGCCGCTGCACTTGATTGATTACGTCGTAGTACATGAACTCGCCCACCTTATCGAGATGAACCACTCTACTGCATTTTGGCAGGTGGTCGAAATTGCCTGCCCCGATTATGCCAAGCGACGCCGTGAATTAAAGCAGTGGCAGATTTCGCCGTCTTAGCAGGCTGAAAACTAGTGGTGCGTTCCAGCAAAACCATTGCCGTTCGCAGTTAACTTGTCTAATAAATGGGGTCGCCCATTAGCCGACCTGCGTGACCCCTTTGATTTCTATAGTCACTATTTTGGAGGGTTGTACATGATGTACATGCTACTTATGACATGCGTAGCTTGGGCGGGGTTGGTGTTGGTGCTTACGGTTATCTTTGATATTTGGGTTTACCTAGTAACCAAGGATTTTGATTTTGTTCTGAGCGCATGGTTGAACAGACATAAAACGTTTGATCGGCGGCTATTACCCAAACAGGCCGCGCTATTGAAGGCAATTGGCTTAATTGAGCGTGGCCTAGGGTACTTTGGCTTGTTTGTAATAGTTCCGTTCTATGCCTTTTCTAAATTATAGGAGCCCGGTAGATACCGTCTTTAAAGGCAATCATTATTTCAAATAATCGTGTTGATACGGCTGTTGAGTTTTGAGTACGCCAAAGCACAAATGCACCAGCTTACGCATTGCGGCACCGAGGGAGGACATCTTGGACTTGCCCCGGGCAAGCGGTGACTGTCAAGCTAGTTGTCGCCTGAATGTTTTTATTCATGCTGCTATTTCGTACTCCAAATCTCCTTTCTTTAGTTCGTCTTTAATGTGCTGATCAGGATTCAAGTGCACAACGAGAACCGGCTGCCAGTTTCGGGTGGCTCCGCTCCAGCGTTCCGGGCGCTGTTGCTTGGCTGCTTCATAGACGGCGGCACGCTTCTCCAGCAGCGAGACATCAATGCCTTCGTGGCGCTGTGCAGGCGTCACAAACCTGATGGCGCTATGCCGATGCTCATGGTTATACCATTGCACAAACATGCCGACCCACTGGCGGGCGCCAAGCAAATCTTCGAATGCCTGGCACGGATATGTTGGCCGATACTTCATTGTCTTGAACAGCGATTCAGAGTACGGATTGTCGTTGCTGACCGCAGGGCGACTAAACGAGGGCGCGACACCCAGCGCTTGCAAAGTAGCCAGCATGGTGGCGCCTTTCATCGGGCTGCCATTGTCTGAATGCAACACCACCTGGTTCGGCAAGATGGATTCTCTGGCGCAAATGTCGCGCATGACATCCCCCGCCAGATCGCTGCTTTCCACTTTGTAAATCTGCCAGCCAAGGATTTTGCGGCTAAAAATATCCATGAACAAATACAGGTACAAATAGACGCCCTTCACCCGTGTCGGCAGATAGGTGATGTCCCAGCTAAATAGCTGCTTGGGTGCGGTAGCGGGGTCCGGAACAGTCGGGGTCAGTTCTAACATTCAAACATTTTGTTGGAATATTAGACCTCGTGATTTCGTGCGGTAGCCAGTCGTTCATCGAAGGCGGGAACAGGTAGTTCATATCACGTTTGATTGGCTTGAAGCGACTCATAAAATTAAATTCAACTTATTGTTTAGTAAGCGTTAATGATACTATCTCATAGTGCTGATTTGTTGGTATTTTATTCTTTAATGGGGGGGAGACCGACAGGCTGCTAGTTGACTAAACGATTTTTGCTTTAACTTTGCGATCTCATCGGAAAGTTTCTGACTCGCTGAGCGAGGTGTTCTACGAAGTGTCGGGAGGTGGAAACCAGGGAATAGAGACGTTGTATTTTGCATGGCGAATTATGCCATTTTCAGTGCTTTTTCTCCGTATTATTTCCATGCTAAAGCGGCTTAACTTAGTGGCATTCGTATCTGACCCCTTGATTTCATGTTGGGCTTCGCAAGCTTAGCGCCAACCTACCGGGTGAAAAATGCTTGACTTTAAAGACGGTATCTACGTTAGCCCATGCTACGCTTGCTGAGTTCAAGTAGGTAATGGATGGGTATCATACCAACGTTTGTTAATGGTGATAGCGTTGGCAGCGCATTAATTGCCTGCTTAATTCTTGACCCGGCAGCGGACGTGCTGCTAATATACCCAGTGAATCACTCAACTAAATTTTAGAGGTCATCATATGGACGTGCAAGAACTCATCAAACAACAGGTAACCGGTTATCCTGTGGTGTTATATATGAAAGGTACGCCACAATCTCCACAATGTGGATTTTCTGCCAATGTAGTACAAACTCTTAATGCATGCGGCGTGACAGGTCTTTTCACCGTTGACGTGCTTGCTGATCCGGAAATCCGCCAAGGCATTAAAGACTATTCTGATTGGCCAACCGTTCCTCAACTCTATGTCCATGGCAAATTTATCGGCGGCTCAGATATCGTGAGTGAGATGTATAAAAATGGAGAGCTGAAGACATTACTCCATTCATAGAAAAATGGTTTTAGGTATTGGTTTTTTTTGGGCGACCGCAAGGTCGCCTTTTTTATTATTTAATTTTGCCCTGCGAGGTGCTTGCGTGCTTGCGCGATGGCAGTTTCAACCTGCTGAGGTGCAGTGCCGCCGATGTGGTTACGGCTGGCCAACGAACCTTCAAGTGTGAGAACAGCGTAAATGTCATCTGCAATGAGTGACGAGAATTGTTGTAATTCCTCCAGCTTCAGCTCGCTCAGATCACAATTACGCTGCTCGGCAAAGCGCACCGCCAGCGCGACCGCTTCGTGTGCATCACGGAACGGCAACCCCTTCTTCACCAGATAATCGGCCAAGTCTGTGGCCGTGGCATAACCTTGCAAAGCAGCGTCGCGCATGGCTACCGGCTTGACAGTGATGCCACCAACCATGTCGGCGTAGATGCGCAAGGTGTTGGTTAGTGTATCTACCGTATCGAACAGGGGCTCTTTGTCTTCCTGGTTGTCCTTGTTGTAGGCCAGTGGCTGGCCTTTCATCAGTGTCAATAAGGTTACCAGGTTGCCGTTCACGCGACCGGTTTTGCCGCGTACCAGTTCTGGAACGTCTGGATTTTTTTTCTGCGGCATGATGGACGACCCAGTACAGAAGCGATCAGCAATGTCGATGAAGCCGAAGCGTGGATTCATCCACAGGATCAATTCTTCTGACAGGCGCGATAAATGTATCATGGTGAGCGCTGCGCAAGCGGTAAATTCGATGGCGAAATCGCGATCGGATACTGCGTCTAGCGAATTTTCACACACGCCGTCGAAACCAAGAAGTTCCGCCACCATCTCGCGCTTGATCGGGTAGCTGGTGCCGGCCAATGCGGCCGCACCAAGTGGCAGGCGGTTGACGCGCTTCCGACAATCGATGATGCGTTCCGCATCGCGCTTAAGCATCTCGTAATACGCCATCAGGTGATGCGCGAAACTCACCGGCTGCGCTACCTGTAAATGGGTGTAGCCCGGCATTATGGTATACGTGTGCTGTATAGCAAGATCAATTATTGCAGATTGTAAATTGCGAATGAGTTCGTGCAGTTCGTCGATCGCGTGGCGCAAATACAAGCGCACATCGGTTGCCACTTGGTCGTTGCGCGAACGTCCGGTGTGCAAGCGCTTACCGGCATCGCCCACAAGCGTGGTCAGGCGCTTTTCGATATTGAGATGTACATCCTCCAAGTCGAGTGACCAGGCGAATTTGTTGTTGAGAATCTCATGTTCGATTTGTGTCATGCCACGACGGATATCAGTTAAATCCTGCATGGTTATGATGCCGCACGCCTCCAGCATCTGCGCATGAGCCAGCGATGCATGAATATCGAACGGCGCCAGTCGCTTATCAAACTCCACCGAAGCTGTATAACGCTTCACCAGTTCCGCTACCGGTTCGGCAAATCGTCCCGACCAGGTTTTATTGTCTTGCATAGTCATCATCTCTTGTCCAGAATGTGCGGTATATACAGAGATATATCTGTCATGCCAAATATGCAAAGTATAAATCAAAAAACGCTGACCGATGCGTTACCCGATTTTCGTAACTTGGGCGTCATATTGCGTAGCCTGTTGTTAGTCAATGGCATGGTGCTGTTGGTTGCCTTTGCACAAGCATCATCTTGGCAGGAGACTGTAGAGCGCATGATAGGCATCTCAGCGTTGCTTCAACCAGTGTTACTGTTGAATTTATCGCTATTGTTCATACTTAGTCCCTGGCTAGAACGACTAACCTACAAGCAAGGCACCACTGTAGTACTGCTATTGGCAATGGCTACCACACTGATTATTTATCATTTGGGGGACAAGCTGTCCATTTACACCATAGCGCATGGGAATTTCCATGCTGGGCGTAACGCCTTGCTGGGTAGTGTTATCGCTGGTCTTTTGTTAGTCTATTTTCGATTTCGTGTCCATGCTCTTTCTCCCGCCCTGGATGAGGCACGCTTGCAGGCCTTGCAGGCTCGTATCCGCCCGCACTTTCTGTTTAACAGTATCAATGCTGTGCTTGGTATTGTTCGCGCCGACCCAAAACGTGCTGAGACCGCGTTGGAAGATATGGCCGATCTGTTCCGTATGGCGATGGCACACGATGGCGATTTAGTGACTGCGCGACAAGAAGTGGCGCTTGCACATCAGTACCTCGCGCTGGAACAATTACGTTTGGGCGAACGCCTCAAGGTAAACTGGCACACCGAAAATATGCCGGATGATGCGCTGCTGCCACCGCTGATATTGCAGCCGTTACTTGAAAATGCCGTATATCACGGCATTGAGCCGCTGGCCGAGGGCGGACTTGTTGATATCAAGCTATATCGCAACGGCAATGAAATGCACCTCGAAATGTATAATCCGCGTCAGGAACAAGGCATCCGCCATGTAGGCAACAAAATGGCATTGAGCAATATACGTGAACGTTTAGCATTGCAATTCGATGTCGAAGCAAGTTATACGGTAGAGATTGGCAAGGATTTTTACCGTGTGCATATCAAGCTGCCATATGTTAAGGAACCCCTGCAGCGACCTTCTTTATCGTGAGAGAGCCAGGGTAAAAGCTCTTGCGTGAAGAGAAGATGGGTATATTGTCTGGTGTTACTTCAAGGAGAGCTCAATGAACGATGTTGAAACCCCCCTCACTGTTTTTATAGTGGATGACGAACCGCCTGCACGCAGCCGCCTTAAGGATCTGCTTGCCGATTGCGCCGAACAACTTCCGCTGCAACTGGTGGGCGAAGCATGCAACGGGCACGAAGCGCTGGACAAGTTATCTGAGGTGCAAGTTGATGTGGTGCTGGTAGATATTCGGATGCCGAAAATGGATGGAATCGAGCTGGCGCAGCATCTCAACAAACTGCCTAAGCCTCCAGCAATTATTTTCACCACAGCTTATGATGTTTACGCCATTCAGGCTTTCGAGTTGCATGCCGTTGACTATCTGCTCAAACCTATTCGACTTGGGCGTTTATGCGAGGCTCTCACACGTGCACGTTCTGCCGTGCCTCCAGGCATTGCAAAATTGCAGGAACTTTTCCCCGAGCCGCGTAAAAATCTTGCTATTCACGAACGTGGCAAGATCCATCTCCTTCCCATCGAGCAAGTGCTATATCTGCGTGCCGAGCTGAAATACATTACTGTGCGCACAGTGGAGCGCGAGTACCTGACTGAAGAATCGCTCGGCGCGCTGGAAAAGGAATTTTCCGCACGTTTCATTCGTATTCATCGTAATTGTTTAGTAGCGAAAGCCGAGATAGTCGGCTTCGAAAAAGTTGTCGATGAGAAAAACGGCGATTCACACTGGACAGTCACTCTCAAGAGATTGAACGAGATGTTGCCGATTAGTCGCAGGCAGCAGTTTATTGTGAAAGAGTTTGGCTAGGTGGTTGGTTGGACCATGGTTTATTAAAGAATCCGAACCAACCAAAAATTAAAGTTTGTTGTACCCAGAATGCATGCAGGTATTAGCTAACTGCCTTAATGTATAAACATCCTTCCAGAATCCACATGAAAATTGAGTGGCAATAACATTGCCCCAACTATCCGCTATTCCGCAATCCCGCCGCAATTCCGTTTATTGTCAGGTGTATCGCACGTTTCACTAGGTCATGGGTATCACCCGAGCGGTAGCGGTGCAATAACCCCACTTGCAGGTGGTTAAGCGGATCAATATAGGGAGTACGCGTGGTGAGGCTGCGCGCCAAGGTTGGATTTCCTTCCAGCAAAGTGGTTGCGCCAGTTATGGCGAACAGCATATCCACAGTGCGTTGCCATTCTGTTTCTATCATGTTGAAGATGGTGTGACGCAAGGTTTCGTCCGGCACCAGTTCAGCATAACGTGAAGCGATGCCCATGTCGGTTTTGGACAGAACCATATCCATGTTGGAGAGCAAGCCGCGAAAAAATGCCCAGTTTCGATACATGGCTTGTAGTTGCTGTAGCCCGGCGTCGCCTTCACGTTCGATAAATTTTTGTATCGCACTGCCAAAGCCGTACCAGCCAGGCAACAGTACACGGTTCAAACTCCAGCTGAACACCCAAGGAATAGCACGCAAGTCTTCGATGCTGTCGGATGCCTTGCGCGAGGAAGGGCGACTACCGATGTTGAGTTCAGCAATTTCTCGGATCGGTGTGGCCGCAAAAAAATAATCGGTAAAGCCGGGAGTCTCATATACCAGCTTGCGGTAGGCCGCGAAGGCATCCAGGCTAAGCGCTTCCGCAATGCGGAGGTATTCCGGCATGGTGCTGTCATGATGGTCACCGTGGTGATGCAGTAGT
>CAZPUT010000039.1:0-13323 GCA_964589845.1 uncultured Candidatus Nitrotoga sp. | reverse complement strand
GTAGTTGTTAGTGTATAGGGGTTAGTAAGCAGCGGTTAGTGATTAGTGGTTAGTGGGCTTTCTATAAACCTTGAATCCAGTTAGCAAGCTTGCCTTGTACTCTTTTTAGACGATCAAGGCTGACCTCACCTATCGTCCCCACAAGCAAATTTGCAGACACAACTGCAATCCTCGCAATGCGAACAACGCTTGCAATTTTTAAGCCGGAGGATTGGAAATCACTTTGACTTTGGTCGATTAACTCGTCAAAACCTTCGGAAACATGCTGGAGCTGGGTAGAGAGCATACATATCAACCAGTCATCATGGACTCCAGGCACTTGAGCAATCAAAAGAACAGGGCGGGGCTTACCTGAAGACAGGTCGGTGTTAGGGAACCGTAAAATTGCCACTTGCCCTGGACGTATCACCGCCATTTCTCCTTCATATCCTCGTTCCGATACTCAGGCCACACTTCGTCTTCTAAACCACGCAACGCCGCAGCCACGGATAGCTCAGACCAGCCAGCAGTTTCTTTTTGAAGTTTATGCGCCAAGTACTCGACAAAATCAAGCACTTCTCGCTGCACCGTTTCGGGTAAGGTTTTCGTTTCCTCATAAATGCGATCGACCGTCTTCATACCATACCTCCACTATTCTCAAGTCAAATGGGTCAGACACCAATCCTCGTTACTCTTGCCGGCACCCGTTGCTGCCAATAATACCAGCAACCTCGCCTTGCTCGACAGAGAAGTTGACGTTGTCCAGCGCCTTGAACGGGGCGCGCTCTTCAACCGGCTGTCCGGTGAACCGCCGCCACTGGTTGAGCGCAGTGGTCTTTAGGCTCTCTATCTGGCCGAGCTGATATTCTTTGGTGACGTGGTTGACTTCGATGATGGGCATGGGGCGATATCAGTTGGAGTGTGGCAACGCGATATTACTATCAGCGGACGGGGTACTTTTTTTCTAGTTCGCGAGCATAGGCAGTGACCTTTGGCACCACAGCGAGAAGCTCTGGAGCGAGAGCCGCGACAGCGGCATAAATTTCGGACATCTTGTCCGCCGCGTATTCATGTGCGATCAGATTTCTAAGTTCACGAATTTGTACAAGTTTTATGGCGTCATCTACCCACCCGCGCTTTTCAGCACGATGAATGCGGTCCAACAGCGTGCCTGTAGCCGTGAGCTCCAGATCGTCAATCAGTCGCATCACTCTTTGCATGAGCAGATCGGATAGTCGGGCAAACCTGCTGGCTAACGATTCCAGGCGTTCCAGTTCTTCCGGCTGCCAGTCTTGCTGATTGAGCAGACCTTGCGTTCGGTTGATGGAAAAGTGCAAATGAGTAGCGGCGTTTTCCAGGCCGCGCAACTCTTCTTGCAGTAGGAGCAGTTTATCCACATTCATAGCAGTTTCCCTTCTTTTACAGCCAGACGAGCGAATGGCCTGGAAAGATCAGCGTAGACGGCAAGATCAATTTTCTGTTCACCCAGTTGTTGATGAAGTTGGGCAAGGATGGCTAATTTCGTCATCAGGTTTATTTTCCTGGATAAAACAAGAAGGTCGATATCGCCACCCTTGGCGGTATCGTCCACACGCGAGCCAAAAAGGTAGACAGCCGCATCCGGATCCACCGATCGGATTGATTGAATGATGGCGTGTCGTTCAGTTTTGTGAAGGCGCATCGGGGTGATGAAAACAAATAAATGAACAAAAAAATGGGGCCAGACACCAATTCTCGTTACTCTTGCTGGCCCAGTTGGTGCCAATAATACCAGCAACCTCGCCTGGCTCGATGCTGAAGCTGACGTCGTCCAGCGACTTAAACGGGGCGCGTTCTACAATCGGCTGGCCTGTGAGCCTCCGCCACTGGTTTAGCGCGGTGTTTTTCAGGCTCTGCAGTTGGCCGAGCTGGTATTCTTTGGTGACGTGGTTGACTTCGATGATGGGCATGGTGAGTAGCGTATAGGGGGTAGTGATTAGTGGTTAGTAAACAGCGCCGCTCTGAACTACTCTACTCGCCGCATGCACGGAAAAGATGGAAGCGCTTGCCTGGATATCTCCGCGTATAAGACGTCTGGGTCGATATCCGCTCCGTTGGGCCAACAGACTGTTCCAAGCTCCGGGCTGGCGTGTGCCTGGTTGAACAGTGACATATCCAGCAATGGGGCGAAAATCCCGTCGAAGCTTATGAGCGTGGTCAGGTCCACATCTCCCTCCACGCCGTCCTCAAAGCGAAGGTGTAGGCGGTATCCCGGAAGTGGCGTTACTTCAACGATATCCTTGAGCATGGTTTTACTCCAGTGGCTTGATTGGCTTGAGTGGCGAGTGCTGGGTGGCCAACATCCAGTCATTCAGTAGTTCTTCCTGGTGCTGAGCTGCCCACTCCATTACCAGCCCGAGCGCTTTAGGTGAGAGTTTACCTTGGATCACGGCTAGCGACTCGATTGCAACGATCGCTTTTTGCTCTCCATATCGGACATGGAAATGAGGTGGAACATGATCATCGTAATACATGGCAATGATCATGCCAAAAAAGCGGCTGATTTCAGGCATCCCGGAATCCAAGTATTTGTGCTTCGGAGCAGCCGGCACAATGCAGCCAGCACCACCTTGTGATGGAAATGTCGATCCGGGCGAGTACCTTGAACGGGGCACGTTCTTCAACCGGCTGGCCTGTAAGCCGCCGCCACTGGTTGAGCGCGGTGTTTTTCAGGCTCTGCAGTTGGCCGAGCTGGTATTCTTTGGTGACGTGGTTGACTTCGATGATGGGCATAGTTACCTAAAATCTTCCTTGCTCAAACCGGGCTGCCTGAGAATAGAGGCAAACGTGCCCAATGGTATTTCCTTCTTGGGGTCAGGAACAATCAATACTTTTGCATTCTGGTATCCACAGAGTTCTTACACAGTCTACGAAAAAAGCTTACTTGTGACACAAATTATCCGTTGGATAATTCCAGCCGTTTCTCGATGCGTTGTAATCTTTCCTTGATCGAGTCGATAACCGATTGCTGCCGGTAAACATCTTCCTATGTACCTGCGTTTTCACCGCGCATATTCGCAATTCCGCTTTCTACACGGCTTAGGCGGTGTTTGATCTCGCTGAACTCGCTTTGATTCTCTGCCCGAAAAGCTATGATCTCGCTTCTGAGCGCTCTTAACTGCTCTAAAACCAAATTTTCAATGTTTTCGCTCATGGTGTGTCCTTTCACAGTTGGCCAAGTCTAGCGTTTTTCCTTACCCCCTGCAATTTTCTGACATTATTGCCTGCCGATTTCAGAATGGATAATTAGATGCTCTGTGGATATCATCATGCAATCGATAAACTGGTTCGCGTAGAAGAGTTGGTCCAAAAAAATATAGTCGTGGATTGACTGCAAGGCTTCTACTACAGTCTTGGATCAGGCGTGCTCATTGCATGCCGAAGTGCTTGCACACTTTCTCGATTGCCATTAGGGTCAAACACTAATTTTTCGCGTTGTATCTCTGCTTTGGAAATGCCCAGGATGGAGCCGTTGAGGTAAATGTTTCCGCGGCTGGTGAGGTTGCCCACCAAGCCAGCCCCTACTTCAATAAGCGGCGCTATCTTGCCCTTGACGGTGATGCTGCCGCTAGAGGATTTTGAAATGGTGGCGAGCAGTTTGAGCATGGTGCTTTTGCCGACGCCGTTGTGGCCGATGAGGCCAACGACTTTACGCGCTTCTATGTTGAAGCTGGCTTCGTCCAACGCCTTGAATGGGGCGCGTTCTTCAATCGGCTGACCGGTGAGTTGCAGCCACTGGTTGAGTGTAGTGGTCGTCAGCTTTATCCCTTCTTTTGTTGTAATGCTTCTCGTACGGGTCGGAAACTTCTTCTGTGTTCGGCGGAAACGCCATGCATTCTCAATGCGACCAGATGCGCCTCAGTCGGGTAGCCCTTGTGCGCAGCAAAACCATATTGAGGATAAGTATCATGCAGTAACAGCATGGCTGCATCACGTGCGGTCTTGGCCAAGATAGAGGCTGCCGAAATGGATGCAACACTGCTATCCCCTCGCACAATGGCACGGCTCGGTAGTCCCGTATCCGGGCAATACAGGCCGTCGACCAAAACTTCATGCGGTCGGATCTGCAGCATTTCAATTGCACGGCGCATAGCCAATAGACTGGCACGCAAAATATTGATGGAATCAATCTCTTCGACTGAAGCTTCTGCAATCGCCCACGCCAAGGCATGTTGCTTTATTTCCAACGCCAGATAATTGCGTCGCTTTTCGCTGAGCTTCTTGGAATCTCCCAGTCCCTCTATTGGCCGGCAGTTATCCAGTATTACCGCGGCGGCATAGACTGGCCCGGCCAACGGGCCGCGCCCGGCCTCATCCACTCCACAGATAAGCAGGTGGCTTTTCACTTGACGGCCCCGTCTTGTACGCCCAGATATGGCAGGATAGCTTGCGCCGCCTTATGCGCATTACCCTGCCTAAGCGTGGAGTGCATATCGGCGAAGATTGCTTCTAGCTCTGTAACTGCCTGCTCGTTAGTGAGCCAGTTTAGCAGCGCCTGTGCAAGATTCTCCGGTGTTGCATCATTCTGCAACAGCTCCGGCACTACAAATTTACCTGCAAGTATGTTTGGAAGGCCGAAATATGGCTGGTATGCCTTGGGCTTTAGTAGCCAATATAATAAGGCTGGCATCTTGTAAGTGATAACCATGGGACGTTTGAGTAGCGCAACTTCCAACGTAGCAGTACCCGATGCAACCAACACAACATCTGCAGCGATTATCGCATCGTGCGCATGACCAAATAGGATCCTGATTGGCAAATCCTGTCCCCCGCGATGCCTCGAAATTTCCTCAAAAATACGACGCGTTTCAATGGTCGCCAATGGTACAAGAAAGATTGATTCAGGCAATTTTTGTAAAATAATTCTAGCGGTGTCAATAAAGGTTACAGCCAGATTTCGTACTTCACTCTGGCGGCTCCCTGGCAGGAAGGCGAACACTTTACTTTGTGTGGGCAAACGCATCTGCTTGCGCATTGCGTCCCGATCAGGCTCCTTTGGCAATATGTCGGCCAGAGGGTGTCCGACATAGGTTACCGGGATACCTGCTTTTTCATATAGCGGGGATTCAAAAGGAAATAGCGCCAGCATATGCGATACCGCTCGCTTAATCTTGTGGATGCGTTCGCCGCGCCATGCCCAAATAGATGGGCTAACGTAATGTATGGTGGGAATGCCGCGTTTCTTTAGCTTCAACTCCAGATCAAAATTAAAATCTGGTGCATCAATGCCGATAAACAAGTTTGGAGGATGAGCATAGAAATGCGCTCGAAGCTTGCGACGTATACTTGCTATTTCGCAATAATGTTTCAACACTTCGATATAACCGAACACCGCAAGTTTTTCCTGTGGGAATAACACTTGCATACCAACTGCCTGCATCTTAGGTCCACCGATTCCGATGAATCTCACACCGGGCACTGCCCGTTTTAGCTCTTCCATCATATGACTGGCGAGCAGATCACCCGAAGCTTCACCGGCAACAATGCCGATCACTTTTACTTGCTGTGTCATGTAACGAGATTAACGAATAATGCCGCGTTGCGAACGACCTAGAAAATCAACCAGTACATTTAGATCTGGATATTCTGCTGTCTGTTCTTCAATGGTGGCTTTAGCCTGCTCTAGCATCAACCCGGATTTGTACAGGGTCTTGTAGGCGCGCTTAATCGCCATCACCGCTGAACTTGAAAAACCACGCCGTTTCAACCCTTCCGAATTAATACCGTGGGGTGCAGCAGGATTGCCAGCGGCAGTGACATAAGGCGGAACATCCTGTGAGAGAACAGATCCCATCCCAGTAATTGCATGCATGCCAATTTGACAGAACTGGTGTACCAGGGAAAACCCCCCTAGTATTGCATAATCAGCAATTTTGACATGCCCGGCCAGAGTTGCGTTATTAGCAAAAATAGTGTGATTTCCAATTTGACAGTCATGTGCCAAATGCACATAAGCCATAATCCAGTTATTGTTCCCAACCCGTGTTACGCCAGCATCCTGTGAGGTGCCTATATTGAATGTACAGAATTCGCGAATGGTGTTGTTATCACCAATTTCAAGACGCGTCGGCTCACCAGCATACTTTTTGTCTTGAGGGATTTCTCCTAGTGAACAAAATTGAAAAACTCGGTTATTCTGGCCAATTCTGGTATGTCCACTGATCACTACATGTGGGCCGATATGAGTGTTTTCGTCGATCTCGACATGCTCGCCGATTATTGAATATGCACCCACCTCAACGTTACTTGCCAACTTGGCGTTTGGGTGAATAAGGGCTGTCGGGTGAAACATTACAATTCCCGTACCGTACACATCAATTCGGCCTCTGCCGCGATCTTCCCGTCGACTTCTGCAGTCGCAGAAAATTTCCACAGACCGCGCGAATTACGTAGGAACGATACCTTTAATATTAATTGGTCACCCGCAATTACCGGCTTCTTGAAACGCGCCCCATCAATACCAACAAAATAATAAACCGACTTGTCGTCCGGCTTGGTATCTAACGTTTTGAATGCCAGGATAATCGCAGCCTGGGCCATCGCTTCGATAGTCAATACTCCGGGCATAACCGGGTAGTGCGGAAAATGCCCACTAAAAAAAGGCTCATTGATTGTGACATTTTTCACTGCCACAATATCCTTGCCAGGTTCGTATGACAGTACACGATCGATTAGCAAAAAAGGATAACGGTGCGGCAAGTATTCTAGAACCTCATAAATGTCCATTTGGGTGCTTGTACTCATGAACGTTCCTTTCTTAAAGTCGCAATCTCTTGCTGCAGCACTTTTATCTTGTTGGCTAACTCATCCAAGTGACGCAACTGGGCAGCATTTTTTTGCCACACTTTGTGCGAACTGAATGGAAAAATTCCAGTGTACGTACCTGGTTCCCGAATAGATTTTCCGATCATCGTATAAGAAGAAATCTCGACATGATCCGATATCTGTGTATGTCCTAAAATTCCGGTTCCACCACCTATTCGACAATGGCGCCCGATAATCGCGCTACCTGCAATGCCAACACATCCAGCAATAGCGGTGTGTGCACCAATACGAACATTGTGCGCAATCTGAATCAAATTATCTAACTTGACGCCATCCTCAATCACGGTGTCATCCAACGCGCCACGATCTATAGTGGTATTCGCGCCGATTTCCACATCATTGCCAATAACCACACGTCCGATCTGCGGAATTTTCAACCAGCGGCCTTCATCCATCGCTATGCCGAAACCGTCCGCGCCGATCACTACGCCGGAATGCGCTATCAGTCTGTTTCCCAAAATGCAATTATCATATACCACCACGCGTGGATATAAGCGTGCGTTGATACCTATAGATACCCCTGCACCAATGCTGCATCCTGCCATAATCGCACAGCCAGCCCCTATCCTGGTGTCTGCACCGATCACTACATTCGGACCAATATAGGCGGTAGGATCAATATGAGCACCTTCCTCAATCACTGCGCTGGAGTGTATGCCCGGTATAACCAAAGCTGGAGGATTCAGAAATGCGGAAACCTTGGCAAAATAAACATAAGGATTGTCGCATACGATGCGGGGAAGTGATGTTGCCTCAGCGTCTGCCACGCCTATAATTATTGCAGTGGCACGCGTAACAGCAAGCAGTGGGCAATATTTTGCACTCGCCAAAAAAGTAAGATGCCCTACTTGTGCATTTTCCAGTGTAGCTATTTGATTAACCGTTGTCTCGGCATCACCCAGCAAACAACCGCCGAAAAGTGCTGCGATTTCTTTCAGGCTATAGTCAGCCCGCTTCATACAATTTGAATAGGACTTGGACTTATTTTTCATTTGCCATATATTTCAAAACCTTTTCGGTAATATCAATACTTGGGTTGCGATATACAGCCTCCTGTAATATCAAGTCATATTTCTCTCTTTCTGCAAGCGCTTGAATGGCCTTGTTTGCATGTTCAAGAACCACTGACATTTCCTCATTTTTGCGCAGGTTCAAGTCTTCGCTGAAACCACGCTGCATGCGCTGCAGGTTCATATTGAGATTGGCCAGTTCACGTTCCTTGTTGCGTTTTTCAGCATCCGGCAGTGTCAAGCCTTCCTTTTCCATGAATGTTTGGACATCTTTCACCTGCTTAGCGACTTTCTTGATTTCCTGGTCGCGTCCGGAAAACTCCTTCTCAATCTTTTTCTCGGCCTTCACAGCCGGAGTAGATTCACGCAAAACGCGTTCGGTATTCACTATGCCGATCCGAAAATCGGCCGCCAATGCTTGAGTACAGCCGATCAACAGCAATATCTGCATAAATTTCATGCTCAAAGTTTTCATTTTTTCTCCTAACCTAATTTAAAATAACGAACCCAATGTGAACTGGAACATTTGCAACCTGTCACTAGGTTGCTGGTTTAGCGGCGCAGCCACGCTAATTTTAAGTGGGCCAACTGGTGATACCCAGGTAACGGCGACACCAGTAGCATAACGTAAGCTGTCGGCCCCTGTCATCCCCAAGCCAAACACCGCGCCCGCGTCCACAAAAGCACTCAAGCGCACTGATCTATCGTTGCTCATTCCAGGCATGGGGAATAATAATTCAGCGTTTCCAACTATGCGTCTGGTGCCACCCAAGGAATTATTGTGAATATCCTTCGGCCCAATAGAAAATGGCCTGAAGCCACGCACCGAACCTGGCCCGCCAGCATAGAAATTCTTGAAGAATGGCACCGGTTTGCCGCCATAGCCTTCCGCACCTCCCGCTTCGCCATTCATCATAAGAGTCACATTTTTACTGATCGGGTAAAACCACTGATGCTGATAAGTAACCTTGAAAAACTGCTGATTGGAGATTGGCATGGCTACTTCCATAAAAGCACGCTGCACCGTCCCCGCCGTAGTGTAAATAGCGCTGTCACGGCTATCCTGACTCCAGCCCACCGAGCCTATAAGGTTACTTGTAGAAGGCCCAAATATTCTAACGTAATCTTTCATTTGCAATGAGCTGCCATCGGTAAGTGTCAGCTCGGTCTTTTCCGCCGATAAACCATAATGCGTATTTTCGAAGTCGCTGATTGGTACGCCAAAACGCACTCCTCCGCCAATGGTTGATGAAAGGTATGGACTGATCGCCGTGAAGGTGGAATTAACGTCACGTTTATATACATCGAAGCCTCGGCTTATTCCATTATCAGTAAAATAAGGGTTGGTATAAGAGACAGAATATACTTTATTAACCCTGCCGGTATTCACCTGTGTAGAAAGATTATTGCCAGTACCAAACAAATTTCGCTGAGTGATAGAGCCAGTAAACACCAGCCCAACGTTACTGGACATCCCGGCACCGATCGAAAAATCTCCAGTGGACTTTTCTTTAACAGCCAAACTAACATCTAGCTGGTCATTTGTACCAGGCACCGGGATGGTCTCAATATTTACCTCACTAAAAAAGTCCAAGCGATCGACTTTTTGTTTGGATGTCGTAATTTTAGACGCGGAGTACCATGCGCCTTCCATCTGACGAAATTCGCGCCGGATCACAGCGTCGCGAGTTTTAGTGTTACCAGTAATATCGATGTGTCGTACATAGGCTCGCGAGCCAGGGTCGACTACAAAGGTGAACCCGACTTGATGCTTTTCTTTATCTATATCAGGTACTGCATTGACATTAGCGAAGGCGTAACCATCCTCGCCAAGGCGGTCGCCAATTTTCTTGCTGGACTCGGTCAGCTCCTTGCGAGAAAATACATCACCCGTTTGTATTTTAATCAATTTGCGCGTCTCTGCATGCGGCAAGATATTCTCCGGCCCAGATACCTTAACATCGGAAACTGTGTATTTGGCGCCTTCGCTAAGATTAATGGTGATGTAAATGCTCTCCTTGTCCGGTGTGATAGAAACTTGGGTAGAGTCTATGGAAAACTCCAGATAGCCAGCGTCAAGATAAAGTGAACGCAAAATTTCCAAATCGGCAGACAGCTTTTGCTTGGAGTATTGGTCGTTTTTGGTAAACCAGCTTATCCAGGTTGGAGTGCCGAGTTGCATCAAGGCCTTCAATTTTTTTTCGCTGAAAGCTTGGTTACCGATAATGTTGATTTGCCTGATTTTAGAAGTTTCACCCTCTACCACATTAAAGGTGATAGCAACGCGGTTGCGTTCTAACTCGGTGACAGTAGTGTTGACTTTCACCCCGTATTTGCCGCGAGCTACATACTGACGTTTAAGTTCTTGCTCCGCTTTGTCCAAGGCAGATTTGTCGAAAATACGACCATCCGCCAGCCCCACCGACTTAAGATTGTCCTGCAGCGTATCTTTCGGAATGTCCTTCACTCCGTTAATTTCAATGCTGGCGATGGACGGACGTTCGCGCACCAACACAATTAACACCCCCTGTTGCATCTCAAGGCGTACGTCCTTGAAAAAACCAGTGGCGAACAGTGCACGGATTGCCGCAGCTGCATGCTCATCATCCAGCTTGTCACCAACCTTGACTGGTAAATAGCTAAATACAGTACCTGCCTCAGTACGCTGTATACCTTCTACTCGAATATCCTTAACCACGAATGGTTCGATAGCTATAGCGGACGCGGCATACAGCAGCGGGATAAGTCCCACTAGATTTTTCAATTTCATGTATTGTTTCAACCTAAAACAGGCGACTAAAGTCGTTAAACAACGCAAGGACCATCAAGGTAACGAGCAGTGCAATTCCCATTTTTTGCCCGGCCTCCCACGCCTTCTCGGACATCGGGCTGCCCTTAATTAACTCGACAGTATAATACAGTAAATGCCCCCCATCTAGTAATGGAATGGGCAGCAAATTCAACACCCCGAGACTAATACTGATCAGCGCCAGGAAACTTAGGTATGCGACCACACCCATCTGCGCGGACTGTCCAGCATAATCGGCAATGGTAATTGGCCCGCTCAGATTTTTCAGCGACATTTCGCCTACCACCATTTTGCCCAGCGACTTCAAACTCACCTTGGAAATATCCCAGGTTTTGCGTACGGCATGTCCCAATGCTGCAAGCGGCGCATAATGCACGTTAGTCAACATGGCGTCGAACTCACGCCGGTCTATGTGCGGTGCAGCTCCAATCTTGCCTACTGTTATATTAGCTTCGCTGGTTGCTTCAGGTGTGAGATGAAGAACCTGAAGCGTGCCACCTCGTTCAATCTCCAATTGCAGTAGCTGTCCCGGATGACCACGCACTACCTTCACCAAGTCTTTCCAATCTTCGATGCTCCGGCTATTCACACGCAGAATTTTATCGTCCGGAAGTAACCCTGCACGTTGGGCAACCCCGCCTTCTACTAACTTTCCGATGATGGGGCGCACCAGCGGCTGATAAGGTTGCAAACCGAGAGAGTGCAAAAAATCTTCATTCATACTATCAGGGGTGAGCGCTTTCAGATCGAGCACGTGCCGGACTATATCTCCTTGTGCAGTGCGCGCTTCTATGCGAGCTTCGGTAGCACCTTGCAGAACGATATCCAATAAAACCCAGCTCACTTGCTCCCAGCTCGGAATGGCCTGTTCATTAATGCTGACGATGGTTTCCTGCGCATGCATGGATGCTGCTGCAGCAGCGGTATTCGGTAACACTTCGCCCAGCACAGGTTTAAGGCTAGGCACGCCATAGATGAATAACGCCCAGAATAGGATAATGGCCAGCAACAGGTTGGCCACGGGTCCCGCCACCACGATAGCCATGCGCTGCAGCACGGGCTGACGATTAAATGCAAGATGCAGTTCATGCGTTGCCACTTCACCTTCACGCTCATCCAGCATCTTGACATAACCGCCTAAAGGAATGGCGGAGATCACCCAATCTGTCTCGCTATTTGCAAAGCGTTTGGTGTAAATTGCCTGGCCGAAACCGACTGAAAAACGCAACACCTTGACACCGCACAATCGTGCGACCCAGTAGTGGCCCATCTCATGGATCACTACGAGTATTGCTAGCGCGGCAATGAAAGCCAGTAGTGTAATCATGATAAGCAAATCATATTTTTCATTAAATCATTTGCCACTAAACGCGCAGCGGCATCCGCGCTTATCACATCTTCCAGCGTGTTAACCGTGGTTACCGGCAAGTCAGCCAGTACATCTTCTATCAGACGAGGAATGGCAAGGAAAGAAATCTGTTTGTTCAGGAATGCGGCCACGGCCACTTCATTGGCCGCATTTAGCACGGCTGGTGCTGTGCCGCCGGCGCGCAAAGCCTGATAGGCCAGAGCCAAGCCTGGGAAACGTATAAAATCCGGTGCGACAAAATCGAGGGTAGCCACCTTGAGCAGATCCAACGGTTCGACACCAGCTTCAATGCGTTCCGGATAAGCCAACGCATAAGCAATCGGGGTGCGCATGTCCGGGTTGCTCAGTTGCGCCAGTACCGAACCATCCACATACTGCACCAGCGAATGAATAATGCTTTGCGGATGAACCACTACCTGAATCGCATCGGCGGGCGCGTTGAATAACCAGTGTGCCTCAATGACTTCCAGCCCCTTGTTTATCATAGTTGCGGAATCTACCGAAATCTTGCGTCCCATTATCCAATTAGGGTGTGCACACGCTTGTTCCGGTGTGACATGTTGTAATGCAGATAAAGTAGTATTAAGAAAAGGGCCGCCAGATGCAGTGAGTAAAATTTTACTTACTCCGCTGGCCGCTAAACTATCTGTGTGATGACGGGAATAATTATAGGGCAAAGCCTGAAAGATGGCGTTATGCTCACTGTCGATGGGCAACAAAGTGGCACCATGTTTTTGTACCACGTCCATAAACACTCGCCCCGCCATTACCAAAGCTTCCTTATTCGCCAGCAGAATTTTCTTGCCTGCACGGGCAGCAGCCAACGTAGGGCGCAACCCAGCTGCACCGACAATGGCCGCCATTACCGTGTCTACCTCCGGCAATGACGCCACCCGCTCCAGCGACGCGACACCACACAAAACCTCCACATCCAGGCCAGCTACAGCGATACGCTGCGTCAGACGCATGGCTGCCTCCTCATCCAGCAATACAGCATAGCGAGGCGCGAAACGGATGCATTGCTCAAACAAAGTATTGTCTTGGCACTGCGCGGTGAGTGCCATGATGCGGTAGCGCTCGGGGTGGCGCGCCACTACATCCAATGTGCTGATCCCTATGCTACCAGTGGAGCCAAGTATGGTGAGATGGCTTATGCTTCTCATGTCAGCCTTAGCAGCATAATCACCATTGCAGCCAATGGCAAAGTGGAGGTCAGGGCATCAATGCGGTCCAGTAGACCACCATGGCCGGGAAGCAATGCGCCGCTGTCCTTAACTCCAGCTTGGCGCTTA
>CAZPUT010000038.1:0-13972 GCA_964589845.1 uncultured Candidatus Nitrotoga sp. | reverse complement strand
TGCGCGGGAATGACGGCTCTTTTATTGTGCAACTGAACTTTATGGCTAATCAGGAGTTTTTTTGGGGGTTATTAAGTTGCAACATTCGGGGTAATTTACCCAAAATTTAGCCTAATCAAAATTGCCGTGTGGCGGCAAAATCAGCTAATTGCAGTAAAGATTGTTTATAAGCCGTATCGGGCAAGATAGACAGCGCCGCACATGCTGCATCTGATTCTCTTTGTGCCTGTTGCCGGGTATATTCCAAGGCACCGGTTTGTTTGATTATTTGCAATACTTCGACAAAACCTTCGATGTTGCCTTGCTCAATGGCTAGTTTTACCGTTGCAGCTTGGCTGGCATTACCATGCTGCATTGCGTAAATAAGTGGCAATGTGGGCTTGCCCTCAGATAGATCGTCGCCTAATTTTTTGCCGGTAGCTTGTTCGTCACCAGAATAATCCAGAGTATCGTCCACCAATTGGAATGCTGTTCCCAAGTGCATGCCATACTTCGCCACAGCTGCTTCGCTGGCACTGTCAACATGCGCCAGGATGGCGCCCAGACGCATCGCTGCCTCGAATAGCTTGGCTGTTTTGCAATAGATTACGCGCAAATAACTGGCTACATCCACACTCGCGTCATGACAGCTGAGCAATTGCAATACCTCACCCTCTGCAATAGTGTTGGTAGCGTCTGCCAACGTTTGCATCACACGCATGTCATTTACTTCCACCATCATTTGAAAAGCTCGCGAATATAAAAAATCGCCAACAAGAACACTCGCTGCATTACCAAATAAGGCGCTGGCAGTTGCTTGTCCACGGCGCAGCTCTGATTCATCCACCACGTCATCGTGCAGCAATGTGGCGGTATGAATGAACTCCACCACCGCCGCCAGGCCGTGATGATATTCGCCGGTGTAACCTAATGCCTTGGCGGATAACACCACCAATGCCGGGCGCAGCCGTTTGCCGCCATTATTGATAATGTACTCGCTCATCTGATTGACCAGCGCCACATCAGAATGTAAACGGGTACGTATAATTCTGTCCACAATGGACATATCTGAGATAAGAGATTGTTTTATAGCTTCAAACGACACAACAAACCCCCAATGATGCAAAAAAACAATGGAAATAACAAAAAACTACGATGGTGTGAATTGTACAGAAACTGTGTCAAGCAAACATGATTTTGCGGAAGCATTCATGCATGTAATCATGTGCCGGAATTGCGCTATGGAAAATTAATTGCGAACTTCATTTTATGATGTTTATACCGACCGAACATGAGGTTTGAGTTATAAATCCGCTGTTTTCAACTATCCTTGCCTGCCCATCCTGCGATACTGTACAGCCTCGGCGATGTGAGAAGCAAGGATATTTTTGTCGCCAGCCAGGTCGGCAATAGTGCGCGCCACCTTGAGCACGCGGTGATAAGCGCGTGCAGATAAATTCAGGCGGTTGATGGCTTGCTGCAACAGTGCGGCACCTTGTGCATCGGGTGTACAGAGAGCGTCGATTTCACTTACCGTAAGTTGTGCATTCGGTTTGTTCTGACGAATTAATGCATGTTGCCGTGCTACGTTTACACGCGCTTGAATATCACTATTTGCTTCTCCATCAGCCTGTTTGAGTAAGGTTTCCTGTGGCACTGCGGGAACTTCAATCTGAATGTCTATGCGATCTAACAGAGGGCCAGAAATTTTGCCGCGATAGCGTGCAATTTGATCGGGTGTGCAACGGCACTTGCCGTTGTAATGGCCAAGATAACCACATGGGCAAGGATTCATTGCAGCAAGTAACTGAAATTGCGCGCGGAAATCGGCGCGGCGTGCAGCGCGAGAAATGGTGATGCGCCCACTCTCCAATGGCTCGCGCAATACTTCCAGTACATGGCGATCGAATTCCGGCAATTCATCAAGAAATAGGATGCCGTGCATTGCGATAGAGATTTCACCAGGGCGCGGATTGCTGCCGCCGCCGACCATAGCTACCGCTGATGCGGTGTGATGCGGTGATCGGTACGGCCTCGTTTTCCAGCGGCTTACATCAAACATGCCACCTAACGATTGCATGGCTGCGCTTTCCAATGCTTCAGCTTCAGTCATTTGCGGCAGAATGCCGGGGAAGCGTGCCGCCAGCATCGATTTGCCGGTACCGGGCGGGCCGCTCATAAGTACGCTATGGCCGCCAGCGGCGGCAATCTCCAGTGCGCGCTTGGCCTGCCCTTGCCCCTTCACTTCGCGCATGTCCGGATAGTCCGGAATAACAGGCTGGGCACTGGCGACTTGACGGGTGAGTGCAGCGCGACCAGATAAATGCGCCGCAACCTGCAACAAGGATTGCGCAGGATATACTGCTGCATCTTCTACCAGCGCCGCTTCAACAGCATTTATTTCAGGAAGAATAAATGCCCGCCCGTTGGAGGCTGCGTGATAGGTCATTGCAAGCGCGCCGCGTATCGGCCGTAGCTCGCCGGTAAGCGCCAATTCTCCAGCAAATTCATATTCAGCAAGGCGGTTTGAGGGAATCTGTCCAGATGCGGCGAGAATGCCTAGCGCGATAGGTAAATCGAAACGTCCGCTTTCTTTGGGTAGGTCGGCTGGCGCGAGGTTAACCGTAATGCGGCGATTGGGGAATTCAAACTGGCAAGTCAGCAAGGCTGCCCGGACGCGATCCTTGCTTTCTTTCACTTCGGTCTCAGGCAGGCCGACAATGGTAAAACTGGGCAAACCGTTGGCAAGATGCACCTCGACAGTGACCAGCGCGGCATCCATGCCGGAGAGGGCGCGGCTATATAAAACCGCGAGGCTCATTTATTTAGGGGTTGCGTTGTGCTTCAAGGGCAGCGACCCGAGCTTCCAGTGCCGTCAATTTTTCAATTGTGTGTGATAACAGTTGGGTTTGCACATCAAACTCTTCTCGCGTCACCAGATCCAGCTTAGTAAAACCTTGCGCCAGCAAGGCGCGGGCATTTTTCTCAATATCTTTTGCCGGGCTGTTAGCCACCGCTTTGCTTAACTTGTCAGAAATTTCATCTAAGAATTTTGCATTGAACATCGTGTATCTCCATACCTATGCATGAGGCATATAGTGTAGCAAACTTTGCTTAAGCCGTAGGGCACCTCTAAAAATCCAATTTTCGTCACAATACGGCGTTACTCGAAAAAAATTATCGCTTACATATAAACAATATGCCGCGCTCAAATTTTTTACTTGTGCCTTGTCTTGCCTAGAAACTTGAATTTTTAGAGGCGCCCTGTAGTTGAGTCTGATAGTGTGAGTACAAGCAATGCCGCATGAAATATATTTCATGGCCATCTTCGGGGTACTGTTTACGCTTCCATGAGGCAAGCTGGAAAAATGGAACCATTTTTAAGCGCCCCACCCAGCCTGATAAGGTGTGACATCGAATGATTGTTGCGCACCCGTGATCTCATTTAACAGAATTTCGGCGCTGGCCGGAGCCATGGTCACGCCATAACGAAAATGTCCGCTATTAAGGTAAAGATTGTCCAGCTGCGGATGCCGCCCGATGGTAGGAATATTGTGCGGCGAAGCAGGACGCAGTCCGGCCCAGTGTTGTACCAATGACATGTCGCGCAGGGTTGGTAATATTTTTTGGGCACGTTGCCACAACATGTTGCGTGCCTCATGGGTGGTGCGCTGGTCAAAACCTACGTCCTCCAGCGTGCTGCCGACCAGTAGATATCCATCACGACGCGGGATCAAGTATAAATCGTCTTGCAACACTATATGATGGAGCGGCGGCAAATCGAACTTGAACAACAGCATCTGACCGCGTATCGGTTTAATGTCTAATCGCAGCGCATTTCGTCCCAGTACTTCCTTGCTCCACGCTCCGGCAGTAACGATGTAGTCCTGAGCGATAAACTTGCCGCTGGACGTGGTGAGTGCCTGTACTCGCCCATTTTCAGCCACAATATCGCTTACTTCACATTGCTCGGTGATACGCCCCCCAAGCGATTCGACATGCTGACGCAGGGCGCGCAACAACCTGGGATTGCGTACCTGGGCGACTTCCGGCAAATAGAGTGCATCGCCTTGCGCGAGCAAGTTATAGTCTGCCGCATGGACTTGCTGCACTGAATAAGCACTATGCGCCGCACACCAATGCTCTGCCGCCTGTGCATCAAATGGTGGCAAAACCAGCATTCCACTTGTTTCATATTCTGGATTTATGCCAGTAACCGCATGCAATTCTTGTGTCCATGCCGAAAACAGCTCTGCACCACGAGTGGTCAAACGCGTAACCTCGTCGGGATAATTCCACGGACACAGCGGCGACAAAATTCCGCCGCCTGCCCAAGAGGCTTCCTGACCGACTTCGCCGCGCTCCAATACGGTCACTAACGCCCCTTGCTGCAGCAAGCGCTGTGCAGTTGACAACCCGGCTACTCCACCTCCGATAATTAAAAAATCGGAATTCAAGTGTACAACCCCTGACTATGGCCACTATCAAGTTCGGCATAATAAAAGTGTTGGCGCGCACTAAAAAAATTTCCCAATAGTTAGTCCTTTAATAATAAAAGCTTATTGATTATAAATGAAAAGGTACTGGCTTTATAGCCGCAGCATTGTCCCATGTGGTATGAGCTGCCCAAACCAAAGTCTACTTCGAGTTATTTGATACGATTTTCGGAAACTGATAAGTGCTGAACGGTCGGGGTGTGACAAATTGTCGCGCGACAATTTGTCACATTCCCACAACTAATACATTAAATTATCCTCAAAAGCACAATATTGTCGTGAGGAGGGTATGTGGATTTTTCGCATGAAGGAATGCACTGACACCGCCGAGCTCGCTCAAAATTAGCTGAGCCCGGCAGACTCCTGGGTGCTAAATCAAACTCGTAAGTTATTTCTTCAAATATTGCATTTCATCTATTACGCGAATATAATTACAAATCATTATCATTAATAATTTTATTCTTTGGTTGTTTTTGTCAGCAAAATTTCAGTATTTGGTGTGCCACACATATTTTTTATCTCCAGCTAGCGCATTCTGCGCAAGAAATTTATTGGTCAGACCCAAGTCTCAAAATATGGAAGCCATTGTGTAGGATAGAGTTCTGGTGGCCTGTAAAGCGGGGATATATGCGTGTAATAAACATGAGTAAGGAAGCCGGAGGCTGGTATTGATTACGGTTGTCATTCGTGCCTTATCGGTAGCATTTGGTTTAAATAATTAATATTTATGGAGACAAGGCTGAATAATTTTTTACCAGCATGGCCTGTCACACCGGAGGCGCGTGAGCGAGCGGTTGTCATTGCGATTGTTCTGATGCTGCACACGGCCGTTCTTTATCCCACAATGGCGCAGACACAGGGGGGAGGCGAGCCTGCTCGTGAGATGAAGGTGATTATTGCGATGGAGGATAAACCTGCTGTACCTTCGGCATCCGCTGCTCCTGCTCTAGTTAAGACCAAGCCTCATGCTGATAAGCCAGCAATCGAGTCATTGCCAGTTGATATACCTGTTAGGCAACCGGATGAACCAGCAATAAATCCAATAAATCCAAGTCCCACACCACTTGAAATCGAAACGGCAGAAAAAATCAGGCTAGAGCAAGAAGCTGCGCTCGCCAAAGCGAGAGAGGAAGCAGAGGCTGCACAACGCAGGGTAGAACAGGAAGCAGCAAAAGCCAAGGCCGAGCAAGCCGCTGCGCAGGCCAAGGTACAAGCAGAAGCCAAGGCAAAAGTAGAAACGGAGCTTGCTCGTCTTCAGGTAATGCAAGAAGCGAAAAGAGTCAAGGCAGAGCAAGAAGCAGCGGAAGCCAAAGTACAAGCAGAATCCAGGGCGAGAGCGGAAGCCGAAGCAGTTCGCCTTAAAGCAGAACAGGAAGCGGCCCGGGTCCGTGCAGAACACGAGGCAGCACAAGCCCGGGTACGAGCGGAAGCCAAGGCACAAGCAGAATCCAGAGCGAGAGCGGAAGCCGAAGCGGTTCGCCTTAAAGCAGAACAGGAAGCGGCCCGGGTTCGTGCAGAACACGAGGCAGCGCAAGCCCGGGTACGAGCGGAAGCCAAGGCACAAGCAGAATCCAGGGCGAGAGCGGAAGCCGAAGCGGTTCGCCTTAAAGCAGAACAGGAAGCGGTCCGTGCCCGTGCAGAACACGAGGCAGCGCAAGCCCGGGTACGAGCGGAAGCCAAGGCACAAGCAGAATCCAGGGCGAGAGCAGAGGCCGAAGCGGCTCGCCTTAAAGCAGAACAGGAAGCGGCCCGGGTCCGTGCAGAAAACGAGGCAGCGCAGGCCCGGGCAAAAGCAGATGTCCTTGCGCGTGCCGAAACTGCACGGCTCAGGGCGGAGCAAGAAGCTGCGCAAGTCCGGGCAAGAGCAGAAGCCATGGCACATGCAGAAGCTGAAGCTGCCCGTCTCAAGGCCGAGCAAGAAGCGGCGAGAGTCAGGGCAGAACATGATGCTGCGCTCGCCAAAGCAAAAGTAGAAGCGGACACCAAAGCGCGTGCCGCAGCCGAAATGGCTCGCCTCAATGCAGATCAAAGCGAGCCCAGTTACAAAGCATTCTATCATCTGAAAAACGCGAGTCCATCATACCCATTTGCAGCACGTCGCATGGGTTTGCAAGGTAAGGTGATATTAAATGTAGAAGTGCTGGCCGATGGTTCGTGCGGTCAAGTCAATGTGGCTCAGAGCAGTGGTCACACCATGCTTGATCACAATGCATTGGAAACCGTGAGGGCTTGGCACTTCATTCCTGCCCGTCAGGCTGGAGAGGCGATTAACAAATGGTTCAAGGTACCAATCATTTTTTCTTTGAAAGATAACGAAACATGAACAATCTATTTGCTGTTGGTTCGCCTGTTGTAGCTGCCACACTGCTACTCCTTATTTTTCTGTCAGTAGCGACTTGGTCAATTACTTTGCTCAAGCTGTGTCGGCAGATGCGGAACGATAAATCCAATCGTGCCTTCAGTGATGTCTTCTGGGCAGCACGCGACTGGCACGCTGCGGCTGAGGTGGCGCAGCAAGGCTCAAGCGACTTGGCGCGGCTAGCGCAAGCAGGTTTTGCCGAAGTGAAAAACTTAAGTGCTGAACAGCAAGATTTGAAACATATTGGTGCGCCACAGGACGTGTTGGAACGCATGTTGCGCCAGCAGGTGGAAAATATGCAACGCTATCACGAACGCGGCTTGGCGGAACTCGCTACCATAGGTTCGACCTCGCCGTTCGTTGGTTTGTTTGGCACGGTATGGGGCATCATGCACGCCTTGCAGGACATAGGCACAAACGGTTCGGCCAGTCTGGATGTGGTTGCCGGACCGATAGGCGAAGCGCTGATTGCGACTGCCATTGGTATCGCCACTGCGCTGCCCGCAGTGATAGCTTACAACTATTTTCTGCGCCGACTGCGCGTGCAAGTAACAGAGCTTGAAAATTTCGCGCACGACTTTGTGCGGCTGGCACTTAAACATAATTTCAAACTGTGAGGTCATCATGGCAATGAGTAATTCTTCGCAACAGGGAATGATGAGCGAGATCAACGTAACGCCGCTGGTAGACGTGATGCTGGTGCTACTGGTGGTATTTATCGTGACTGCGCCACTGCTTACGCCGCAGTCGCTCAAAGTCAATGTGCCTAAAACTAAAGAAGTCGTAGCAGCTTCCGACCAGGAAAAACTGCTCCCAGTACATCTGATTGTGGATGCGAAAGGAAATATCCAACTGGACAATGTTTCGATGAGCGACACACAACTGGCAGACGTTTTAAAACGGCGAGCGATGGATCCGCTGTTTTTCATGAAAATTGAGGCAGACAAGACCGTCCCTTATGGCCGTGTGGCGGAATTTATGGCAATTGCACAACATGCCGGGGTAACCAATCTGTCTTTTGTAACAGTTCGTCAGTAACGAGAACTATGGGTAACGGGATAAATATTTAAGTTATTTATTATCATTCGCAATCAGATAAAGTAAAGTTACTCCGATAATTTCGCATCGTCTACTCTAGAAAGCTCACAATGAACTTCTTACACCTGACAATTTTACTTTTGCTTGTCACCATTCTTGCTGCTTGCTCTACTACTGAAAAAGCGGCCGTTAAGGAGATTTCTGACGTATCAAAAGTATTACCACCAGAAAATAAATTTACGCCAATGCAGAAGGAAATTGAAATAGAAAGTACAAAAAAGCAATTTGATATCAAAAATATAAATGATCAAGATTTAGATGTAGGTAAACCTGCTGCCAAAACCATTGAGTCGTATCAGAAAGAAGCGGCACAGGGGGATAGTAATGCCCAATATGCACTGGGTATAAAGTATCGTAATGGCGAGAGTGTAGCCCAGGACTATGCTAAAGCCAGAGAGTGGTTCCAGAAATCTGCTACTCAGGGCCATGCTGTTGCACAAACCATGCTTGGTAATATGTATCGCAAGGGCGAGGGTGTAGACAAGGATACTAATAAGGCCATAGAGTGGTACGAGAAGGCTGCTGCACAGGGAGACGCAGGTGCGCAACTTAATCTTGGCTGGATGTATCGCAATGGCGAAGGCGTTGCCAAGGATGCTACTAAAGCCGTAGCGTGGTATCAAAAAGCCGCTGCACAGGGAGATCCTAGTGCGCAATATGCACTTGGTATGATGTATCGCAAAGGGTTGTTAGGCGTACCCAAGGACGCCGCTAAGGCAATTGAGTGGTATGAAAAAGCTGCTGTGCAGGGAGATGCGGGTGCGCAATTTATTCTTGGCGAAATGTATCGCAATGGCGAAGGTGTTGCCAAGGATGCTACTAAAGCTGTGGAGTGGTATCAGAAATCTGCTGAGCAAGGATATCCTGTTGCGCAAACTCTTCTTGGTCATATGTATCGCAATGGCGAAGGCTCGGCCAAAAATTCAGCTAAAGCTGCGGATTGGTATCAAAAAGCCGCTGCACAGGGAGACCCAGAAGCGCAATTCATACTTGGCTCGATGTATCAAATTGGCGAAGGAATACCAAAAGATGATGTAAAGGCAATCGAATGGTGGCAAAAAGCCGCTGCACAGGGAGATTCTAATGCGCAATCTGCTCTGGCACGTTGAATTGCAATGGAAATAGATGTATCCAAGAACGCCGCCAAGTATTGAGGGCGCCTCTAAAAATCCAATTTTGCGAGCAGCCGCTTTGCGGCTTGCCTGCTTACCCCGTTTCGTCACAATACGGCGTTACTCGAAAAAAATTATCGCTTACATATCAACTATATGCCGCGCTCAAATTTTTTACTCGTGCCTTGTCTTGCCTAGAAACTTGAATTTTTAGAGGCACCCTTAATGTGTCGCACGTAATCCCCCGCGGGGCTTTCAATAAATGAGTACAAACATTGAATTTTCTGATCGATTAATTGCAATTGCAAATTGTTCGCATTGATGTTATCATTTTCATATTGCTTATGAATTGAGCTTTGAGCTTTGGGTTTTGGCATCTAAGCGCAAATTTATTCTGTCAGATTGATAGACGCTGACTGTCGCTGGTTTTTAGAATTGTCCGGTTTTGTAGCACATGAATTGTATTGATAAGTGCAAAATTATGTTTGATCGAATTGAGCGTTCACAGTTATACCGTTTTTTGCATGGGGATGAAGTCCTTATGCAGCATCAGGATAAGAGTGCCGATTGGACGCACCATTTTTAAGTATGTGGCACCGAAATTTCCCGCCGCTAGTAGTGAATTACGTACCAGGTATTTCTTGGTTTGATATTAACTTTGATTTGGAGAGACAACAATGTATACCCGAAACCGCAAATGCTTGACTGCCTTGGCGCAAAAAAATGCCGGCATCCAAACACGATGCAACCATCGCCAAACCAAGCTCGCCATCGCAATGAATAGCGCGTTGATCTGCTTTGGAGTTGCCACTATTAGTTTATCGGGTGCTGCAGTTGCGCAGTCTAATATTGTTGCCAGCACTGCTGTGCAGACATACAACATTTCCGCGGGGTCGTTGCAAACTGCACTGATTAGTTTTGTAAAACAGGCAGACGTTAAAGTCTTCACTGATCCTACCTTGCTTAGCGGAAAAACGACACAAGGACTCCAGGGAAGTTACACTGCTCAGGACGGACTGAAGCATTTGCTTGGTGATGGTGGCCTGCAAGCAGTGCCTCAGGGTAAGGGGTATCTTGTCCAGAAATTACAGATAGCTCAATCAGACATTGGTCAAACGGAAAAAGAATCAACGCTGCCAACGATTACGGTGTCGGCAAAAGTTAGCTCTGGTTACACCGTACCAAAAATCTCCACTGCAACCAAAACCAATACTCCTTTAATTGACATTCCGCAGTCTATCTCGGTGGTGACGCGGGAAGCAATTAAAGATCAGAATATTCTGAGTATGTCCGACGCGGTACGCTATGTCCCTGGTATGGGTATTTCTCAAGGGGAAGGAAACCGCGATGCCTTGGTTTTTCGCGGAAATCGCTCCACAGGTGATTTTTTTGTGGATGGCATACGCGATGATGTCCAGTACTATCGTGACATTTACAACATAGAAAGAGTTGAGGTGCTGAAAGGTCCTAATGGGATGATTTTTGGCCGGGGCGGCTCCGGGGGCGTCGTTAATAGAGCTGTTAAAGAGGCTAGCTGGAGCCCAATACAGGAAATCACGGCACAGGCGGGATCATTCAATACAAAACGAGTGACTCTCGATGTCGGCCAAGGCATAAATGAAGTCGCTGCTGTCCGCCTTAATGCCATGTATGAAGATTCGGGCAGTTTTCGTGATGGCGTGAATCTGAAGCGATATGGAGTTAACCCTACCGTTACGATTATGCCGTCTGACAAGACCAAAGTTGTGTTAAATGCAGAGTATTTCAAAGATGAGCGTGTAGCCGACCGAGGTATCCCTTCTTTTCAGGGACGGCCTTTAGATACCAATGCGTCAACATTTTTTGGTGATCCCAATCGCAGCCTGTCAGACTCAGAGCTTAAAGCAGCCAACGCCCTAATTGAACATAAGTTTGATAATGAAGTAACGATCCGCAACCGCACACGTTTTGCGACTCAAGATAAATTTTATCAGAACGTATATCCGGATGGTGTAGTGACTTCTGCGGGAAACGTGAAGGTTAGTGCTTATAACGATACCACTCAGCGAAATACTTTCTTCAACCAGACGGACCTGCTGTTTTCCCTGAACACAGGGACGGTGAAACATGATTTGGTAGTTGGCCTCGAAATAGGTCACCAGGAAACGGATAATGTGCGTCAAACCGGCACTTTCAATAATACTACGGCTACATTTGTTAACGTACCCACCAGCAACCCGATCACGACTGCTCCAATATCATTCACAACGCTGGCCACTAATAATCATAGTGTCTCAAAACAAACATCGCTTTATGCGCAAGATCAGATCAAATTATTGCCACAATTACAAGCCATTCTCGGATTGCGCTACGACAGGTTCGAAGTGGATTTTCGTAACAATAAAACCGCGCTTGATATAAATACCAGCGATAATTTCCTCTCACCAAGAGTCGGATTGGTTTATAAGCCAATCGAGACAGTCTCAATTTATACAAGCTATAGCTTGGCATATGTGCCCAGAGCCGGTGAACAACTTACTGGGCTAACGGTGAACAACAAAGCGCTCGAACCGGAAAAATTCAAAAATGTGGAAGTTGGAGCTAAGTGGGATATTCAGCCTAACCTGGCTTTGACCACAGCGGTGTTTAAACTAGACCGTACCAATGTGATTAATCCTGATCCAAGCAATTCAGCCTTGAATCTCGCACCCGGTGATCAAAGCAATAAGGGCATTGAGTTAGGTCTGGCTGGTCGAGTTACTTCGGCTTGGAGCGTCATGGGTGGATATACCTATCAAGATGGTCAAATCACCAACACACAATCTGCTTCCGCTCAAAAAGGGGCAGTCTTGGCTGAGCTTCCAAAAAACACATTCTCACTGTGGAACCGATATGATTTCACCCCGGGATGGGGAGTTGGGCTTGGTGTGATCAATCGTAGCGCTATGTACACCTCGACCGACAATACCGTTCGTTTGCCGAGCTATACTCGGGTGGATGCGGCAGTCTATGCCAGGATTGATAAAAATCTGCGGGCTCAGTTGAATATCGAAAACCTGTTTAATACTAATTACTATGCTTCCGCCCACAATAACAACAATATCTCACCAGGTTCACCCATTGCTGCAAGGGTTTCAATAATCGCTAATTTCTAGATTTGCGAGGTATCAAATAAAATATGTAAGCCCCCGCCGAATTGGCGGGGCGCTTCAATGGAGAGGGATGTCCTAAATTTTTGTGTTAAGTCACTTGATGCTGAAGGCCAGCCAATACTGTTCCGGATAATCTGAAAAAAAATCTAAACTTCCTTTATTGTTTCCTTTTGATGAGATTATCTCTATGAAAGTATTCATAAAGCGCGCGCAATAGCGTTATAATTGCAGCACTATGACTGATCGTTACGCCGTAATTGGCAATCCAATTTCGCACAGTAAATCCCCCCTTATTCACGCCCAATTCGCATGCCAGACCGGACAGGATTTTAGCTATGAGGCTATCCTCGCACCGCTGGATGGGTTCCGCGACACCGTGCTGGCTTTCCGTGATGAAGGATGCCGTGGTATGAACGTGACCGTTCCGTTCAAGTTTGAGGCGTTCCAACTTGCCACTCAACTTACCGTCCGCGCACAAGCGGCTCAGGCTGTGAACACGCTAAAGTTCGATGGCACAGAGATAATTGGCGATAACACCGACGGCGCAGGATTAATTGCCGACATCGAACGTAATCTTGATTTTCTGTTGCAGGACAAGCGCGTATTGCTGATGGGGGCGGGCGGTGCGGCATATGGCGTGGCGTTACCAGTACTCAATGCAGGCGCAATTATTACGGTGGCGAATCGCACTGAAGACAAGGCACACCAATTGGCCACTGTATTTGCCGCGCACGGCCCCATTCAGGGCAGCAGCTACATCGCACTCGCAGGTTCGCAATTCGATTGCGTGATCAATGCGACTTCCAGCAGCTTGGCAGATTCACTCCCGCCATTGCCGCGAGGTGAAATCACGAAACGCGGGGGGGTTTTTGCGCCTAATGCGCTGGCCTACGACATGATGTATGGAAAGAAATCACCTTTCCTGCTCTTCGCTAAAGAGCAAGGCGCAGCGCGGCTTGCGGATGGACTCGGCATGCTGGTTGAGCAAGCCGCCGAGTCATTCTTTCTGTGGCGCAACGTACGCCCCGATACCGCCCCCGTTATCGCCAAACTGCGTCTGATTTGAGCAAACCGAAGGGCACACCATGAAAAAACTATGGTCGTGGATATGGCGCATAGTCGGAGCGCTGTTGCTTCTTTTATTGCTCTATCAACTGTGGATTTTTGCGCACATCGCATGGTGGGTAAATCACAATCCCTCCACTAGCGCCTTCATGGATCAACGATTGCTAATGATGCAAAGCAAGCACCCGGACGCTGAGTTAAGGCATCAGTGGGTGCCCTATGCAAAAATATCCAACAATCTCAAACGCGCCATGATTGCCTCTGAAGACGCTAAATTTGTTGATCATGAAGGCTTCGACTGGGAAGGTATCCAGAAGGCTTATGAAAAAAACCTGAAAAAGGGCAAGATCGTAGCGGGTGGCTCTACCATCAGCCAGCAGTTGGCAAAGAATTTATTTTTATCCACCAAACGCACGCCATGGCGCAAGGCAGAGGAAGTGCTTATCACCGTAATGCTGGAACAAATGATGACCAAGCAACGTATTTTTGAGATTTATTTGAACGTCATAGAATGGGGCAATGGCGTGTTCGGTGCAGAGGCAGCTGCTCGGTATTATTATCGCGTCAGCGCAGCCCAACTTTCTCCGCCACAAGCCGCTAAGCTTGCCTCTATGGTTCCTAATCCGCGCTACTATGACCTTCATCGTGAAGCACGAGGCATGTTAAGAAAGACTGAAATTATTCTAAAACGTATGAATGACGCGGAAATTCCTTGAACATGAACGCAATACT
>CAZPUT010000037.1:0-14120 GCA_964589845.1 uncultured Candidatus Nitrotoga sp. | reverse complement strand
CAGCATGATTGCTATCTACAGCGTAATGTGAATGCGGGTGTCGGACAAACTTTCCGCTTTCAGCGTGAGTTGGAAGGCCAGCGCAAAGATGGCAGCGTGTTTCCCATGAGCCTGTCGGTGACTAAATCCATTTGCGGTGAAGAGATCTCTTTCATTGGCACCGTGCGCGACATCACGGAGCGCAAGGTCATCGATCACGAACTACAGCAGCACCGTGATCACCTTGAAAAAATGGTGGAGAAACAAACATCGGCGTTGCAAATATCCGTTAATTTAGCGCAACGCGCCTTGCTTGATCTCGAGCAACAAAAATATGTGTTAGACCAGCATTCAATCGTGAGCGTAACCAACCTCATGGGAAAAATCACCTATGCCAATGACCGTTTCGTCGAAATCAGCGGCTATTCCCGTGAAGAGCTTATAGGACAGAATCACAGAGTTTTGAACTCCGGGTATCACTCCAAGAAATTTTTCAAAGACATGTACAAAACGATTCGTCAAGGAAGGGTATGGCAAGGTGAATTGCGTAACCGTGCCAAGGATGGTCGTTTTTATTGGGTAGACAGCACTATTGTCGCGTTTATGGGGGAGGACGGAAAGCCTCGGGAGTACATTGCGATACGCACCGACATTACTGAACGCAAGCGTATTGAAGAAGTCGTAAACGCCAGTAATCTTGCCAAGTCTGCGTTTTTGGCCAACATGAGCCACGAAATCCGCACGCCTATGAACGGCATAGTAGGGATGGCCGATATTCTGAATATGACTGAACTCAATCCAGAAAAGTGCCGCATGGTTGGCATCATCCACAATTCTTCGCTGGCCTTGTTGAACATTCTGAATGACATTCTGGATTACTCCAAGGTAGAGGCTGGCATGCTGTCGATCGAAACCATACCAACCAATCTGCGCAATTTGGCCGAGAGTGTGGCGCAGCTTATGTTCACTGCTTCGGCCGCAAAGTTCATCAAACTCAATGTGTTTGTTTCTCCTGATCTTCCACAAAAAATTATCTCTGACCCTAACCGGCTACGTCAGGTGCTCCTTAACCTGCTGGGCAATGCAATCAAGTTCACGTGTAATCAAGAGGGACGACCCGGTCGGGTAATGCTGCGCGTCGAGCCATGCACTTTGGCCAATGGACATCCCGGCGTGCAGTTCCGTATTATTGACAATGGCATTGGCATAAGCCCAGAGTCGCTGGACAAGCTTTTCCAGCCTTTTTTCCAATCCGACGTAAGCACCGCACGAAAATTCGGCGGTACCGGTCTAGGTTTGAGCATCAGTAAAAGATTGATTGATCTCATGGGCGGGTCAATATCGGTGAGCAGCTCCATTGGGGAGGGTTCTCAATTTACTGTCGAGCTGCCACTGCAAGAACTTGCGTCTGGCCATTTGCCGGTAGAACAAATCCTGGCCGGGGTGCACGTGCTGGCCGTGGCCCACGATCCGGCGATTGTTGAGATCGTGTCAGCTTATTTAATGGCCGTGGGCGCTACAGTTACCGTGACGGACGATCTTGCTGCGACCCGTCACCAATTGCAGCAGTCACCGATACCCGCAGTCGTTCTGCTTGGCCGCGATGAAATATCAAATGGTGACGAACCAGCTTGGCCAGCGGGAGTCAGTGTCGTTCGTTTAACACAGTTCAGTGGCGATTCCCGCATCAATGAAATAGCAATCCAGGCCTACCCGTTGCTCTACGATGACCTGATTTATGGGGTGGGTCTTGCTGGTGGGCGGTTTACTGCTTCCGATATCGCTAATCAGACCCAACATAAACCCCCGAAGCGGAGGAGAAGTGTTCCGAGCGCTGAAGATGCCGCGCTTACTGGCCAACTTATCTTGCTGGCGGAAGACAATGAAATCAACCTTGAGGTGATGCAGGAGCAATTGCACATATTGGGCTACAGAGCTGAAGTTGCCACGGATGGCCTGCTAGCACTGAAGATGTGGCGCAGTGGCCGCTATGCCATGCTGCTGACTGACTGCCATATGCCAAATATGGATGGTTTTGAGCTGACAGCAGCTATCCGTAAAGCTGAACCAGACGGCACGCATTTGCCGATTATTGCTATTACCGCCAATGCGATGAAGGGCGAATCCAGGAACTGTTTGGAGAGCGGTATGGACGGCTACCTATCCAAACCGCTGCGCCTGAATGAATTGGAGCTGACATTGGCCAAGTGGCTGCCACTACCAGCGGAGTTGACTGAAAAAAATCAGGGGGGATCTTCGGATAAAACGGCCGAGTTGCTTATAAATAATTTGGCATCAGAAGAAGCCCCGGAAGTGCTAACGACGAGTTTGACCGCAGTTTGGGATGCCGCGATGCTTCTCAGATTGGTGGACGGCAATGTCGGCATGTACCATCGTTTGTTAGAGAAATTCATGTTGAATTCGCGCGGACAAGTTGCCGCCATAAGAACTGCCATGGCAGATAGTAGGGTCGATATAGTGACTGACGTGGCACACAATTTAAAATCATCTGCACGCACTGTTGGAGCAATGCGACTAGGTGAGATGTGTCACAACATTGAAGCTGCCGGGCGGGCAGGTGATATAGAGACATGCGCGACTCTGGTCGAATGTTTGAATGAGGTATTTAACGATGCATCAGAAAGAATTCAAAAAGCTTGTCCGGCCTGAAAGATTTCCCTAAGTTGGCATGTCACAAATCTGTCACGTTCATTCTGTAAAATGCTTGCGCCAATCAAGAATGACCTTGAAAGGAGTATTGTTTTTTCCTGGAAAACAGAGTAAAACCATGGAAAACCCATGCAGCAAAACCAATCCTTAGCAAATTTATGAACAAAATTTCACCATTAGAGCTTGCGCGGCAGGCGTTGACGCAACTTTCCAATGACAAGATCCCACCAACGCCGGATAACTATCGTCGTGTTTATGACAGGGTAGCAGGCGTTGTGTCTGTAGATCATTCTGCAATTCTTAATATATCGTTGGAAAAGGTTTTATATGATATGGGCAAAGAGCGCCCTGAGTTGGCTACAGTTGCCGAGTCCATTCATAAGTTGGCTGAGAAACCGAATCCGACCGAGTTGGAGGAGTTGTTACGCAGCCTTCTTTCAACAGGAACTGGTGAAGCTGTTGGAGTGAATTGGACCACGCTATTACGCTCCCTTTTAAAGCAATTAGAAGTAAATCATGGAAATTTTAGCCTGAGTCAAAAAATTGAAAAATTGAATCACATATTAGTCAAGTTTGCTAATGATCCCAATCAGTTGGGCCAGAAGATGCATATCTTGATCACATCTTGGGGGATAGGTCCGATAACTCATCAAAATGCTGAAGTAAATTACACCAACGAAAAAAAGGAAATACAAGCGCAACCTACAATTCAGACAGTTGTTCAGTCGTCCAATCCAGGAACTATTACTGACGAAATTCAGCGGGAACTGGCAATTATTTGGCGCGATATGCTGATTAGAACTATTAATCTGGCCGTTGCTCCACAGCTTGCTGATACTTCAGGTGCGACGCAGAGAATAGAGGCGCTGCTAAAACGCATGCGCGAATCTCTGACAATAGAAGAAGTGAATGTGCTGAGCGAGGCACTAAAATTTATCTTACTTCGCGCGGAGTTGCAGAATGATTCGCAGTGTCGCATGCAGGAATTGCTTGTTCAAATGCTGCGCTTGCTGGTTTCCAGCATGGGCGAGATGACTATCGAAGACAAATGGTTACATGGACAGATCAAAATCGTTCAAGAGATTATTTCAAATCCGATCAATGTTGATGCACTTTGCAATGCGGAAAATAGTCTCAAAGAGCTAATCTACAAGCAATCACATATCAAGCCGGGACTCATGGAGGCTAAAGAAGCCATTAAAAGAATGGCAATCACTTTTGTAAGTAATTTGGCAGATATTACAGAGAGTACGGGTAGCTATCAGCTTAAGATCACAAATTATCAGGAGCAAATCACATCGACACATGACATGACCAATTTAAACGCCATACTTGATAACTTGGTAGGCGACATAAGGAAGATGAGTGTGGATGCGAAACGCAATCTTACAGCCTTCCAGGAAACTCAGAAAAAAGTGGAAGAAGCAGAGAAGAAAATTAATGACCTCACTACAAAGCTTGATTACATTAGTGCAGCTGCGCACCAGGATTTTTTAACAGGCGCGTTGAATAGGCGCGGTATGGATGCAGCACTGGTGCAAGAATTCGAAAGGGCCGATAGGCACGGCACACCTTTATCGCTTGCAATGATGGATATTGACCATTTCAAAAAAATCAACGATAACCTTGGACACTCTGCCGGTGATGTTGCACTTGCACACTTGGCGAAAGTGGTTAAGAGCATGATACGCAGTACCGATGTATTGGCCCGCTATGGAGGTGAAGAATTCACTATTATTCTTCCTGGCACAAAAGAGGACGATGCAATAGAGGTAATTAAAGGAGTGCAGCGTGATCTAACCAAGAATTTTTTTCTAAATAATAATGAGCGTGTACTCATTACTTTTAGCGCGGGTGTGGCAGAACGCGTTTCGGATGAAACGGTCGATGAAGTAATGTCACGAGCTGATGTTGCACTTTATCAGGCCAAACAGACTGGGCGCAATCAAGTGGTTGGCGCGTCAGCGCCTACAAAGATGGCCATCATAAAAAGCACTTAGTGGATAGAGGTGGACCAGGAAATCAGGACAGCCCGTTAAGTGATAATCTTGGCCAATTAGAGCCCTTTACACATTCCGCCGTTGTATGCAGCGTTACCCTGAATAGAATGTATAAGATTTATTGAATCTTTGATTAATAAGATAATGTCATTATTCGATCAGGTGGTTCTCGATTGCGTAACGAACCGCTTCGGCATTGTTCTTTAGTTTCATTTTTTCCAGTAAGCGTGCGCGATAAACGCTGACGGTCTTGGCACTGAGCGACATAGTCTCCGCCATTTCGCTTAGACTTTGGCCTGATGCCATCAGGCACAGCGTTTGATATTCGCGGTTGGATAGGGTTTGGTGCAGCAGTTCCTGGTATCCTTGTGACAGGCCATTGGCTAACTCTTCTGCCAGTTCGTTACTAATGTATTTCTTGCCGCAGGCGACTTGGCGTATGGCGGTAACCAGTTGTGTCGGGGCGCTTTGTTTGCTGAGATAGCCTGCCGCCCCGGCCTTCATAGAACGCAATGCATATTGGTTTTCCTCATGCATGCTTAATATTAGCACCGGTAATTGCGGCTTATTGAGCTTGAGTTGCTTGAGTACATCAATGCCATGTTTATTAGGCATGCTGATGTCTAAGAGCACCAAATCGTAAGTATTTTCTTGCGCCATCTTAATGGCTTGCATGCCATTTTCAGCTTCGCCGGTTACGCGTATATCCTCGGTGTCATTGAGGATCTGCTTCATGCCTTTGCGGATCAGTGCGTGATCATCCACTACTAATATATTAATCATGGTTGATTTTAATAAAATCCATTACAACCGCTTTTGTTGTGGCTGTGGCAAAAAAATGTCACCAGCAGCTGTTGGGTTAGATTGATACGGAATGCATGCTTTAATTGTGGTCCCTAAGCCGGATGTGCCGCTGACATGCACATTGCCGCCAAAATAGGCGACTCGTTCCTTAATACCGCGCAGACCGAAAGAGCGCGGTTTAATGCGGTCGGATTCGGTAAAGCCGCGGCCATTGTCGCTAACGATCATTTCGACGCTGGTAGCTTGATTATATAGTTCGATTTTTACTTTGCTGGCATGCGCGTGTTTCATGATATTTGTAAGCGTTTCCTGCAGGATGCGGAACAGCGCGATGGCGATATCCGGATCTAAAGTAATATCTTCATCTGGATGGCTAAATATACAAGAAATGCCAGTACGCTGTTCAAATTGGGCTACTTCAATTTCCATTGCTGCGATGATTCCGAAGCAGTCCAGCGTGCTTGGACGCAGGGAATGAGAGATGTCGTTGGCGGCGGCGGTACACTTGTCAACCAGGTTTTCAACATCCTTAATTTTTGCAATCAGTTCAGGTGCTTCCCTACTCAGGCGTCCACCCAGCCAAGCGATATTGAGCTTAATGGCGGTAAGAGTGCTTCCCAAGTCGTCATGAACCTCGCGTGCAATGTTAAGGCGCTCCTGTTCGCGTACGAGTTGGATGTGTGAGGAGAGTTCACGCAATTGCTCCTGCGAATGTTTGATTTCGATTTCCGCCTGCTTGCTTTGGCTGATGTTGGACATGATACCTTCCCACAGAATTTCGTCATGCAATGTTTTTCGAGGGCTGCAGCGTAGATTGATCCACTTAATCTCGCCATCTGGCAATATCACGATACGTCCTTCCCAGTTCCAGAAGGAAAGATTATTAGCTGAAGTGCGCATGGATTGCTCATATGAGATGCGGTCATCCAGGTGCAGCATGTTCATAAATAAGTGAGGGTGTTTTTCCAAATCCTGCGGGTTCAAATCGAGAAGAGCTTTGCTGCCGTCACTGATATACGGAAAGGAAATGTCGCCATCATGTTTGAGTAATACTTGATAGGCCATACCCGGCAGGTTGGTGATGAAGGCTTGTAGACGCGCTTGATTCTCTTGTAAGGCTGTTTGTGCCTGGCGGTGTTCGCAACGAACACGCGCCGCGCGCAAATTATGCGCTATTGAGGGAGCGAGCCTATTTAAGCTCCCCTTAAAAATATAATCATCTGCACCGGATTGCATGGTATGGATGATGGTTTCTTCATGCAGGTCATGCGACAGGAATAGAAAAGGAAGGTCCACTTCTTTCGATTGCATTAGCTCGAGCGCGGCAAGTCCACAAAATCCGGATGGGTCGTAGCTACACAGCACCACATCCCACTCATTTGCAATTAAGGCAGCTTGCATGGCGGATGCATTATCTACGCGTTGATGCTCAACTTTATAACCGCTCTGTTCCAGTTTTGCGAGCGTGCGCTGGGCATCCTCTAGCGAGGTTTCCACTAATAAGACACGAAGTTTATTGGCAACCATATTCTATTTGTTATTTCATAAGGTTGAGACTAGATTGCAATAATACAGGAACTCATTGCCGTCCGGTTAAACCGCGAATAGATTCAGTTTGTTGCAGTCGTTGTTCTGTTCTGATTGCCGTTCAAGTCGGCAACACCATTCGCATCTCTAGAATTCCTTGTCAGTCATGGCTTTCATTAATTCGCCCTCTTGTTTAACCGGATACTTAATAATACATATATTTCAATAGCTTGTGCTATTAGGCACGCCAAGTGAATTATATTTAAAAAAAAATTAAAGTCTTGCCATTGTCTGCCGATAATATAAATATAAGCTTGAATTTGCCCCCTTGCAGATTCAAGTTGGAAATTAAAATACATATATTTCAATGGCTTGTGCTATTTTGCATACCAAGCAAAATATATTTTTAAATATAATTAAAGTTTTGCTATTGTCTGTCGATAACAAAAATGTGAGCTTGAATTTGCCCCCTTGCAGATTCAGGTAAGCATGTAATCCTCCACTTACAACCTGATACGAGTAAGCAGTGGCTTGTCTATCTGTGTAGGAAAGTTTCTTACAAAGAGATCAGAAGTCTTCTGATTTCTTTCTGTTCGTCCGTGTAGCAATATGCAACCGTCGAAAAAGACAGTGTTGTTAACTTGCAAGGGGACGAATCATGAATACAGATCAACTTCATCAAGAAATTAAAGAAGCCAATCTTTCTTATATGTTGCTTGCGCGGCAGATGATTCAGGAAGACAAGGAGGCAGCTATTTTTCGTCTTGGCATTAACCAAGAAATGGCTGAACTCATCGCCGGCTTAAGCTCAGCACAATTACTCAAAATGGCGGCATCCAATATGTTGTTGTGCCGCTTTCGTTTTGATGAAAAGCTTTTACTCAATATGATTACCGATTACAACAAAAATAGGATGATGTCGCAGGCACATACCACCATCCTGATGACTGGGCAAGCTTTGGAGGCTCTAGCTGCTTGACGTAAATCAACTATTGGTGGGGGGGTATACCATGCGAAACAAGAGTGTTGTCACTGAAGCTTACCAAATCCAGATTGCCGTGGATTTAATCAAGCTAGGAGCACGTTTACAATTGCTGCAGGAAGAAACCGCTTTAAGTCGTGAACGTTTGCTTAAGCTGTACAAGGAAATAAAGGGTGTTTCGCCGTCCAAGGGTATGCTGCCCTATTCAACCGATTGGTTCATGAGCTGGTCGCCTAACATCCATTCTTCGCTGTTTATGGACATTCATCAGTTTATGCTGACACATACCCGCTTAACGGGTGTTGAGGCACTAATTAAAAGTTATCGTTTGTACCTTGAGCAAATCAATGATAGCGGCGATGAGCCCATATTGAGTGTTACACGTGCATGGTTTCTAGTACGGTTCTTCGATGCACGGATGCTGCAACTGACAGGCTGCACTGAATGTGGTGGACATTTCATAGCCCATGCCAATGGACTGTATGCCGACTATGTGTGTGGCATATGTCGTCCACCCTCTCGTGCCGGGAAAACAAAAAAGAACGCCGTAGCATCAAGTTTGTTGGCATTAAGTATGGCGAATTAAAGTTTTATTATCGAGTGCCGTTACCATCACAAAATGCTACGTGGAATAATAATGATGATGTTTGCGCTATTCGGCAGTATGAATGCACGAAATAATGTCGATTTATCAGATTTTTTTCCAGGTTTTTTCCAGAAGCTGATGCTGCATTGCCAAGAACAATCGCTTTGTGTGCAACTCAAGGGAGTTGGGCCATGCTGGTAGTTGTCGGATACGTAATAATTTTAATTTCAGTATTCGGTGGATTTGCATTGTCAGGCGGGCATTTGGCAGCATTGCTTCAACCCATTGAGCTGCTAATGATAGCAGGTGCCGGTGTGGGTGCCTTTTTAGTGGGAAATAGCGGCAAAACAATCAAGGCCACTTTGAAAGCATTGCCTAGTGTATTTAAGGGCGCTAAATATACTAAAGATCACTATATGGAACTAATGGCTCTACTCTATGAGTTGCTTGGCAAAATTCGCAAGGAAGGATTAATGGCCATTGAAAACGATATTGAGAATACAAGTGAGAGCCCTCTCTTTGCCAAGTATCCAAAAGTAATGGCGGATCATCATATAATTGAATTTATGGCAGATTATCTGCGAATCATGTTGAGTGGCAACCTGAATGCGATGGAAATCGAGAACCTGATGGATGTAGAAATAGAAACCCATCACCATGAGGCAATGGTACCGTCGCATGTACTCGCCAAGTTTGGTGACGCCTTGCCAGCTTTCGGTATAGTTGCGGCGGTCATGGGGGTTGTACATACCATGGGGTCTGTTGGAATACCGCCCGCCGAATTGGGCGTGCTGATCGGTGCTGCATTGGTTGGTACTTTTCTGGGTATCCTGCTGGCTTATGGTTTTGTCGGCCCGTTGGCGACTCTACTGGAGCAAAAAGCAGAGGAGTCGAGCAAAATGTTCCAGACAGTCAAGGTTACATTGCTGGCCAATCTGAATGGCTACGCTCCAGCGATGTCGGTAGAGTTTGGCCGTAAGGTACTCAATTCTACTGAACGTCCCAGTTTCATCGAGTTGGAAGAACACGTCAAACAAAAGCGATGAATAGAAAATTCACCTTGAGAGAGCTGCATCATGGCGAGCGACGATAAAAGACTGATAGTAGTTAAGCGTATCAAGAAGGTTGCGGGCGGGCATCACGGCGGCGCATGGAAAATTGCTTACGCCGATTTTGTTACTGCAATGATGGCATTTTTTCTGTTGATGTGGCTGTTGGGTTCGACTACTAAAGGTGATTTGAAAGGTATCTCTATGTATTTTAATACGCCGCTCAAGGTTGCACTGTTAGGCGGATCTGGTAGCGGCGATAGCTCCAGCCTGATTAAGGGGGGGGGTAAGGACTTGACGCGTAGTGAAGGCCAAGTGAAGCAAGGGGAGCTTCCGACTGAAAAGAAGACAGTCAATCTGAAGGTGGCAACTGAAGAGGCTTTGCGTATTGAAAGGCGCAAAGAGCTGGACAAGCTTAAGATGTTGAAAGTCAGCCTGGAAAAGGCGATCGACGCCGACGCCAAACTGCAACAATTCAAGAAACAGATCCTTCTTGACATTACCACTGAAGGCCTGCGCATCCAAATCGTGGATGAAGAAAATCGTCCCATGTTTCAGAGTGGGAGTGCAAAACTCGAATCCTATACCATAGTAATTCTGCGTGAAATTGGCAGGATGCTGAATCAAGTGCCAAACAAGGTGAGCTTATCGGGGCATACAGATGCTCGACAATACTCTTTTGGAGAAAAAGGTTACAGCAATTGGGATCTGTCGGCAGATCGTGCCAATGCCTCGCGACGCGAGTTGATTGCGGGCGGGATGGCGGAGGAAAAAATGGTACGGGTAGTGGGATTGTCTTCTGCTGTGCTGTTCGACGCGAAAGATCCATTTAATCCGATTAACCGTCGCATCAACATTATCGTGATGAACAAAATGGCAGAAGAGTCTGTACGTACTGATGGAGGTACAGTCGAAGTGGAAGCTGAAAGCGGGCCGTCTGCCCAGCAGTTAATAAAGAGCAATATTGAGAGCAACAATACCCGTCGATAATTCTAAATAAGCATTTCTGCTATGCATGGTAGTAAATTCTATTTCCCGTCTGCGTTGATACTCTTGAAACAAGATTATTAGTTGTTCATTACTGCCGAGGTATCACGTGCTTTTCGGTCTATTGAATAAGAATGTGCTCATTCATTTTCATGTATTAGTAATATTCGTGTGGCTTAAACGATTTGCTTATTTACTTTTTATAGCCATCGTCCTATTATGCAACTCTCACTAATATGTATAAGTAAAGGTGAGGTACGTGAAACTGAGTGGAACTAAAAGTTGACGATTGGGTGTCTTATTGAAAATTTAAGACACTTGCCGGAATCTCCATGAAGTTAATCGTTTGAGGCGTGATAAGTTGTATGTAGTTATCCATGTGGTCTATGTAACTCGATCAAATGGACGTGGTATTGTAATTGAAACAAGATGTTATGTATTATGCATTTAATAAAAATGGAATAGGGATTTATCAGGAGAATACTTTATACGTATGTTTTTTTCTGTAGCCGGTGAATCTTATTTTTAGTATCAATTAGTTATGTGGATATTGAAATAAATTAAATTCAATAAAAACTGTTTTGGTACTATACATATAGTGAACTTGTATATTGATTTACTTCCATAATGATTATTTGCACACTTAACGTAATAGCAATAAAAGCTTGTAGGAGTGAGGCACATTTCACCCCCACTCAACTATCCTCGTAAGATTTGATATTAAGGAGCTTATAATGAAAAAAACTGTTATGAATCTAGCTATCGTTTCCTGTTTTGCATTTGGCATTTCATTAGCGCAAGCTTCTACCCATGGAAATGGGCATGAAGCTGCCAGTACTGCTGATGGGCATGCTCATGATGCGTCAGGTACTTATTTCACGAAAGCAGATATAAGTGGTCAGGCACAAAATATTAAGGTTGATGGCAAGGGCGTTCGTCTTCCCTATAACATGGCTGCAGACATGCCAAGCGTAGGTGATCATGAGCATGGGGTAAGGGCAATGCATGGCCAACCCAATCCATTATTTGTCGGCCTTAATGTGGCAAAGCCAAAAGTTGAATCCAATAAGAATTGGTGCATGATAGGAACTAATAATCCATCAGGATCTTGCTTTAATGCATACCCTACTAGTTCTGGAAGAAATTATTATAATGCCAGATAATACTTGGTAACATGGCACCATGATGTTTACGTGAAAATCGAACGACAAGGCCAGCAGCAATGCTGGCCTTGTCGTTCATGCATTACATAATATTTTTGATTATTTTCGGCACCGACATTTTTACTTTTAGTCGGCATCAGCGATTCGCCCCCGTATTTCACTCCACCTCCGTCACTACGTGCTTTCACTTCCAGCTTGAATCCGCCCAATGGTTTTTCTTGAATATTGAAAATTATATAGCGCCAGCCTGATGTGCCTGCTCATCGGCATGGTAGCTACTACGCACCATCGGTCCGCAGGCTGCATGTGAGAATCCCATTCCCAGCGCGGACTGCTCGAACATTTTGAAGGTGTCCGGGTGGACATAACGTAACACCGGCAGATGACTGTCGGAGGGTTGCAAATATTGTCCCAGCGTGAGCATTTGTACATCGTGCGCGCGCATGTCTCTCATTACCTGTAGTACCTCCTCGTCAGTCTCGCCCAGTCCCAGCATCAAGCCGGATTTTGTTATCACCTGTGGAAAGCGCATTTTGAAATCTTTTAATAATTTGAGCGAATGAGTGTAGTCAGCGCCGGGACGCGCCAGTTTGTAGAGGCGCGGCACGGTTTCCATATTGTGGTTAAGTACGTCAGGTAGGCTATTCGCCAGAATGTCCAACGCGGTATCCAGGCGGCCACGAAAATCCGGTACCAGTGTTTCCAGCTTGGTATGTGGTGAAGTAGCGCGAATGGCAGTCAGACAATCGACGAAATGTTGCGCGCCCCCATCCCGCAGATCGTCGCGATCCACGCTGGTGATGACCACATACTTAAGCTTGAGTATCGCAATGGATTGCGCCAGATGTGCCGGTTCGTTAGTGTCTGGCGCAAGCGGTTTGCCGTGCCCTACGTCGCAGAAGGGGCAGCGTCGTGTGCAGAGATCGCCTAGAATCATGAAGGTGGCCGTTCCCTTGCTGAAGCATTCGCCAATGTTGGGGCAAGAGGCTTCTTCGCACACAGTGTGCAATTTGTGTTCACGTAGCAGGCGTTTGACATCGTGATAACCCTGCCCGCTACCGGATTTAACGCGTATCCATTCTGGTTTGCGTAGTCGTTGCTCTAGCTGAACAATTTTGATTGGATTCCGCGTTGTTTTAGCTGCGCCAGTTTGCTTTTCTATTGTAGTCATAATGATTTTTCCTTTTAGCTAGTTTGCATGCAAGGCGTGCTCTTACATAAGCCATTGTTCATTTTGTTGTAGGAGCGTGCCTTGTGTGAAATCTTGATAATTCGCAGGGGCCTGTTTCTGCAAATATGCATTATTGGGTGGTTTTCTCTGATTTATGTTGCTGCAATAATTCGATCAAATTTTGTGCAAGTTGCAGTTCCAGTTCGGACCGCGGAGCGCAGATACCCAAGTCTTTTGCCTGGATAACACTCAATCCGGCAAAGCCACATGGGTTAATGTAAGCGAACGGGGCAAGATCCATGTCTACGTTGAGCGCCAATCCGTGATAGCAGCATCCATTGCGGATTTTTAATCCGAGTGCGGCAATTTTTGCGTTATCTACATACACGCCCGGTGCTTCCTCCCGCCCCTGTGCTATTACGCCGAATGGAGCAAGCAAATCTATCACAGCCTGTTCCATTAGCCTTACCAGCCCGCGCACGTTAAGTTTCCAGTGGCGTAAATCCAGCATAAGGTAGGCGACGATCTGGCCGGGGCCGTGGTAGGTAATCTGGCCGCCGCGGTCGATCTTGACCACCGGAATGTCGCTGGCATGCAGAAGATGTTCCGGTTTTCCTGCCAAGCCTTGGGTATAAACTGGAAAATGATGGAGTAGCCAGATTTCGTCTCGCGTGTCGGCATTACGTGCAACGGTGAACTGTTTCATTGCTTGCCAGGTTTGCTGGTATTCGACCAGACCTAGATGTTTTATCAGCGGTACCATTTCACTAAAGTACCATCACTACTTGTGGGTGGTCACACAATTCTTGATACAGTGCATTGAGTTGTTCGCGTGAAGTGGCGTGCACGGTGCAGGTTAGGCCGATATAGCGTGCGCCGCTACTGGGGCGCATTTCCATGGTGGCGGCGTTAAAGTCGCGATCGTAACGCATTACTACTTCTGCCACTGCTTGCGCGAAGCCTTGATGCGATAGCCCTAACACCTTGATTGGAAAGTCGCATGGGTATTCGATAAGACTGTCAGTAAGTGCCATGGATAACTTGGTAAGTTTAGGATCTTCTATCCCCACGAAAGTAGGAATCCAGTTTGCTCATTTGTTTGCAGTTCAATAAAATTTATTAACTCCCGATATCTGCCAAATTGTTAGCTGACTGCATGGGAATGTCGAGTTTTATTATGTCTTTCGCATCACGTCACGCTT
>CAZPUT010000036.1:0-14311 GCA_964589845.1 uncultured Candidatus Nitrotoga sp. | reverse complement strand
GTTCTCTACACCAAGCAACCACTAGCGGTTGCACTTCGAATTTGAATCCGCGAAATTTAAAACAGAGGTTATCTACGATTAGATGATCGAATTCAATTTCTCAATACCAAACAATAATACCCGCAACTATTGGTGCGTTCCAGCAAAACCACTACCGTTCGCGGTGAGCTTGTCGAACCGCTAGTCCCGCGCCAATACCGGACTTCGACAAGCTCAGCCCGAACGGGTTATTTGTAATTTTTTTAGCGGAACGATCTACCAGGCCACTTTTGTCGCAGAGGAAAAATACTCACCGTAGTGAAAAAATCATCAGTTCATTTTGCCCCATACTTCCTTCAGGCGAGCATCGCGACCACAGCTGAAGCGATAGTATTTATAGCGAATCGGGTTCTTGGTGTGAAAATCCTGGTGATACTCCTCCGCCGTATAGAATACTGTGGCGGGCAACAACTCGGTCACAATCGGCTGGGTAAAACGACCAGAAGATGCCAGCGCGGCCTTGGATGCTTCGGCTTGCTGCTGTTGATCCCCGTTGTGATAAAAAATTACGCTACGGTACTGCGTGCCACTATCGCAAAATTGGCGATTAGACGTTAGCGGATCTATCGTCGGCCAGTATGCGGCAAGCAGTTTGGCGAAATTGGTCTTGGCAGGGTCAAAACGCACTTGCACCGCTTCAACATGACCCGTCTTACCGGCAGATACTTGTTCGTATGTCGGATTGATCACTGTGCCGCCGATGTAACCCGATGTAGTGGATATCACGCCCGGTATTTTGTCGAAATCTGATTCGGTGCACCAGAAGCAGCCGCCAGCAAAGGTGGCAACGCCTATCACTGGTGCAGCCCGCTCTTTGGAGACTACGGATGAATTCTGTGCCCTTGATTGCCCGCAGACAGCAAATACGGCAAGTATCAGCAAGGCAATGCTAAGCGCACCGCGAGCTTTTTTATTAAAAAATGATGAGTTCAACATTGTCATAATCAGCTCCTGAGCGCTGGCAAGGGTTGGTCCTTCGGGTTAAACCGCAACGCTACACCGTTATTGCACCAGCGCTCTTTACGTGGCAGTGGGCCATCGTTAAACAAATGGCCTTGGTGGCCGCCGCAGCGCGCACAGTGGTATTCGGTGCGGGGCAGAATCAGTTTGAAATCGCGTTTTGTCCCCACATGATCCGCAATGGGCTGGGTAAAGCTGGGCCAGCCCGTGCCGCTGTCAAATTTGTGCGCACTTTCGAACAAAGGCAAGTAACAAGCAGCGCAAATATAGAGGCCATCACGATACTCATGATTAAGCTCGCTACTATTTTGCCGTTCGGTATCCTCTTCAAACAGCACCTTGTAAGCATCAGCTGAAACCAACGCACGCCACGCCTCATGCGGTTTATTCAGAGGCGTAACCGTGATTGCATTGATGGTATTTGCAGCAGCCCTATCGCGCGAACAAGCCGAAATCAACGGTAGCGCGGTCAGCATGGCAAGACTTTGTAGTAGGGTTCGTCGTTTCATGGCAATTCCTTTTGGAAGTTTGAAAGATTTGACCGTGTACTCACATTATCGTTCGCAGCATCCAAAGCGATTAGCAGTGGCAAACAGACTACGAACCCGCGTAGCAATTTTTTCATGGCACCCTCATGAATAATGATTCGATGAGAAAAGCATCGTCAAAGTGACGGCGACCAACAAAAGCGGTGGCGTGACGCCCCCACTGGCGCATCGCGCCCGGCGAGCGAATGCCCATTGGCCACAAAAGAAAACGCTCAGGGCGTTCCGTGCCGGCGATTAATCCATGTATGCCGAACAGGCTATGGTAACCGTCGGCAGTGGGTAGGGAGCGTAATGCATCGTATTCTTCCCAAGCCATTGGTTGTGCCGTAGACAGTAATTCGGGTGATGATTTGTCGTGGTAAATTCGCTGAATAAAATGAGTGCGGGGAGCGATGCGCAGCACCAGCGGTTGTTGCTCAGGTGCAAGTTGTGGCAGCAGTGGGGGTTCAAAATTGGAAGTGGGAAGGTCGTCGCGCAGCCGCAGATGATGGCTCGGGAAGAATTCGTGGTAGCAACCGCAGTTATGAATAACGTCATACAGCCATGGCTCGCCGTTCGGGCCTAAAGTCACTCGCCAGTTGATGCCGTCGAGCTGCCCGGCATAAATGTCGTTGCCGGAGCGTGCTGGAAACCAGACTATATAATTGAGTTGCAACAGCACTTGATCGCCGAAACGGGTGTGCGAGACCTTGCGATACAGTGTTGGGCGCGTCACGTCCACCACCGGCCCGTTATCCCAACGCGGCATCCCGATACGATCATTGTTATCCACTACATCCACCTCCCATACCGGGGCAAAGGTGTCGAAGAGACGGTCGCGGTCGGTGACCGTCGGCATGGGGATGCCGAGTGGATCCAGGGAGCGATGCAGAATGTCGCCTACCTGTGGAGCAGTGAGCAGCGCACCGGGCGATGATGCCCAGCGCACCAGTTCACCCGCCACTGGCAGTGCTGCCAAGGGTGTGGCGAAGCTGTTGTGTGTCTCGATATGCCAAGCCGATATTCTGGTGGAAACGAACGGCGCGGTGAGCGGATAAAGGCCGAGCACTTGCCACCAGGTGACATAATCATCCGGAACGTGAGCCGCATCGCGCAGCATAGCGCGGCGCTCCGGTTGCGCTAGATCGGCGGCAAGCAGGCGTTCGCGGCATCGGTTGAGTTCTTCACCTAAGGTGTCATTGCGTCGCTCCTCCATTGACGTAGGCAGATTACGTAGCTCCAGCGCACGCGACTCAGCATCCAAGTCTGCCATGTGCGTGGCCCATGCTGTCCAGTGTTTCTGTGCGGTCAACTCGCCGCCGAACGAAGCAAGCAGGCGAGTTGACCGCAAGTAGGGAAAATCTCGAACCGGCGACGAACCGTAGTCACGCACCCCCGCACTTTCGATGGCTGCATCGACTTCCTGGAACAGCATCCTGCAGGTAACCAAAGCTTCGTCTGTAGCTGCCGCCGGACGGGTTTCCACCGTGGCGCAGCCAGTAAGGAGCGACGTGACACACAGCAGGATCAATCCTGCCATGGCCAGCGCCATACGGCGTGTATCGTTAGTGATATCCATTGCTACCTTTCCCATAGAATAAGTAGTGTGGAATATTGTACCGTTCGATACAATAGAATTCACTTTCATACGCTGTCAGAAGCAACGGCCTAGGAGAAATTACTTGAGCAGCAGCTTTGACCGCGACATCAACCGTGCCGATACCGCCAGCGTAAAATATGACGGGCGGAAAAACATGTTTGGCACAAACGAAGTCATCCCGTTGTGGATTGCCGATATGGATTTTGCCGCCCCGCCAGCCGTCACCCGTGCCCTCGCCGAGCGCGCCGCCCATCCCGTGTATGGCTATACCCAATACCCGGACAGCTTGTACGAATCGCTGATAGATTGGCTTAGGCGACGCCACGGCTGGGAGGTGCAGCGCGAGTGGATCATGATGTGCCCCGGCGTAGTGCCCTCGCTGCACGCCGCTGTCATGGCTTTTACCGAGCCAGGTGAATCGGTAATCGTACAGCCGCCAGTATATTTTCCATTTTTTTCGGCTGTCACAAACACCGGTAGAACGCTGCTGCAAAATCCGCTGCGCATGGAGAACGGTCACTATGTCATCGATTTTGACCACCTGGAGCAGTGTGCAGCCAAGGCGCGTATGCTGTTGCTATGCTCACCGCACAACCCGGTTGGAAGGGTATGGCGCAAGCCGGAATTGCAGCACCTTCTGCGAATCGCAAAAAAATACGATCTGCTCATATTTTCAGACGAAATCCACGCTGATTTGATCTACCCCGAAAATAAACACACCACGCTCGCGACGCTGGCAGAGAACCCGGCACACGTCCTAACTGCCGTCGCTCCCAGCAAAGCATTCAATATCCCTGGGCTGAATCTTTCCTCACTCATCGTGCCGGATCCAAGGCATCGCGCGGCTATCACCCAGGTATTTGACAGGATGCACGTCAGCGCATCCAATCCCTTTAGTATCGTTGCTTTCGAAGCCGCCTACCGGGAAAGTGAGACATGGCTGGAGGAGTTGCTGGCCTATCTGCGGGGTACGCGAGATTACGTCGAGAATTATCTGGCCACCCATCTCCCGGAAATCCGGCTTATCAAACCCGAGGGCACCTACCTGCTATGGCTTGATTGCCGTGCACTGGGGATGAGCGACGCACAACTCAAGCATTTCTTCGTGCATGAAGCCGGCGTGGGCATGAGCCCCGGCATTTTGTTTGGCGAGGGCGGAAGCGGATTCATGCGCATGAATATCGCTGCCCCTCGCCATATCATCGTGGCTGCTCTTAAAAATATAAGGAAAGCGGAACGTGAAGTATGGCGATGAATACATCGGAATTACGTGGGAAACACGAGCTGTAGCATTGGCTAAATTGGTGAAGCTTGCATCAAAAGCACTTGGTTGAAAACGTTACGCGTCATTAGGTATGCATTACCTTAACTTAGCACCGAGCCACTTTAAACATCTGAGCTGGAGTGAGATGACGACCCGATGATTCTCCTTCATGAAGCATCTTGACTTGCACCGTAGACGTGTATAATATTTTATACATATGAATTCTATGGACGATGAAAAAGAGATCCGTTGGTTAGAGTCTGCCTACGACGATCTGCTGGCATTTCCGCAAGATCCACGACGGAAGCGGGCTTCCAATTGGGCAAGGTGCAAGCTGGGCTTGAGCCGACCGACTGGAAGCCGTTCGACGACGTGGGTGCTGGCACGAAAGAGATTCGCGTCAAGGACGCGAGCAGCGTCTACCATGTGATGTATATCGCCAAATTCGAGGAAGCCATCTATGTCCTGCATTGCTTTCAGAAGAAGACCCAGGTGACCAGCAAGCAGGACAAAGCTATTGCCGAGGCGCGTTATCGCGCCGTGGCCAACTCGAGAAAGGCAAAGAAATGACGATCGACACCGAAATCCGCCATGTGACAAAGCCGGGCGCGAACCTCTTCCTGGAACTGGGTTTTGCGCCGGACGAGGCCAAGCGCCTGCAGGCTACGTCCCGCAAACAGATCAATGACACGCGGCTGCTGAAACAGCAATTGATGGAAGAACTGTCTACCTGGATTGCGGAACATCACTTGAAGCAAGCCGAGGCCGCAGAGATTCTGATGGTCTCGCGCCCGCGCGTGTCCGACGTGGTGAACAAGAAAACAGCCAAATTCACCATTGACACGCTGGTAGAAATGCTCAGCCGCATCGGCAAGCCGGTCAAGCTGACCATCGGTTGATGCCGATGTTGGGTGTTGCATGGCGATAACGATCATTCTGCCCAACGGAAAAATGGGGTCTGATAAATAATTGAATGAAAATAGAACAAGAACAAACTGATAAATCGCTGCCTGGCAACGTAGATGGCTCGAAGCACACCCCCATGATGCAGCAATACCTGCGCATTAAGGCCGCGCATCCCGACATGCTGCTTTTCTACCGCATGGGAGATTTTTACGAGTTATTCCATGAGGATGCAGTTCGCGCTGCCAAGCTGCTCGACATTACGCTCACTCAGCGCGGTGCATCCAATGGCCAGCCGATCAAAATGGCGGGCGTGCCTTACCATGCCGCCGAACAATATTTGGCGCGGCTGGTAAAGCTGGGGGAATCGATCGCCATATGCGAACAGATCGGCGATCCCGCCACCAGCAAGGGGCCAGTGGAGCGCAAGGTGATGCGTATTGTTACCCCCGGCACACTCACTGATTCCGCCCTGTTGGATGAGAAGAGGGACAGCCTGTTGTTGGCGCTGCATGAGCGCTCTGGCAAGGTGGGGTTGGCTTGGATGAATCTGGCTTCAGGCAAATTTTTCGTCAGTGAAACCGATGCCCACAATTTGCCAGCTGAACTGGAACGCTTGCAAATTTCAGAAATCCTGCTGGCCGAAAATGCCATTCAACCGACACTGTGCAAAGCAGCCATCAAGACACTGCCTGTTTGGAATTTTGATCTGGAAACCGCTCGGCGCACGCTGTGCCAACAGTTCGCCACGCATGACCTGAGTGGTTTCGGGTGTGACAATTTCACGCTAGGCTTGGAAGCGGCGGGCGCGTTGCTGGGTTATGCAAAGCTGACGCAGGGGCAAGGTATCAGCCATGTGCACGCCATTCAGGTTTATGCCGCCGAGGATTTCGTGCGTATGGATGCCGCCACGCGGCGCAATCTGGAAATCACCCAGACCTTGCGCGGCGAGCCTGCCCCCACCCTGCTTTCTTTGCTGGATACCTGCGCCAGCAATATGGGCAGCCGTTTGCTTAACCACTGGCTTCATCATCCGCTGCGCGAGCGCAGCACGCTGCGTGCGCGGCTGGATGCAGTCGACAAATTACAGGCATCTGCTTTTCCGCAAGCGAAAGAGGGGCAGCGGAGCTTCAGCAGCAGGCAGGCGCTTTATCAAACTGTGCACGAACAGCTCAAGCCCTGTGTAGACGTAGAGCGCATCACTGCGCGCATCGCTCTGCGTAGCGCACGTCCGCGCGACTTATCCGGCTTGCGTGACACGCTCACGCAACTGCCGCAATTGCATGCAGTATTAACAAGCACCGACGCCTCTAAGCTGATAGGCGATCTGGCCGCTGCCTTGCAGCCGGATGTCGAATTAATCTCGCTGTTGCAACGTACGCTGCGAGCGGAACCATCCAGTATGCTGCGTGAAGGCGGCGTTATCGCAGATGGCTATGATGCGGATCTCGATGAGCTGCGTGGCATCCAGACTAATTGTGGCGAATTTCTGCTGCAGCTGGAAGCACGCGAACGCGCGCGCAGCGGCATTGCCACCCTGAAAGTCGAATACAACCGTGTGCATGGTTTTTATATCGAGGTGTCGCTCGCGCAGTCCATCAAAGTGCCGGACGATTACCGCCGTCGCCAGACCTTGAAAAATGCCGAGCGCTATATCACACCGGAACTCAAAGCCTTCGAGGACAAGGCGCTGTCTGCCAATGACCGTGCGCTGGCACGCGAAAAACTGCTCTACGAACAATTGCTGGATCAGCTTGCGCCTTGCATTTTGCCGTTGCAACGCATTGCCGCCGCAATCGCCGAACTGGATGTGCTTGCTACCTTCGCTGAACGCGCCTCAGCATTGAATTTCAGCGCGCCAACATTCAGCGCAGAATCCGTATTGCATATCCGTGGCGGTCGTCACCCGATAGTGGAAGCACAGGTGGAGCAATTCATCGCCAACGATACCAAACTGCACAGCGCGCGCAAGATGCTGCTTATTACCGGCCCCAACATGGGCGGAAAATCCACGTATATGCGCCAAGTCGCGCTGATTACATTGCTCGCGCATTGCGGCAGCTTCGTTCCGGCAGATGAAGTCGTGCTGGGCGAGATTGACCAGATTTTTACGCGCATCGGTGCTTCGGATGACCTCGCCAGCGGCCGTTCCACCTTCATGGTAGAGATGACGGAAGCGGCCAACATCCTGCACAACGCGACCGAGAATAGTTTAGTTCTAGTAGATGAAATCGGACGCGGCACTTCCACCTTCGATGGCTTGGCGCTGGCTTATGCCATCGCACGTCATTTGCTGGAAGAGAATCTTAGCCACACGCTGTTCGCCACCCATTATTTTGAATTGACCCGACTTGCCGAGGAGTATTCTCAGCTTGCTAACGTCCATCTTGCCGCCATTGAACACAAGCACAGCATTGTATTTTTGCACAGCGTGAGCGAAGGTGCGGCGAGCCAGAGCTATGGGCTACAGGTGGCTGCTCTTGCGGGGGTGCCGAGGAGCGTAATTAAAATCGCGCGAAAGCAACTGCAAACACTGGAACAGAATAGCGCGGCACAAAATCCGCAGGGTGATTTGTTCAGCGCCATGCCGGACTTGCCCGAACTGCCAGAACACCCGGCGTTGACCTCGTTACGTGACATCACGCCTGATGAACTTAGCCCAAAGCAGGCGCTGGAAAAACTGTATCAGTTGAAGAAATTGGTTTAGCTCTCAGATTACCGCAAGTCAAAAAAATCTCACGCAGGAAGATCGTTTACTCTGACATTCCTGCTACCCCATAGCGCTTTACGTTTACGTAAATTTTTGTGGCCGAATTATTGCGCCTAGCACCCGAACCATTTTATGAGTTACTGGATTTCAACCCCTCCGTCAGATGAGGAGCAATGACTTGCAGCATTTGCGCGAATACCTTGGGGTTACCTGCACAAAGGTTGCCGCTTTTGAGGAAGGTGTCGTTACCTTGCATGTCACCCACCAAGCCGCCCGCTTCTGTAATTAGCAAACATCCCGCAGCGATGTCCCAAGGTTTAAGGCCAATTTCAAAGAAACCATCATAGCGCCCCGCTGCAGTGTAGGCGAGATCAAGTGCGGCAGAACCGGGTCGGCGCAGGCCGGAGGTCTTTTGCATCATGTCGCGCAAAATGTTCATATAGGCATCCAGATGCTCAAATTTGGTGTAAGGAAATCCGGTGCCAATCAGGCAGTCGGCCAGTTCTAAGCGCTTGCTAACACGCAGACGACGGTCATTTATATAAGCGCCGCTGCCGCGCGTGGCGGTGAACAGATCATTCTTGGTCGGGTCATATATTACTGCCTGGGTCAATACGCCATTGTGCTGCAATGCAATGGACACGGCGTATTGCTGAAAACCATGCAAGAAGTTGGTGGTGCCATCGAGCGGGTCGATGATCCAAACATATTCCGAGTCGCCATGGGCACCACTTTCTTCTGCTAGAATTGCGTGTTTTGGGTAGGCATCCAGCAAGGTGGTGATAATGGCCTGCTCGGCTGCGCGATCTACCTCGCTGACATAATCGGAGTGAGATTTTTTGGTGACGGTGAGGTGGTCGAGATTATCGGCAGCACGATGGATCAAGTTGCCGGCGCGACGTGCGGCTTTCACCGCAATGGTGAGCATGGGATGCATAACGAACCTTTTTAATGAGCAGTCGGATTGTTCCGAAGGCGTATTTTAGTGTGAATTGTACTTTGGATAAACCAGAGATTTTAAATAATGTACGTGTGGTGCTTAGTCATACCACTCATCCAGGCAACATTGGCGCGGCTGCGCGCGCGATGAAGACCATGGGGCTGCAGAATCTGTATTTGATTAATCCGCAGCGTTTCCCGGATCAACAAGCGGATGCGATGGCGGCCAGCGCGGCAGATGTGCTGCAAAATGCGGTCGTGTGTGACTCGCTGGACGAGGCGTTGCAAGGCGTGGTACTGGTGGCGGGAATGTCGGCACGTGTACGTTACATTTCGCAAGAAGTGCTTACCCCGCGCGCGGCGATGCCGCTAATGGTGCAGCAGGCAATGCAGCAACCTGTGGCGCTTCTGTTTGGTACCGAAATGTCCGGTTTAACCAATGATGAGTTGGCGCGCTGTCACTTCATGGTGCGCATTCCTGCCAGCCCGTCGTATACGTCGCTTAATCTGGCGGCTGCGGTACAGTTGGTATGCTATGAGCTGCGCCTGGCTTCAGGTCAGGGGGAATATGCTCCGCCCGAAATTCATCCGGCAACGGCGGAACAGGTAGAAAGATATTTCCGGCACCTGGAAGACACGCTTACCGAAATTGGTTTTTTACGGGATAAGCAATCGACCAAGTTGATGCAAAAGTTGCGCCGTTTGTATGCACGTGCACGGCTGGAACCTGAGGAAGTTAACATTCTGCGTGGTATTTTGACTGTCACGACTGAGTACCATACGCAACAAAACTCGACGATCAAAACAAAAGAAATTGAGTGAGTAAATTGAGGTGCCCTGATGTTCCAATCTATCAAAGAAGATATAGACAGCGTATTTGCACGCGATCCAGCAGCGCGTAGTGTATTTGAGGTAATAACCTGCTACCCGGGATTTCACGCGCGCTTGATGCATCGCATAGCACATTGGCTATGGTATGCAAAGCTGAAATGGCTGGCGCGCTTTCTGTCGCACCTGGGTCGTTTTTTTACCGGCATCGAGATCCATCCGGGGGCAACCATCGGGCGACGGTTTTTCATTGATCACGGTATGGGTGTGGTTATCGGTGAAACTGCTGAGATCGGTGATGATTGTACTTTGTATCACGGCGTAACGCTGGGCGGGACTTCATGGAAAGAGGGAAAGCGCCATCCCACGTTAGGTAATGGTGTCGTGGTTGGGGCTGGTGCCAAAATCTTGGGCCCTATTATCATCGGCGATGGCGCCAAGATAGGCTCCAATGCCGTAGTGGTGAAGAATGTACCGGCGGGAGCGACGGCTGCCGGGATACCAGCACGCATCCTTGATGAAGCTTCAAAAAGGCCAGGTTTCAATGCGTATGGCATCAGCAATGACCAGAATGATCCGCTGGCGCAAGCTATCCACGGCTTGTTAGGACATGGCATGGTGGTAGATAAACGTATTGATCTTATTCTAGAACAACTAGAAAAAATGGGCGTGAACATCGAAGAAGAACGCGCCACTGCCGACAAGTTTGATCCCAATTACCTGAATAGGATTGTTGACTAAAGTTATTAGTTGACTAAATTAGTTGGGTATAATATTATCCCTATTAAGGAATTTCATAAATTTCGCGTGATGATCATGCAGTTATTTATAAACATAACTAGTTCACGTCGGTATGTATAACAGATAAAAATGTTGATCTTGTGCGATGTAAACTCAAGGAGAAATCATGCGACTTACCACTAAAGGGCGTTTTGCCGTAATGGCGATGGCTGATCTGGCGTTGCATGGCGGATGCGGGCCTATAACGCTGTCCAGCATTAGTGAGCGCCAAAAAATTTCACAGTCTTACCTTGAGCAGTTGTTCGGTAAGTTGCGCAAGCGCAATATCGTGGTTGCAGTGCGCGGGCCAGGCGGTGGTTATTATCTGGCTCGCCCTAGCGCACAAATTTCAGTCGCCGACATCGTCGTGGCGGTGGATGAGTCAGTGGATGCTACCCGGTGTGGTGGGAAGGCTAATTGCCATGACGACAAACAATGCATTACCCATAATTTATGGATGGGGTTGAACGAAGCTTTATATGGCTATATGGCGGGGGTAAGCTTGCAGCAATTGGTTGACGATGCGGCCAAGCTCAAGTCTGAAGTCAAGACGGTAAGCGTCAACAAAAATGTTGTCAAGCAGGCGCTTGTTCCGGTGTGATCCAGGCCCTAAATTTTATCAGGTGCATTCTTTGATCATTTAGTTTCATGGGCGATTTAAATGACGATTGAACACCGAAAACTATAATGGAGATTGGCTTTGATATTTCCCTGGGCCTTTCTCAATGTTCACTTTGGCTACTATTAGGAATTTAAATAATGGCGATTACATTAACTGAAAATGCAGCAAAACAGATTCAGACTCAACTCGCAAAGCGTGGGAAAGGCCTTGCTCTTCGCATCGGCGTTAAAAAAGTGGGCTGCTCCGGCTATGCATACACCTATGATTATGCCGATGAAGTGCTTGCAGAAGATCATATGTTCGAAGCGCATAACGTCAAGGTTGTGTTTAATGATTCGACCTTGTTATTTATTAACGGCTCACGTTTAGATTTCGTGACCGAAGGGCTTAAGCAAATGTTTAAGTTTGACAACCCCAATGTCGGCAGCATGTGCGGCTGTGGTGAGAGCTTCAACCTGTCAGGTGAGGCGGCAAAGTCCATGGCTAAAAATGCATAGCAAAGGCGTACTGTTTAATTGCCTCATGTAAGCCATGGGCAAGTAATCCATGGACAAGCTTTTTTCTTCGATATTGATGATTTCTCGGAGGTAACACAATGAGTGCAACGCTGCAAAACCTCGTCAACCAGCCATATAAACATGGTTTTGTCACTAGCATCGAGTCTGATGTCGCGCCGAAGGGATTGAATGAGGATACCATCCGGATGATTTCGGCCAAGAAAAAAGAGCCAGAGTGGCTGCTTGAATTCAGGCTCAAATCCTACGAGGCTTGGCTCAAGATGGAAGAGCCTGTGTGGCCAAATGTTCATTATCCGAAAATCGATTTCCAGGCGATCAGCTATTACGCTGCGCCCAAGCAAAAGCCGAAATTGAAAAGCATGGATGAGGTCGATCCTGAATTGTTACGCACGTTCGAGAAGCTTGGCGTGCCTCTGCATGAGCGCATGGCGCTTGCGGGCGTTGCGGTTGATGTCATTTTTGACAGCGTATCAGTGACGACTACTTACAAGCATAAACTTGCCGAGGTTGGCATCATTTTCTGTTCAATGTCAGAGGCTGTGCTTGAACATCCCGAGCTGGTGAAGAAATATCTCGGTACCGTGATACCGCCCAGTGATAATTTTTATGCCGCGCTCAACTCGGCGGTATTTACCGACGGCTCGTTCTGCTACATCCCCAAAGGCGTCAAATGCCCGATGGATTTATCGACCTATTTCCGCATCAACACGGAGGAATCAGGCCAATTCGAGCGTACGATGATCATTGCTGAGGAAGGATCTTCGGTTTCTTACCTTGAAGGCTGTACCGCGCCTGCGTTTAGCAGCAACCAACTGCATGCGGCGGTAGTGGAGCTCGTAGCACTCGATAACGCCGACATCAAATATTCAACAGTGCAAAATTGGTATGCGGGTGACGAGAACGGCATCGGTGGCATTTACAACTTTGTAACCAAGCGCGGCTTGGCTAAAGGCGTTAACTCGCGCATTTCGTGGACCCAAGTTGAAACCGGCTCGGCCATCACCTGGAAGTATCCTTCATGCGTGCTGCTTGGCGATAATTCGGTCGGTGAATTCTATTCCGTTGCGGTCACCAACCATTATCAGCAAGCCGATACAGGCACCAAAATGATACACATCGGAAAAAATACGCGCAGCACCATAGTCAGCAAAGGCATCTCGGCTGGCCACTCCAACAACAGTTACCGTGGCTTGGTCAAGATTGCGCCGAGCGCCACGGGCGCACGCAATTATTCGCAATGTGATTCGATGTTGGTTGGTCATCAGTCCGGTGCCCACACCTTTCCCTATATTCAAGTGGCTAACAACTGCTCCCAAGTCGAGCACGAAGCATCGACCTCGAAGATCGGTGAGGATCAGCTGTTCTATTTCGCGCAGCGCGGCATCAACGCAGAAGCCGCCGTATCAATGATTATCAATGGATTCTGTAAAGACGTATTTCAGCAATTACCAATGGAGTTTGCGGTCGAAGCAACCGCATTGCTCAGTTTCAAACTTGAAGGGAGCGTTGGATGATTTACCAAGACAGCAAAATATTGCTCGAAGTGCGCGGGCTATGCGCAAACGTGAGTGGTACCGAAATTTTAAAAGGATTGGACTTGACCATAAGAAGTGGCGAAATACACGCCATCATGGGGCCAAACGGCTCGGGCAAGAGCACGTTCTCCAAGATACTCGCGGGCCATTCAGCTTATGAAGTCACGGGCGGTACCGTAATGTTCGAAGGTCAGAACTTGCTCGAACTTGCTCCCGAAGAGCGCGCACGTGCCGGCGTATTTCTCGCTTTTCAGTATCCGATTGAGATACCTGGCGTCGGCAATAGCCAGTTCCTGCGCCTTACTTATAATACTGTTCAGACGCATCGTGGCAAAGAAGAGCTCGACCCGCTCGAGTTTGATGACTATGTGCGCGAGAAGATGAAGTTGCTCGAAATGAGTCCTGATTTTCTTGAGCGTAGTGTTAACGAAGGCTTCTCCGGTGGCGAAAAAAAGCGCAACGAAATATTGCAAATGGCGATGCTGGACCCAAGACTGGCGATTCTGGATGAGACCGATTCCGGCCTCGACATTGACGCGCTCAGGATCGTCGCCAACGGCGTCAACCAGCTTGCCAACAAAGATAATGCGATCGTGCTGGTAACGCACTATCAGCGTTTGCTGAACTATATCGTGCCTGATTACGTACATGTGATGGAAGCAGGCCGCATCATCAAGACGGGTGGCAAGGAACTTGCACTTGAACTTGAATCACGTGGCTACGACTGGGTCGGAGCCGAACACAAGGCTGCAGCGAGGGCGACGGCATGAGTGCACCCGGCACTATTAATGCGGGTTACCTGGAAAACCTGCTGGCAGGACAGCCACACTTGCCTGCAAGTCCGTTGGCATGGCTTAATGCACTACGCGCGGAGGCGGTCGACCGCGTCGGTGTTCTGACGGTACCCACCCTGCGCGACGAGGAATGGCGTTTTACCGATATTTCGCAGCTCACCAAGATGTCATTCCATCCGGTGCGCACAACCATCAGCCTCCAGGTCGCAGACATAGAGCGCTTTTATATTGAAGAAGCGACTACCCGCCTGGTGTTCGTCGATGGTGTCTATGCCCCGCAGCTGTCTAGCGG
>CAZPUT010000035.1:0-14681 GCA_964589845.1 uncultured Candidatus Nitrotoga sp. | reverse complement strand
AGGGAATAGCTCAAGGCATTTACCAACCGACGTAACCCGGTAGCTTTGTGAGGGTTCACATTTGTCATGTTTAAAAATTTCACGCTGTGAATTCAATTTCGAAGTAAAACATTCTATAGTTGTTTAGCCTAATGTATCGTTTTTCAGTAAAAAACATATCTTTTCATCACCCTCGAGATAGAAGGACAGGCACTTGAATCTCTTCGGGCGGCCAATTTATTCAAGAGGTGAATGACTGCAACGTTTCGATAGCGCTACTTCGCGAATGACCGCAATGCCGCGAGCTGTTGCGATAGCAAGTTGCAGTGCTGGACTATATTCAGACGAGATCGACAACCTTCTTTCTAGCTTCGCTGTCGATATATCGCTGCGTGGTTTGTAAGCTGCTGTGACATGTGACAACCTATGCGGAACGCGCCAGATTCAACGCCAGCAATCGGCGCAAGATTTCTTCGTCTGGCATCTCCGGCGTGTAATCATTCCAGTTGTAAGCCTTCGCAACAGCTGCATCCAGTGCTTTATGCGCATTATTCAGCCATGCGGGGCGAGCATTATATAGGTTGGTGAGGGTGCGTTTTTTCAGATCAGCTTCGTGTACGGGTTTTGCAATAGGGCGCAATGGATAGCCCGCTTTTTCTTCTTCTGGTGTGCGCACCCAATCCGTCCACTCCAGTGGGTTAAGCCAGGTCTCGCGCAGTTTGTTCAATTCTTGAGCGGCTATAGCAATCTCGGCTGACGAGGGGTTGGTGTAATCGGCTGGATCGAGGTTGGGTGTCAGTCCCTCGGGAAAAGGGAATGTCTCGAAACACGATTTAGCGTTATAGGTTGGGTCGTTACCCACTCCGTGCATAGATGCATTAGCTAATGCCCAGATTTCATGAATGTGCGAGCAAAGGGCTCCAAAAACCACGTCATCCTCACGTGCGATAGCGCAAAGGCGGCTGTCCGGCAACACGCTCACATCTAGCCAAACGAACACCCGATGTTTAGCCACGCGCGGCGTGGCGATGTAGCGTTTTAACGGTGCAAGTGCAGCGCGCAAGTCTGGGCGTGGTCGCTGATGCAACCACCATTTTTCATTTGCCCGTTCTTCACGCTTCCCAGTTCGCAACGGTTTTATGTGTTGAATTCCATACAGGTACGGCAACTCATACCGTGCTACCTCCTGCTCGGTCATCTCCACGCCGAAGTCAACAATCCAAGTGTCCGAAGTGCGGCGAGTAATATCCATCCCATTCAGCCACGGACGCACCACATCGCTGTTCGACTGTCTGTTTGGGTTAGGCTGTTTGAGCCATTGACGCGCCATATCTCCGGGAATATCGAACGGGCCATTCTTTTGTGTGCCAATGAATGCCACCTTCGTATTCTCATCTAGAGGCTTGGCGGAAGTTAAATTCAGCCCCTCTGCAGCGGTCAGGTCGGCGTGGATGTTCTCAACGGCCTTGCCATCCAGCACAGCGCCCTCACCCTCTGCCCTCTCCCAAAGTGAGAGGGAACCAAAGCACACCAGCGACACGCGCACCGCAGCACCCTCGTTGATCCATTCTTCATCGCTCCAAGCATTGAAGATGCGAGTGGTATCACAGATTCGCGCCAGCACTTTTTGGTTTAAGCCTTTGCGCACGGATTGTGTGGCAACCAATCCGGCAAGCTGACAATTGCCCGCTTCAATTTGCGCACGCGATTTCTCAAACCAATATGTAACCAAGTCGGCACCGCCCGGCACGCGTTCTGCGTAGCACTTGCGCAATGCTTCAGTGTATTCATCTCCCAACTCGCTGCGCATCTTCTTGTCGCCCAAAAATGGCGGGTTGCCGATGATGACATTCACGGCAGGCCACTGCGCTTCGCTACCGTCAGCGTTAAGAATGGCGTCCCTATTTTCAATGTGGTCGAGCGGTTGGAGAATGGGGTTTTTACGAATAGGATAGCCATTTTTAAGCATCCACTGGATTTCACCGATCCACACCGTCACACGTGCAAGTTCGGCGGCATAGGTATTTATTTCAATGCCCAGCACGTTGGCAGGCGAGCACTCGATGCTGATTTGCCGATGTAACCCCAAGGCTTCGGCATCAAGATTTGCCCGGTGTTCCAAATCTTTCAGCGCACGCAGGGCAAGATATAGAAAGTTTCCGCTACCGCAGGCAGGGTCTAGTATTTTAAAGGCTTTGAGCTTTTCGAGGAAGGTGAGGAACACGGCTTGTGCATCGCGCTCGGCTTTGTCGCCGCTCTTTTTGCGTTTTGCGATTTTCTCAGCAATCTCGATACGGGCAGTTTCCCATTCCTTTGCCAGCGGTTCCACGATAACGGGCTTGATGATGCGCATTATTGATTGCGCATCGGTATAGTGCGCGCCAAGTTGCGAGCGTTTTGAGGGGTCTAGGCCGCGTTCAAACAGTGTTCCGAATATCGATGGCTCAATATCGCTCCAGTCAAGTTTAGCGGCCTCATGAAGGATTTTTATTTCTGAGGTGTCGAGTGGCAGGATTTCAATTTTTTCAAACAAGCCGCCGTTAAACCAGTAAATATCCTCTAACGCAAAATCTCCGCCCTTGCGCATTGCGTTAAATAATTCTTCCAGGCGTGTGGAAAGTTTGGCGGGGTCGGTCTGGCTTTTATCAAGCAGACGTTCGAATAGTTTACCGGGTAATAGTTCGGCATCTTCGGCAAAAAGGCAGAACAGGCATTGATTAAGAAAATGCGCGACAGTTTGCGGGGCGTGGCCTCTCGCGTTTAACGATTGTGCAAGGGCGGCGAATTTGCCCGCTGCTTCTTCGGTAATTTGGGTAATGGTGCGCTTGGGGTGGAACTTATCAGGGTCAGTGAATAGCCAGCGCAGTTTTTCGAGGTTGGCGGTTTCTCCGATATCTTCCAGCGCAATGGTGTGAACTTCGCTTGGTGCGTTGGTAAAGTGGGTGTGAATTTCGATGATGTTGGTATCGCACACCACGAGCAAAGGCGGGTTATCCAAGGCCAGCGCGTAGGTCATCAACTGTTTCAGGGCTGCGCCCAAGTTGCTGCGCGTGGCTTTATATTCAAACCCGAAGTGATTTTGCTTCCAAACATCCGCCCAACCTTGCCCCGCTCCTGTGCGGGTTGCGCCGCGCTCGAAGCAATAAGTTTCGGCAGTGGTTGGCGATGGTGTTGGCACTCCCACGAGGGCGCACAGGTCTATGAAATGAAGTTGATAACTGGCGCGCTCTTTGAGCGGGTTGTCTTTCCATTTCTCGATAAATTGCTTGGGGGTCATCTACTCAGCACCAGTTTTTTTAACTGGTTCATGTTACTACGGATGCTATAAGGCGGTTCTCAGGTTTGCCAAAAATAGTCCTGCCATTTGATGACTTATTTGAAATAATTTTATTTATTTTGATTCTCTCTTCCTCTTAATTGATTATTTAACAGGCTGCACGCCCCGGTGTGACGCCTTTCTGGCTTGTGCGATTGCCTGCGAGATGGTATTGATACAGCTGATACCGTAACGATGTAAATAGTCCGTTGAACTATTCAGGAACACTGAAAACTGCTCTAACGTCTTTCAGTCAACCACAACATCCCCGTCGCCATTAGCAGGAAAAGTAGAGGCATTGCCACAGCACTCAGCATGGGCTGCCACTCATTGAGTGCGCCCAAATTGGTAAATAGCTTACCCACAAAGTGAAAAGTTAGCCCCAAAATAATACCCAAGAATATTTTGGCGCTAATCCCGCCCTCGCGCCGCTGATGCGAAGCAAATGGCAAGGCCAGTAACATCATCACCAGTATCGCGAATGGATACACCAGCTTGTTCCACATAGCAATTTCATAAGACACGGTCTTCTGATGGTTGTCGCGCAGGTGCTGGATATATTGATAAAGATTCAACATCGACATCTGTCCCGGCCCTACCAGTATAGCCCTCAGAATGCCCACGTTAAGCGCCGAGCGCCATTCCATGCTGGCCTGCTGGTTTACTGTCGTGCCCTGTTTGTTGAAGAGAGTTTGCGTCACACCTTCCAGTTGCCAGCGATTTTTTTCCACATAAGCAGCGCGTTTTGCTGCAGTTATAGCACGCAGATGCCAACTCTCATCAAATTCATAAATACTAATATTCAATAGGGTGGTATCTGGAAGTACGTTCTTTACGTTTACAAAACTGCGTTCATCTTTAGCCCACACGCCAGAACGGAATTCTCTCAGCGACACTTCAGCATTCTGTGCTTTAAGCCTTAGCTCCTGCGCCATGCGTTCACTTAGCGGTGCAATCATTTCGCCACACAGATAAGTCAACAGAACGAGTGGCAAACCTATCTTTAACAACGCTATTACCATTTGCCGCAGTGAAACGCCAGAAGAACGGTAGACGGTCAATTCTGAATTAGCAGCCATCTGCGTCAGCGCAAAAATTGCGCCGATTAGAGCTGCCACTGGAAACAATTCATAAATTCGGCCAGGCACTGTCAACAGCACAAACAGCAACGCATAGCCCAGATGATAATTGCCGCTACCCAGTGCATTCAGTTCATGTATCAGGTCAAAAAAAGAAAACAGCATCAGCAAGGCAACTAATACCAGTGCGATGCTGGCGTATATCTCACGCGCCAGACAACGGGTCAGCAGCTTCATCGCGCCAACCTCCGCCAGGAAAACACCGACATACGACGATAGAACAGTAATGCCATCAACGTCCACATCACCACATGAACACCCCAAAAACCAATGACTGGACCAATTTTCCCCTGCCCAACCAATGTATTGGTAACGCTAATTAGGTTGTTATAGAGCATGTAAATCACCAGCGCCATAATGAGGTTGAGCGAACGTCCGGCGCGGGGATTAACGAAACTCAACGGGATTGCCAACAGCGCCAAGCTTAGCGCACCGAGCGGAAAACCGAGCCGTCGCTCCAGTTCGGACATATTCCAGCTGTTAAGGTTTTGCAGTAACTGTAGCGTAGGTAATGAATCGACGGGGACAGGTCGCTGTTTGGCCTCCACGGCCTTAATGCGCACCGCATAGCGCTCAAATTCGACAATCTTGAAATCAAGCTGCCCAGGTGCTCCCTCATAGCGCGTACCATTCAGCAATACTAGGAAACGATCACCGTTAGGTGCAGTTTCCTGCAAGCCCTGCTTTGCCACCATAGTGCCAATCTTGCCGTGCTGAAATGATTGCACAAAAATGTTGCCTACTCGATTTTTACCCACATCCACGTTTTCAATAAAGAACACACGGTCAGCCTGCTTGGATTCGCGGAATGTTCCGGGCGATGCAGCGGTTACGTCATCGCGGCTATCAAGCCTGCGCTTTAATTCTTCTACTTGAGACATAGCCCAAGGCGACAACACCAAGCTTAACAGTGCAATCAGGCCCACCACCGGCAGCGCATACCACATCACCGGACGTATCCAGCGTGTCAGCCCAATGCCTGAACTGAACCACACCACCATTTCGTTGTCACGGTAACTGCGCGTCAGCGTCAACAACACCGACAGAAACAAGCTTAGAGAAAGCAGAGCTGGCATGTAATTCAAAGCACTAAAGCCCAACAATGCCAGCACGCCGTCCACCGCTAAAGAGCCACTAACGGATTGACCTAACAAGCGAACTAACTGAGTGAATACAACAATTCCGAGTAAGATGGCAAATACTAATAGCCCCATGCTAGCGGACTCGCGTACTAGCTCACGATGAAAAATAGTGCCACGCAATAACTTAAAGCGCGACGACTTTGGCTTTTTCTTTGAAATTTGCGGATAATCCGACATTTTGTGTAAAACAAGAATCATTGAGGAGATACAAGTGGAATTTAGCATAAAACTGGGCAGCCCGGAAAAACAGCGTAGTGGTTGCGTGGTGGCAGGTGTGTTTGAGGGTGGCAAACTATCGGACGCAGCGCAAATACTGGACAAAGCCGCCAACAACACGCTCAGCGGCATCATCGCGCGCGGCGACATGAGTGGCAAGACCGCTACTACGCTACTGCTACATAACGTGCCTAACATTCCGAGCGAACGGGTACTCCTAGTTGGGCTGGGCAAACGTGATGAATTCGCCGCACGCCAATATCTCGACAGTATCCGTGCCGTAATGCGCGCACTATTTGCCACCGGTGCCAAGGACGCTGTGCTCTATCTGGCTGAATTGCCATTGGCAGGCCGCGATAGTGCTTGGTGCATCAGCCAGGCAGTGATTGCCGCATTCGACACGACTTATCGTTCTGACCAACTCAAAAGCAAGGCGGAAAAAAATAAAAAAACTTTATGCAAAGTCCAGTTTGGCTTGATGTCCGGAAAATCAACCGCCAAACAGATTGCAGCTCTCACACAGGCCGCAGCAATCGGGCAAGGCATGAAGCTGGCAAAGGACTTGGGTAATCTACCGGCTAATATATGCACCCCCAGCTATCTGGCACAACAAGCAGTGGCCTTAGCCAAGGCGCACAAATCGATCAAGGTTACCGTGCTGGAAGAAAAGGACATGCAGAAGCTTGGCATGGGTTCGCTGTTGTCTGTGACCCGAGGCACCGATGAACCCGCCAAGCTGATTACCCTGGAATATCGCGGTGCCGATAAGAAACAAAAACCCATCGTGCTGGTCGGCAAAGGCGTTACTTTTGACACTGGCGGCATTTCGCTCAAGCCGGGTGCCGAGATGGATGAAATGAAATATGACATGTGCGGTGCAGCCAGCGTGCTAGGTACGTTGCAAGCCATTGCTGAAATTGGACTCAAGCTAAACGTAGTCGGCATTATTCCCACCTGTGAGAACATGCCCAGCGGATCCGCCACCAAACCGGGCGACATCGTCACAAGCATGTCCGGGCAGACCATTGAAATTCTAAATACCGATGCGGAAGGCCGTCTCATTCTGTGCGATGCACTAACTTATGCGGCCAAATTTGAGCCAGCCACTGTAATTGACATAGCCACCCTTACCGGTGCCTGCGTCATCGCATTAGGCCATGTTGCCAGCGGACTGTATAGCAATCAGGATGCCTTGGCACAGGAACTGTTAACAGCAGGCGAACAAACATATGACCGCGCTTGGCACATGCCGTTGTGGGAGGAGTATCAGCCGCAGCTGGATAGCAACTTCGCCGACATCCAGAATATTGGCGGACGCGCAGGCGGCAGCATCACCGCCGCCTGCTTCCTGTCGCGATTCACCAAGGACTATCGCTGGGCGCATCTGGATATTGCCGGTACCGCATGGAAATCGGGCAAAGAAAAAGGTGCCACCGGACGTCCTGTGCCACTGCTGGCACAGTATTTAATCAATTGCGTCCAGGTGGATAATTAATTGGGTTCGTAAATTCATTAAATGACCAAGGTAGATTTTTACACCGGCGTGGACGACAAACTACGCACTGCTTGCCACCTTAGCCACAAAGCTATGCAAAACGGACTGCGAGTGCTGCTACACACCTCGGACGAAGCCACCACTGAGGCGCTAGACAAGTTGTTGTGGCAGTATCCCGTTACTGCCTTTATGCCGCACTGTCGCAACGATGAAGCAGCCGCCGCTGAGATGCCGGTAGTGGTTGATCATCGTGGCGAAAATTTTCCACACAATGAAGTGTTGATCAGCCTGCACACCGTGTGTTTGCCGTTCTTCAGTCGTTTCGAACGCGTACTTGAAATCGTCAGCCAAGATGCAGAAGATGCACGCTTGGGCCGTGAACGCTTCAGCTTTTATCGAGACCGCGGTTATGAAATGCGCCACTTTGACCTGAGTAAACAACCCGAATATTGAACATGAGGACATCTTTAAAAATCCAGACTTGAGAGCATCTGCCACACATCAGCCCTCAAGAAATTTATTGTAAATTTTTATAGACACCCATGAGCCATCCGTCCGATCAGTTAAATGAATTCAGTAACCTTCCTGTACTGACAGATGTAGTCGATACTGATTTTCCGGAAATTCCCACACTGACTGAAGTCGTGGCCGAAATTGTGGCTGAAGCCGTGACTGAAGAACCTTCGGTGCTCATAGCGGGAAAAAAAGAATTCGCTACCTTATCCGATGCACAGTACCAAAATCTCGCGACGCAGATCGCGCCGCAACTGGAAGCTTTGCTACGCGCGAAACTTGCACCACAGTTCGACGCGCTATGGCAGGAAGCTTGGCACCAGGCCAAATCAAATCTGCCCGAATTAATTCGGGCACATATTTCCACCCCGCCCGTACCATCTCCATCCGCTATAATCACGCCCTTTCTCACTGCACCCGACAGTATTAATTCAAACACTATCAACATGGAACTCACAAAAAGCTTTGAACCGCAAGCAATCGAAGCGCGCTGGTATCCCATATGGGAAAGCGCTGGTTATTTCCAGGCTAAATTAGAGAGCGACAAGCCCGCTTACGCCATCATGCTGCCGCCACCCAATGTGACCGGCACCCTGCACATGGGACACGCCTTCCAGGATACGCTTATGGACGCGCTCACCCGCTATCACCGCATGCGTGGAGACAACACCCTATGGCAGCCTGGTACTGACCATGCCGGGATTGCCACGCAAATTGTGGTGGAGCGGCAGCTTGACGCACAGAAAATTAAACGCCACGACCTTGGCCGCGAGAAATTCATTGAGCGCGTGTGGGAATGGAAGGAAGAGTCCGGCTCTACCATCACGCACCAGATGCGCCGCCTAGGTGCCTCGTGTGATTGGTCGCGGGAGCGCTTCACCATGGACGAAGGTCTGTCCGAGGCCGTTACCGAAGTATTCGTCAAGCTCTACGAGCAAGGTTTAATCTATCGCGGTAAGCGATTGGTGAACTGGGATCCGGTGCTGGGCACCGCAGTATCCGATCTGGAAGTAGTCGCGCAGGAAGAAGACGGCTTCATGTGGCATATCGCTTATCCGCTGGAAGCCGGTGTCGGCGCTTTAATCGTCGCCACCACACGCCCTGAAACGCTGCTCGGCGACGTTGCGGTCGCGGTGCATCCTGAAGATACACGCTACAAGCACCTGATCGGCAAGCGTCTACAACTGCCACTGTGCAATCGCACTATTCCCATCATCGCCGATGAGTATGTCGATCCAGCTTTCGGCACTGGCTGTGTAAAAATCACACCCGCGCACGATTTCAACGACTATATTGTGGGGCAGCGTCACAGCCTTACACCGATCAACATATTCACGCTGGACGCTAAAATAAACGAACATGCACCTGACGTCTATCAGGGACTGGATCGTTTCGACGCGCGCAAACAAATCCTGTCCGACCTGTCCACACAAAACCTGCTTGTAGACACCAAGCCGCACAAGCTGATGGTGCCGCGCGGAGACCGCAGCCATGCGGTAATTGAACCGATGCTCACTGACCAGTGGTTCGTGAAAATGGAAGGTTTGGCGCAACGCGGGCTGCAAGCGGTGGCGGATGGTGAAATTAAATTCGTACCGGAAAGCTGGACCAACACATACAACCAGTGGCTAACCAACATTCAGGACTGGTGTATCTCGCGCCAACTGTGGTGGGGACATCGCATCCCGGCGTGGCATGACGAACAGGGTAATATATTTGTTGCTCGCAACGAAGAAGACGCACGCAAGCAGGCAGGCCACACGAAACTGCGCCAGGACGAGGACGTGCTCGACACCTGGTTCTCCTCAGCATTGTGGCCGTTCTCAACATTGGGCTGGCCACACGACACAAAAGAACTCAAAACTTTCCTGCCGACTTCGGTACTGGTTACAGGCTTCGATATCATCTTCTTCTGGGTGGCGCGCATGGTGATGATGACACTGCACTTCACCGACAAGGTGCCATTCCGCGAAGTTTATGTACATGGCCTGATCCGCGACGCGGAAGGACAAAAAATGAGCAAATCCAAGGGGAATGTACTAGACCCGCTGGATCTCATTGACGGCATCTCGCTGGAAGATTTGGTAGCCAAGCGCACTAAGAATCTGATGAATCCCAAGCAGGCAGAAAGTATCGAAAAACAGACACGCAAACATTTCCCGGACGGCATCCCGGCCTTCGGCACTGATGCGATGCGCTTCACCTTCGCCAGCCTTGCCTCGCATGGGCGCGACATCAAATTCGACCTGCAACGCTGTGAAGGTTACCGCAATTTCTGTAACAAGTTATGGAATGCCACGCGCTTCGTATTAATGAATTGCGAAGGCCAGGATATTGGGCTGGACGAATCATTGCCGGTTAAATTCAGTGCGGCTGACAAATGGTTGATTAGTCGTTTGCAACAGGCGGAAACTGAAATGGCAGACCACTTCGACCACTATCGTTTCGACATGGCAGCGCGCACACTGCATGAGTTGGTGTGGGACACCTACTGTGATTGGTATCTGGAATTGGCCAAGGTGCAACTCAGCCCTCACTCCGGCAACCCGGTCCCAGCGGAAGCAGAGGCTATCAATGCCGCACGGCAACGCGCCACGCGGCGCACCTTGGTCCGTGTACTGGAAACCATACTGCGTCTGGCGCACCCCATCATCCCCTTCATAACCGAAGAGTTGTGGCAGAAAGTTGCGCCGCTGGCCGGCAAACAAGGCGACAGCATCATGCTGCAGCCCTATCCGAAAGCCAACCCCAAGCTGATTGACCCAATTTCCTTGCAACGAATCAGCCTGCTACAGGAAATGGTCACTGCCTGCCGCAAGCTGAGAAGTGAGATGAATCTGTCTCCAGCGGAGAGAGTGCCACTGATTGCAAGTGGCGATGCAGCTATCCTGCAAGGCTTCGCCCCGTACCTGCAAGCGCTGGGCAAATTAAGCGGAGTTAGCCTGCTGGATGCACTGCCTGATACCGATGCGCCAGTCGCCATCGTCGGTAACTTCAAGTTGATGCTGGAAATTGAAATTGACGTGGACGCAGAGTGTGAGCGCCTGGACAAGGAGATAGCCCGCCTTGCGGGCGAAATCACCAAGGCCCAAGGCAAGCTGGGCAATGCCAGTTTCGTCTTGCGCGCCCCGCCGCAAGTGGTGGATCAAGAACGTAGGCGTATGAACGATTTTTCAATGATGCTTGTCCAGTTGCAGGCGCAACTCGACAAGCTTGGTTAAACCTGTCGCCGACGCAGATAAAAAACGAACTCGTCACCCTGCTGTGCAGTAGACAACAAATCATTCCCGGTTTGTTTGCAAAAATCGGTGAAGTCATCCGGTGATTTTTTGTCTGTAGCAACCACTTTCAGTACCTGCCCACCTTGCATCTGCGACAGCATTTTTTTGGTACGCAGAATGGGCAAGGGACAACTTAGCTGACGAGCATCCAATTCGATATCGAATTCCATTATGCTCATACCGCAGGGCGCGCGCTTGTTCGCGCCCAATCCGTAAGGCCACTCTGTAGCCTGATTTTCTCAGCAAAACTCAGCTCTGTGGCGCAATTCACAGCAAGTGCGAACCTTCCGTCCATTTGAACCTGTGATTCTGTCTTGTTAATATTCATAATCTTTACAGTTAATTACTTTTTTCCAGTGTTTAAGCGGACTCTCGCAATAATTATGCAGCAAATGTGTAATAAAAGGGCTCTATGTGAAATAGAGTGGGTAATCAGCTTTCAACCTACTGCAGAAGAAGTCAATCCGTTCGTCCTGAGCCTGTCGAAGGATGAGCGGATTTACTTTTCGCCAAGCGAGAAACTTCCGTCCAGTCGCCGCGCATCATGGCTTCTTTCTTCTTGCGGCTCCAGCCCTTGATTTGCATCTCGGCCGATAAGGCTTCTTCCCGCGTGACACACTCCTGCGACCAAGCAAGCTCCACCGGACGGCGCGTTGCGGTATAACCCTCGCATTCTCCGGCTTGGTACTGGCCGATGGGCCTTTCAAGATTGTCGGTATGACCGGTGTAATAGCTACCGTCGGCACAGCGGAGAATGTACACCCAAAACATTTTATTTATCCTTTTCAGCAATCCATTCATCCTTCGACAAGCTCAGGACGAACGGACTTTTAAAAATCCGTTCGTCCTGAGCTTGTCGAAGGATGAATTAATTTTTAGCTAACTATTTCTTGTTGTTCATCTTGCACTTATCAAAGGGTTATCCACTACGAATCACATAAAGCCAATGCAATATTTATTATACCTTGCTAATAAGTAAACACGGGCATCCCGTCCGAATTACGATCTGAAAACGCTGCACTCCAAACTTGGGAACCTCTAGGCAAAGCAGGTATCATATTGTCATGAAGAAATTGTTGTACATAGTGCTCTACTCATGGTCGCTGTTGTGCCGCGCTGAAGGTCTGCCCGACTTAGGCGACGTCTCGCAGGAGGCTATGACGCCGCAACAGGAGCGAAAAATCGGCGAACAGAGCATGTTTGAAATCCGCTCCGATAAAGATTACCTTGATGATGCTGAAGTCAACGATTATCTTAATCAGCTTGGCTATCAACTGGTTTCCAACAGCAACGAACCAGGGCAGGAGTTTGAATTTTTTGCCCTCGACGACAACAGCATCAACGCTTTCGCGCTGCCCGGCGGTTTCATTGGCGTAAACACCGGGCTGATGCTTATAGCACAAAGCGAATCCGAACTCGCCTCAGTACTGGGCCATGAAATCGCCCACGTTACCCAGCATCATTTGGCACGTATGGTAGCAGGCCAAAAAATCGACTCCGTAGCCGCCATCGCAGCTCTTGCAGTGGCTATCCTGGCTGCACGCAGTAACCCGCAAGCCTCACAGGCGGCCATTGTAGGGATGCAGGCCAGCTCCATCCAACGGCAACTGAACTTTACCCGCATTCATGAACAGGAAGCGGACCGCATCGGCCTCACCACTCTGCAAAAAGCAGGCTTCGATCCGCACGCCATGCCCATCTTTTTCGAACGCTTGCAAAAATCCACACGTCTGCTGGACAACAATATGCCGTCATACCTGCGCACCCACCCGATCACCAGCGACCGCATCGCCGATATCGCTAACCGCGTGCAACAGACCTCCTATCACTTGGTTGCCGACAGCCTCAACTTCCAGCTAGTACGTGCCAAATTACGAGCCATGCAGAAGAACTCACAGGAAGCGGTGAACTTCTTCAAAAATGCAATTGGGGAGCAAAAACACGGCAATCAGACGGCCCAGCGTTACGGTTTGGCACTGGCACTGCTGCGCGCCGGACAGGTCGCACGCGCCACGCAGGAATTCGCCCCGTTGCAGACACTGGCATCACAAAATCCTATGATCGCGACGCTGGCCGGACAAATCAGGCGTGCAGACAAAAACAACACAGGCATCACTGCATTCTACCGCAGCGCCACACAGAATTTCCCCCAGCACCGAGCGCTAGCCTATGACTACATCGAGTTGCTGCTGGAAGCCAATCGCCTTGAAGACGCGCTCAAACTACTCACCGAACAAATAATCGCTCATCCCAATGACCTGCGTCTGCAAGAATTACAGGCACGTAATTACGCGGCGCTGGGTAAACGACAAGAAGAGCACCACGCGCTGGCCTACACCTACATTTTGCGCGGCAACTTGCTCAGTGCAATTGAACAACTGGAATTGGCCAAGGCAGCGGGCACCGATTTTCACGAGTTGTCGATCATTGAAAGTGAGCTGAAGCAGTACAAGGAGATCGCGGCGGCGCACGCGAAACATTAGCCACCCATTTCCTTGAGCTTAGCGCATCCCGATTGCCAGCCTAACTTGCAACTCTTACGTAAGTTTCCCCGCGCTGATTCAAGCTGATTCAAGTCACGGTAGATCAATCCGCGCGCGTAATAGGCGCGAATGTAATCGGGATCAAGTAAAATGGTTCTGTCCAGCGCAGCCAGTGCATTGAAGTAATCACCCTGCGCAAAATAACTGACACCCAGACCATAATAGCCATGCCTGAATTTGGGGCGTAGCGCAACTGCTCGCTTGAAATCCGATACCGCATCAGCATATTTTTTCGCGTCATAAAAAGCGCGGCCACGGTTATAGTAGATACGGGACACACCGGGCAAATTCTGTTTGTCATGCACCAATACCTCGGCATCATCCCATAGCAACAAGGGGTGAGAAAAACTGCTCAAACGATCAATCGAAAGCGGAATAAATAACAAGCTGATAAACAGCAACATTAGGAATGCGCGTTTGGCACTAAGCAAGGCCAGCGCAGCAGGCAAAGCGGCAAATGTCCCCGGCATCCACAAATAGCTACGGTACAGCACGAAAGGCTCCTGAATTCTGATGCTGGCAAATTCGGTGGCAAACAACAACCATGGGAATAGCATGGCAAAACCTACCAACCCTTCCATGCCGCGCTTAAGCAGTAAACGACTGGCGAACACGCCATACCCAACATATGCCGCAAGCGCCAGCCAATACGGAGAAATCAGACTCTGTGCAAACGCTACGCGCATGTCCACCGACATCCACGCCGGGTTGGGCAGCAACCACAATGTCCAGTATTTAAAAAACATGAAACACTGGGTCTGAATACTCAGAGGATAAGCATCCTTAATGTCGATTTTATCCAGCATTTCCAGTGCATCAATCTCGTAGGCATTTCCATATATTCCTTTGCGCTGCAACATCGCGAGCAGTGCAATGGCTGCACATGCGGCAAACACCGGCCATAACTTTCGCGCCAATTCGGCGGAAGACTCGCGCAGAAGTAGAGTCAAGGCCAGCATCACTATGGGCAGCATGATTGCGTGCTCTTTGGAGAATACTGCGAAGAAATACAGGATGACACTCGCCGCCAACCACCTTCGTTTTTCTTCAATCAGCC
>CAZPUT010000034.1:13690-14749 GCA_964589845.1 uncultured Candidatus Nitrotoga sp. | reverse complement strand
CCGCTTATCAGCAGGCGGCAGTAAACGCCGAGTCTCAACCATTTCTAGATGATATGGCACTGCACTATGCCTGGGCGGACGTCGTAATTTGTCGTGCTGGAGCCTTGACTATCGCCGAACTGGCAGCAGCTGGCGTAGCCAGCATATTGGTGCCATTTCCGTTCGCGGTGGATGATCATCAGACCAGCAATGCGCGCTTTCTCAGCGAGTGCGGCGCTGCCGCCCTGCTGCCGCAGACCGAATTGAAACCGCAGCCCTTGGCCAACTTATTACAGGGAATCACCAGGGAACGCGCTCTGAACATGGCGCAAAGCGCGCGCAAACTGGCCAAACCAGAAGCAACACGGTGTGTTGCACAAGTATGTATGGAGTTGGCTGGATGAAACATAAAGTTAAACACATCCACTTCGTTGGCATAGGTGGCTCCGGCATGAGCGGAATAGCTGAAGTATTGCTCAATTTAGGCTATCAGGTGAGCGGTTCTGACATAGCTGACAATGCAATCACACAGCGTATGAAACAACTTGGCGCGACGGTGTATTTGGGACATGACGGTAGTCATTCGACGAACGCCAATGCAGTGGTCGTGTCTTCCGCAGTGAATTCAGACAACCCGGAGATAGTAGCCGCGCGGGCGCGCAATATTCCAGTGGTACCGCGCGCAATGATGCTGGCAGAACTGATGCGTTTACGCCAGGGAATCGCCGTGGCCGGTACACATGGCAAGACCACCACCACCAGCCTGATCGCGAGCGTGTTAGCCAAAGGTGGTTTTGATCCGACCTTTGTTATTGGCGGGAAACTTAATAGTAGCGGCACCAACGCCAAACTGGGAACTGGCGAATTTATCGTAGTGGAAGCCGATGAATCGGATGCTTCATTTTTGTACCTGCAACCCATCTTGGCTGTGATTACCAACATAGATGCCGATCACATGGAAACATACGGGCATGATTTCTCGAAGCTGAAGCAGGCATTCGTGGATTTTGTCGAACACTTGCCATTCTATGGCATGGTCATAGTGTGCGCGGATGATGCCAACATACGCGACATTCTGCC
>CAZPUT010000034.1:0-13590 GCA_964589845.1 uncultured Candidatus Nitrotoga sp. | reverse complement strand
TCGATGATTACGGCCATCATCCCATCGAAATACTGGCGACAGTAAATGCTGTGCGCGGGGCATTTCCTGGGCGGCGTTTAGTGCTGGCGTTTCAGCCCCATCGCTACACGCGTACGCGCGATTTATTTGAAGATTTTATCAAGGTATTAAGCGGGGTGGACGTCCTACTGCTAGCCGAAGTATATGCCGCAGGCGAGGCGCCCATCGTAGCAGCAGACGGGCGCGCACTGGCTCACGCGTTACGTGTGGCCGGGCAAAGCAAGGTGCTGTTCGTGGAACAAATTCAAGATATGCCGCAGGCCATTCTGAATATGGCACAAGTCGGTGATGTGATCGTAACTATGGGAGCGGGTTCGATCGGTGGGGTAGCGAACACGCTAAAAAATATAGCCACAAGCATTGGCGCATCTCCTAAATGAACATGATCGAGCCCGCCCAATTTACTACAGAAGCGTTGCGCGGAACGCTACGCCGTAACGTCGCCATGTGCCACCACACCAGTTGGCGTGCGGGTGGCTATGCTGAGAGAGTCTATCAACCCGCTGATCTGGCCGACTTAATTGTTTTCCTGCGTACCTTGCCAGCAGATGAGCCGGTAGTCGCGGTGGGATTGGGCAGCAACCTGTTGGTACGTGATGGAGGTCTACGTGGCACGGTGCTGCTTTTGCATGCGGCGCTCACCGAAATGCGTATCGAAGCGGATGGATCAATCTATGTGCAAGCTGGTGTAACCGGTGCCAAGCTGGCCCGGTTTGCTGCCAAGCATAATTTGAGGGGTGCGGAATTCTTTGCCGGAATACCCGGCACACTGGGCGGAATGTTGGCAATGAACGCTGGCTGCTACGGTAGTGAAACCTGGAATGTCGTGGCAAATGCGCAAACGCTAATGCGTAGCGGGAAACTATTGGAACGTGCGCCGGATGATTATGAAATTAGCTATCGGCATGTTGTGTTGCGAAAGAAGGATGCAAATCTTGAGCACGACGACGCCCGCATCCCTGATTCCTTGCCTTTGCACCAAGAAGAATTTTTCGTCGGCGCAAGATTGCGCTTGCCAACTGGTGACGGCGAAGTCGCTCGCCGCGAGATTAAGGCGCTGCTGTCCAAACGCATTGCCTCCCAGCCCTTGAACCTGCCGAATTCCGGCTCGGTGTTCCGCAATCCGCCAAATGATTATGCGGCGCGTCTGATCGAGCAGTGCGGGTTGAAAGGCTTGCAAATTGGCGGTGCGCGCGTGTCGGAACAGCACGCCAACTTTATCGTGAATGTGGGCGGAGCCACGGCGGCAGACATTGAAAATCTGATTAACGAAGTGCAGGCAAGTGTGCGACACAAGACCGGCATTTGCCTGCATCAGGAAGTGCGAATTATTGGCGAGTACGCAAACACTCATGAATAACCAATACCTTTCCCCACACTCGCTGCCTCCTGCACAACATGGAAAAGTTGCGGTGTTGTATGGCGGGCGCTCCGCCGAGCGCGAAATCTCGCTCAAGAGCGGAACAGCAGTCCTGGCCGCTCTACTAAAAAGTGGGGTTGATGCCCAGCCATTTGATCCTGCCGAACAGGATTTATATAGGCTACCGGAGAGTGGATTTAAGCGCGCCTTCATTGCACTGCACGGACGTTTTGGCGAAGATGGCACGATGCAAGGCGCACTCGAACTGATGAACATACCCTATACCGGTAGCGGAGTATTGGCTTCAGCGTTAGCCATGGACAAGTGGCGCAGCAAGCTAGTGTGGCAGGCTGCGGGACTGCCTGTTCCGGCTTATGAAATGCTCGATGCAGCCAGCGATTTGGCTGCGATAGTGAACCGGCTGGGGTTGCCGCTATTCATCAAGCCAGCCAACGAAGGCTCCAGTGTGGGCATCAGTAAAGTGAAAAAGGCCAGTGAAATGCAAGCTGCCTATGCTGAAGCGGCGAAACACGACAAATTGGTCATTGCGGAAGCATTCATTGGCGGGGGGGAATACACGGTTGCCATCCTTGGTGAACAGGCACTGCCAGTAATCAAGATAGAACCAGCCAATGAATTTTATGACTATGAGGCAAAGTACTTGCGCAACGATACACGCTATCTGTGCCCCTCTGGTTTGTCGCAAGAAAAAGAAACCGAGATGCAACGGCTGGCACTACAAGGCTTTGCACTGATAGGAGGCGCCGGCTGGGGACGTGTGGATTTTTTGATGGATGAGGCTGGACAGCCATATTTACTGGAGATCAATACCGTACCCGGCATGACTGACCATAGCCTGGTGCCGATGGCGGCACGTCAGGCCGGAATAAGTTTCGAACAACTGGTGCTAACCATACTGGAGTTGACCCATGTGGGATAAGCCGGAGTCATTACGCATGATTTCCAGCGCACTGTTCAGCATTTGCTTCGTACTGGTTTTATATGGCGCGCTGCACTATGCATTGCACTTGCCAGCGTTTGCGCTACGCGTCGTCTCTGTTAGTAATGCGCCGCGCCAAGTGGTTCCTGCTCAGATTGCGGCTATGGTACGCAATGAATTACGCGGTAGTAATTTTTTCACTGTCGATCTGGAGCGGACGCGGCGGGCTTTTGAGAGCATCCCCTGGGTCCGTAAAGTAAGCATACGGCGCCATTTCCCTTGGCGGCTGGAGATAGGCTTGGAAGAGCATGTAGCACTAGCGCATTGGAACAACGCAGGACTGGTGAGTACCCACGGCGAAGTGTTCTCTGCCGAGACGGACAAGCTGTTGCCGAAATTCATCGGGCAGCCCAATGGCGCAGCCGAAGTGACCCATATGTTTGCCGCATTGACTAAGCAGCTTGCACCGCTTAAGCAGGAAATTACAGAAATCAGCTTGTCTCCGCGCCGTTCCTGGCGGTTGCGCCTGAACAACGGCATGCTGCTGGAATTGGGACGTGAGCAGACAAAGCAGCGCCTAGCGCGCTTTGTGGCGGTGTATCCATACAGCCTGATGCCCATGCAACAAAATTACGAATTTTTTCATGCGAAAAAAGCACCGCATCAAAATGGGCTGCAACGCAGAGTAGAGTATGTGGATCTGCGTTATAGCAATGGCTTCGCCGCTTACCTGTCAAATACAGCAAACGATCATGGCATGGTTGGGGAAAAAGCGATGTAGAAAAAGGCCAAAAATTCCATAGCAAATTTATTTCATAATTGAACACGTATTTTAGAATATGCATCGTCCAAATAACGCATAAAAGTTAAGGCAGTGGAGAAATGCAATGAGTAATAGCAGGGAAAACAAGAATTTGATCATAGGGCTGGACATCGGCACTTCAAAGATTGTCACTATCGTCGCGGAGGCCAAGTCAGAAGGAACCATGGAAATAATCGGCGTAGGAATGTACGAATCCTCCGGTATGAAGAAGGGGATGGTCGTCAATATTGATGCGACAGTAGCTGCAATCCAGCGTGCACTGGGTGATGCCGAATTAATGGCCGATTGCAAGATTCGTGATGTTTACACGGGCATCGCGGGCAGCCATATTAAAAGTTCCAATGCTAATGGCATGGTCAAGATAAAAGATCGGGAAGTTGCGCAGGCTGACATCGACCGGGCAGTTGAAACCGCCAGCTCGCTAAGCTTGCCTGGCGACCAGCAGATATTGCACATTTTGGAACAGGAATTCAGTATCGATGGGCAAGGGAATATCAAGAAGCCGCTGGGTATGAGCGGTATGCGCCTTGAGGTCGAGGTGCATATAGTTACTGGTGCGGTAGCAGCGGCGCAGAACATCATAAAGTGCGTGCACCGCTGCGGACTGGAGGTGCGGGAGATGATCCTGCAACCGCTGGCATCAAGCAAGGCGGTACTGTCGGACGATGAGCGAGATTTAGGCGTGTGCTTAGTGGACATCGGCGGCGGCACTACCGACGTGGCGATTTTCACTGGTGGCGCGATTCGTCATACCGCCGTAATTCCGATTGCAGGCGACCAAATTACGAATGATATCGCAATGGCTTTGCGCACCCCGACTACGGATGCGGAAGACATCAAGATCAAATATGGCTGCGCTCTGCGTCAACTTGCTGACGATGGCCCGATCAGCGTCCCTGGGGTCGGTGAGCGAGGTGTACGTATGTTGTCGCGGCAAACCTTGGCAGAGGTCATTGAGCCACGCGTGGAGGAGCTATATATGCTGGTGCAGGCTGAGTTGCGCCGCAGTGGATTCGAAAATTTGCTGTCCTCGGGCATCGTCATCACTGGAGGCAGCAGCGCCATGCAGGGCATGGTGGAACTGGGTGAGGAAATATTCCATATGCCGGTGCGTTTAGGGCTGCCGCACTATATTGGAGGACTATCTGATGTGGTGAAAACACCGCGTTATTCCACCAGTGTTGGCTTGCTGCTCTATGGGTTGGAACAATATCAACTCGATCAGACTGTGCGTCAGCGCCCGAATTCTTTCAGCGACGTGCTGAGCAGCATGAAAGCATGGTTCAAAGGAAATTTTTAAAGGGAATTTTTAGTGGAACAGTTTTTAGCTGGGCACAACCAGGCGGATTATTAAGTGTTTGATTTTATATTGTAAACAACAGGGAGAAAGTAATGTTTGAAATCGAGAATGTACAACTTCAGGACGCGGTAATTAAGGTTATCGGCGTGGGCGGCTGCGGCGGCAATGCAGTGGACCATATGATTGAGAAAGGCGTGCAGGGTGTAGAGTTCATTGTCATTAATACAGATGCCCAAGCACTCAATCGCAACAAAGCGCGAACTCAGTTACAGATCGGTGCCACGATTACCAAGGGCTTAGGTGCGGGGGCAATTCCGGATGTTGGACGTGCTGCTGCCGAGGAAGATCGCGAGCGCATTGCCGCTTTGATCCGAGGTGCCAATATGATATTTATCACTGCGGGAATGGGTGGCGGCACGGGCACCGGCGCGGCACCCGTAGTTGCCCAGATAGCCAAGGAAATGGACATTCTCACCGTGGCCGTGGTGACCAAACCATTTCTTCACGAAGGCAAGCGCATGCGTTTAGCACAAGCTGGCATCGAAGCACTGTGCGAGTCTGTGGACTCACTCATTATCGTGCCAAATGAAAAGCTGATGACCGTGCTGGGCGAAGACACTAGTTTACTGGATGCATTCAGCGCCTCCAATAGCGTATTACAGGGCGCAGTGGCAGGCATTGCCGAGGTCATTAATGTACCCGGCCTGATGAATGTGGACTTTGCCGATGTGCGCACCCTTATGTCTGAAAACGGCATGGCGATGATGGGATCGGCTTCTGCTTCTGGATCTGATCGCGCTAAAGTTGCGGCAGAGCGCGCCATGTCTAGCCCTTTGCTGGAAGATGTGAATTTAGCAGGCGCGCGCGGTGTGCTGATAAATATCAGCTCCAGCAGTAAACTCACCCTGAGAGAGTTCAGAGAAATTACCAACAGTGTTCAATTTGCCATTGAAGAAGCCACCGTAATAGTTGGCTCTGTGTTCGATGAGAGCATGGGTGACGAACTGCGAGTGACCATTGTGGCAACTGGCTTGGGCTCACCGCTGGAACGCAAGCAAACCAAGCCGGAACTTGTTTACGGACAACGCACAGGCACGCATAACGAACCCATCTTCGCGGGCAATTATAAAGAGCTTGAAATGCCTGCAGTAATACGTAATGGCCGTCACCGCGAAGCAGTCGAAGCGATGAAGCAGTCCGGTGTAGATACACTAGACATTCCGTCCTTTCTGCGCAAGCAAGCAGACTGATACCGTTCAGGGAGCGCGCTTGATTTTACCGCGTATGAAATCGACTCGCAGTAATACTGCGCGCGATTTGTTCAAAGGTTCCTGTATTAGACCGGTATAAATCGGAGTCAGAATGAACTATGTTAAAATTTTAAATTATTTATGAATTTTTTAAAGCAACATGGTTAAACAACGCACATTAAAAAATTCGGTGCATGCTACCGGGGTAGGGCTGCATACTGGTGAGCGGGTTACGCTTACCTTGTCTCCTGCACCGGCAAACAGTGGCATTGTATTCCGCCGAGTGGATGTTGTGCCGGTGGTGGTGATACGCGCTGAAACACATGCAGTGCATGATACCCGCTTGTCCACCTGCCTGGAAATAAACGGAACGCGTATAGCCACTATTGAACACCTAATGTCCGCTTTTGCCGGGCTTGGCGTGGACAATGCCTTTGTTGACTTGACTAGCGCAGAAGTGCCGATAATGGACGGTAGCGCTGGAACATTTATTTTCCTATTGCAATCTGCAGGCATCATCGAACAGCCTGCAGCAAAGAAATTCATTCGCATAAAAAAAATCATAGAGATCAAAGATGGTGACAAGTGGGTACGCTTCGAACCGTTCAACGGCTACAAACTTAGTTTTACTATTAATTTTTCCCATCCAGTATTTGCCTCTACCAAGCAGAATGTGACGATAGATCTGGGGGAACATTCTTACATCAGGGAAGTAAGCCGAGCCCGCACCTTCGGTTTCATGCATGACGTTGAGAATATGCGAGCTCAGGGATTGGCGCTAGGTGGCAATTTAGACAATGCCATCGTGATGGATGAATACCGTATCATCAACCCAGACGGATTGCGCTTTGAGGACGAGTTCGTCAAGCACAAAATACTGGACGCCATTGGCGACCTATATTTGCTTGGGCATCCGCTGATCGGCGCATTCTCTGGTTATAAATCCGGCCATGCTCTGAACAATGCCTTGCTACGCACCTTGCTTGCTGATGAACAGGCGTGGGAATTCGTGACTTTCAACAAAACTGAGGAAGCACCTGCGTTCCTGCGCTTACAATTACAGACTGCCTGATTCTTCATCAGGCAACCTCTATCCATTTCCGACAAGCGGAATAAGGATTAGGGGAAGTTAAATTCACCTACTCAACTGTCAGGGTAAACACTTTGCTTATCTTACGTCTGCTGCTCATCCTGGCCGCCATATTCATTGTCTTTTCCGGCGGAGCGTATATGCTTACCCGCAATCGCCGCTATCTAAGTCTAGCCTGGCAAATAGTGCGCTTCGTGATTTTCATGCTGTTGATATTTGTCATGCTGTTTTTATTGGAACGTTATGTTTTGGTAGGTTGGCGCATTTTTGTTTAAAATTAGCCGTCACTGAACAACCAGTAAAATCAGCAGTTACTAAGCTCAATGTAATGAGCTTTCAGAATCTTTCCCTTGATGTTGCATAAACTTTTCAGTAGCCTTAAGCACGTCGTCTAAAGGAATGATAAATGTTAGTTCAACCTCACCCATAAACACCCGTACAGCGCACTCAGTAGCGGTTCGGCCAATGGCTAATTCGACATGCTGTGCAGGCAGTGCATTTTTAGGACCAGACCAAGATTTTACTTTTGAATCCGGTTCTTTTGCCCATTTCGATGCAAGTCCAAGAACTGGATATATAAGGGCATTCAATCCTTCTGGATTGATGATAAATTCAGTTTCAGCGCCATTAGTATCTGTTAAAGCAAGACAAACTACGTTACTTGCATCGGTAGGGTATGTGCGAACTGAAGCTATTGGTCTTACAGGTTTTTCGTTTGACATTTTTTTCCTACGGTAGAAGTAATGGTTTAATCTCTAACATTTAACTGAATGACACTTCGCTGGGAAAGCAACCGCGAAGAAGTATCGCCAGAAGTGAAATATTCTAACCAGAATTGAATCGCTAATGTGGCTATTATTATATTGTCTCTACGTCAGGCACACAATGCTGTTTGTGCGAAATTTTCTGTCGCAGGTTTTTAGAATTGTCCGGTTTTGTAGCACATGAAGTGTTCGCTTTTGTTACCTTGCTTGGGGCAGTCTCTTTTCAATCAACCTGTCCAGTCCGCTTGCTTGGTAGCTCACCATGTGGCGACGGAAACTGTGTTCACATACGCCGAGTATGCGAGCAGCTTTCGCTTGCGTTAGCCGTCTCTCGTTCCATCCTTCTTAAGTTTTTTCGACTCTTATCTTCCGTATCTCCTGTAGCACTTGTGTCGGCTTCTTATCGCCTTCCTAAGGCAATGTGACAATTGGATAGATCATAAACTCGCAACAACTCAGGTTGTAAGAGTTTGACCATCCGAAGTATTTCTGTTAAATTTAACACATGAATAGCAATGAATTTAAACAATGGCTTGTTACGCAAGGTGCTGAATTTCAGCCAGGCCAAGGAACCCATATCAAGGTGTTTCTTAATGGCCGCCAATCGGTTCTGCCGATGCATGGCGCGGAACTGAAAATCGATACTATCGACTACATTAAAAAACAGCTAGGGTTGAACTAGGGGACTTGCGATGTTTGAATATCCAGTGGAATTGATATCTGCCAAGGAAGGCGGATTTATCGTGACATTTCCCGATGTGCCGGAAGCAATTACCCAAGGTGATGATAAAGACGAAGCACTGCAGTATGCCAGTGAGGCGCTGGAAACTGCGCTTGGTTTCTATATCGGTGATCGTCGCCAACTGCCTTTGCCCTCCATTGCGGCGGGACGCCCCACCGTTACGCCCGACGCAATAGTCATTGCCAAAATGATTTCAAACTGGCTATCTCTAAAGAAATAACTGCAGATAGCGTTAAGCAAAAAACAGTTGGATATGACGAATTAAATTCAGCGGTCCAGCTTCTCTGTTGTTCGCATAGTATTGCTTCTCCGTTTTTCTGACATCACTTCAATCACAAACTTCAATTTAACCTGCCACCCGCAATACAAGTCCCTTGAGATATGCGCCTTCCGGGAAACTCAATAATATCGGGTGATCCGGCGCGGCGTACAGTTTGTGTACGATGTGCGCAGCCACTCCTGCGTCCAAGGCGGCACCGGCAATAATTTTCTGGAACAGATCATCGTTTATGCCGCCGGAACAAGAATAGGTGGCGAGCATTCCTCCCGGCCTGAGCAGCTTGAAGCCTAACAGGTTAATATCCTTGTAGCCGCGCGCGGCTTTTTCGGCGAAAGCTGCGGTAGGCGCAAATTTGGGTGGATCGAGGATGATCAGGTCAAATTTTCGGTTCTGGTCACGCAGTTTGCGCAGTGCCTGGAACACGTCGTCGCATTGCCATTCAGCGCGGCTGGCATCCAGCCCATTAAGTTCCACATTGCGCTGTGCCAGTTGCAGCGCTTCATTCGAAGAATCAATTGATAGCACTGATTTCGCGCCGCCGCGCAGTGCATACAGCGAGAAACCGCCACTGTAGCAAAAGCAATTCAGAACATCCTTGTCTTGCGCCAGGGTTCCAATCAGTTCGCGGTTGTCACGCTGGTCGAGATAGAAGCCCGTCTTCTGCCCGTGTGCTACATCTACGACAAAGTGCAACCCGTGTTCAACAATGGTTAATGATTCGGGCAGGTTGCCATGTAGTACGTTATTGCGTTCCGGCAAGCCTTCTAATGCACGTGAGTCAGAATCGGAACGCTCGTAAATACAAACCGGATTACACATCTCTTGCAGTATGTCGGCGCAAATGTCGCGCCAGCGTTCCGCTCCCGCACTGCCAATCTGCATAACCAGCACATCGCCATATTGATCTACTACCAGCCCGGGCAGACCATCGGATTCGCCATGAATCAGACGCAGGCCAGTGCTGTGTTGCGCCAATTTGAGATCTTTGCGCAATGCCAGAGCATGGGTGATTTTCGTGCGGAAAAAATCTGCATCGATGCTTTGCTCCGCGTCCCATGACCACACTCGCGCAGCAATTTGTGAATGTGCATTGTATGCGGCATGGGCGAGGAACGCGCCTTGTGTTGAGTATATCTGCACCGTGTCACCAGCAATCGGTGAGCCTTCCACACGTTTAATTGCGCCGGAAAATACCCAGGGGTGACGGCGCAGAAGGGATTTCTCCCTTCCCTCGTTAAGAATAATTTTATTCATGGGTTTTTCTTTTTGGCTCGCGGATGCGCTGCATCGTAAATTTTACTGAGGTATTGGAAATCAAGATGAGTGTAAACCTGCGTAGTAGAAATGCTGGTATGGCCGAGCATTTCTTGCACTGCCCGCAGATCTCCACTGGATTGCAGCACATGTGAGGCGAATGAATGGCGCAACAAGTGGGGGTGAACGCCGCTGGTGATGCCCTGTTTGATGCCCCAGCCTGACATGCGTAGTTGCACCGCGCGCGCACCAATGCGGCTACCATTGCGATTAACGAACAGCGCCGTTTCATCCTGTTTGGCCAATTGTCCGCGCAGCGCCAGCCACGCTTGCAGCGCGGAGATCGCAAAGCTGCCCAGCGGTACGATGCGTGTCTTGGCGCCTTTACCTATAACGCGTACAGCTGCATCTGCAAAATCAAGTGCAACAGGATCGAGACTGACCAGCTCTGCCAAGCGCAGACCGGAAGAATAAAATAACTCAAACATCGCTTTGTCGCGCACCGCCAGAATGTCGCCTGCTGTGGGTAACTCCATCATGCGCACAGCTTCGTCCGGGGAAAGTGCATGCGGCAGATTGCGCGCCGATTTGGGCGCTCGCAGCCCGATGCATGGATTGTCTTTAAACTGTTGGTCGCGTATTAAATAAAAGTAAAAACTACGCCATGCCGACAGCATGCGCGCCAAACTTTTGCCGCCCAAACCGCCACCATGCAATTGGGCTATGAAACGGCGAATTTGATGGTTTTTTAGCTCGTTTAGGGGCGTAGCGCCGGCTAGCTTGAACAGACGGCAAATATCGCGAGAGTAATTTTCCGCAGTAAGGGGCGAGTAACGGCGCTCGTTGCGCAGATGGCCGAGAAATCCGTGCAGTGCATCTTGATTGGGAGTGGGTGCCTGCGCGGTGCTGTTTGACATCTTTTTATAGAGAGGGGCGTAGCGCGCTGCTCACAATTTCCGCAATACGCTGCAGGAACAGCGTACCCATGCCGGGATAGAAGCGTTGCGCATCCTCACTAGCCAGTATTAACATGCCGATAGATTGTTCATCTGCGCGCAGTGGTAAATAAGCAAACGAATGCAAATGAGCCGCGCTTTCGCCAAACCAGGCCAAAGTTCCATGAAGAGCGTGATGAACACAGACGGGTTGCAGTTGCTGGTCAGCGAAGGCCAACACTTCCGAGCTGGGCGGCAATCCCTTCCAGATATGCAACACAACATGCGGCACGGCAAAAATTTCTCGCAAATTCTGCGTAATGACATCCTGCAAACTAATCAGGTCACGCACACCAAATAACGCCAGAGTGAATTGATGCACTTTTTGCTGTAATGCGTCATTGTCCTGAGCAAACGCTACCATCTCGTGCAGCTTTTTTTCCAGGCTTTTGTTTTGCTCACGCAAAGTCAGTAACTGTCGCTCATTTAATGAAATGGTGCGCCCACTGTAAGGATGAGGGATCGTGACGTCCGCTAACATAGCGGCATGCTCTTCAAAGAACTGTGGATTATTTTGTAAATATAGTGCGATCTCTGCGGAGTTCATGTCGTCCTCTTATAAATTTATTTCGCCTTCAAATACAGCAATCGCTGGTCCGGTCATAAATACCGGTGTGTCGTTTCCAGCCCAAGCTATGTTCAACACCCCTCCGTGCGTGGCAACATTCACGCGCGCGTCTAACAAGTTGCGACGGATGCCGGTTACCACTGCGGCACACGCGCCAGTGCCGCAGGACAGGGTTTCACCAGCACCACGTTCATACACTCGCAATTTGATGTGATTACGATCCACTATCTGCATGAAGCCTGCATTCACTCGTTGCGGAAACTGCGGGTGATGTTCAATGAGCGGCCCCTGCATGGCGACTGGTGCATATTTCACATCATTCACCACTTGTACCGCATGTGGATTACCCATCGATAGTGCCGAAATCTGCACTGTCTCGCCGGCCACTTCCAGCGTTTGGATAACAGCATCGCTACTTCCAAGGAACGGAATACGTGCCGCCTCGAAAATCGGCGCGCCCATTTTTACCGTAACTTGACCATTGTCCTCTAGGCGCGGCGCAATCAGGCCACTTTTTGTTTCTACCACGATCTCACGCTTGAGTGTCAGTTTTTGATCGTGCACAAAGCGCATAAAGCAGCGCGCGCCATTGCCGCATTGCTCCACCTCGTCGCCATCAGCATTGAAGATGCGATAACGAAAATCCGCATCGGGATGCTGTGCAATTTCTACTAGCAGGATTTGATCACAGCCCACGCCAAAGTGCCTGTCAGCCAACAGGCGCAGCTGCTCCGGAGTAAGCTGAATGTGCTGGCGCACCCCATTAAGGACTACGAAATCATTACCGGCACCGTGCATCTTGGTGAATTTTAATATCATCTCTTCATCTCTGATAATTCCATGAGTATTTTTTGCTAAATAAATTTTATTAGCAAATGTGTCGCCAGGGCCAGCATCAGCAATGCGAAAAGTTTGCGTAATAGCCCGATCTTCATGCGATGTGCAGCTTTTGCGCCTAGCGGCGCGGTAAAAACGCTGGCCAGCGTGACCCACAACAATGCCGGTAGATACACAAAACCCAGATTAGGCGAGGGTAGCATATGGAAACCAAGGCCCGTAACAATATAGCCTATTGTGCCACCTAGGGCGACCGGGAAGCCGATCGCCGCAGAGGTACCAATTGCATTTCGTAGCGGCACGTTGCACCAAATTAGAAACGGGACAACAACCGTGCCGCCGCCAATGGATACCAGGCTGCTGATCCAGCCTGTGAAGGTGCCCGTCAGCGTCATGCCGGCCATACCGGGCAATTGACGTGAGGCTTGCGGGCGCAATTCAAACAGAATTTGAATTGCGGCAAAATACACGAACAAAGTAAAAAATATTCCTAGTCCACGTGGCGAAACAAATGCGGCGCATAGCGCACCCAGCGCTGTTCCGAACAAAATGCCGGGAGTCATGGTGCGAACCACGGCCCAATTCACCGCACCATGCTGGTGGTGTTTGCGCATACTGGCGAGCGAGGTGAACAAAATGGTTGCCATAGCGGTACCAAGCGCCAGATGCATGACATAGGGGGCGGGGAAGTCCTGCATTTTGAACAGCATCAGCAACACTGGCACCAGAATAGTTCCGCCGCCAATGCCGAACATTCCACTAAATAGCCCAACGAATGCACCCAGCGCGAGGTAGGCAAGCGCCCATTCCATATTAGTCGCGTACCAGATGTTTCAGAATGAAGTTCCACTCGGCGGGATCAAGCGGTGTGATGGACAATCGGTTGCCACGTTGCAAAATGCGCATACCTTCCAATTGTGGATGGCGGCGCAGCTCTGCCAATGAAATGTGTTCGATTGTTTTTACCCATTGCACGTCTACATTAAACCACCGTGGCGTTTCCTGCGTGGCTTTGGGATCGAAATATTTGCTATTGCGTTCAAACTGAGTGGCATCGGGATAGGCAGTGCTGGAAACGCGCGCGATGCCCGCGATGCCTGGCACAGCACAGTTGGAATGATAGAAAAGCACCGCATCGCCTGTGCACATCTGATCGCGCATGAAGTTACGCGCCTGATAGTTACGAACACCGTACCATGCCACGGTTTGGTCGGGCAGGTTAGCGAGGTCATCTAAGCTGACGTCGCTCGGTTCAGATTTCATTAGCCAATAACGCACGTTATTCCATTTAAAATTTGGCGGATTCAACTCTGAAGTGCAACTTTTGTAAGCGAATTTAGGTGGCGAG
>CAZPUT010000033.1:0-14845 GCA_964589845.1 uncultured Candidatus Nitrotoga sp. | reverse complement strand
CTATCCCATCACCCCTTTGCCACGGAGGGGGGGCACGCCACGTTCAGTCCGCGCAATGCGCTGGAATTGGCCTTGCTGAATCATTTGCAGCAACGCCACCATCATCAAAGCAGGGGTCATGTCAGTTGGGAGCGTGTCGTTTCCGGCATGGGGCTGCTCGATCTGTATGCATTCTTGCTTGACTACCGGCAGGCATCGACACCGGCGTGGCTGGCGGAAGAGATGCGCGACGTGGATACGGCGGCGGCTATTTCCGCTGCGGCACTGGCAGGCAGCGATGCGGTATGCGTGGAAACGATGCAATTGTTCGTCAGTTTTTACGGCGCGGAAGCCGGCAATCTGGCACTCAAGGTGATGAGCCGTGGCGGCCTGTATATTGGCGGTGGCATTGCGCCGAAAATATTGCCGTTGTTGCAGACGGGGGATTTCCTCGATGCTTTCCTCGACAAAGGGCGGAGGCGACCGCTACTGGCGGCGATGCCGGTCAAGGTGATTCTGAATGATCGCGCGGCACTGTATGGTCCGGCCTTGTTCGCCGCACACCATGCAGGAAAAATAATTTGAAAGCTTTCACCGTACGCCGGGTAGCATTGAACGGGTGCGAGACCCTATGCCGAAATACTGTTTAGTTAAAGAAATCCCGTTCGCCCTGAGTTTGTCGAAGGGCTCTGGGTGAGCGGCTGGTGGTTCGATAAGCTCACCACGAACGGTTAAGTGAACAGTATTTACCCATGCCATTGAAAATTATATTTTATTGGAGGAGCAAATAATGCAGATCGGAATGATAGGGTTGGGCCGTATGGGTGCAAACATGGTGCGTCGTTTGAACCGCGCCGGACATCAATGTGTGGTGTTCGACCGCAGCAGCGAAGCGGTGCAGGCACTGGCAAAAGAAGGCATGACACCCACGGTTAGCTTGCAGGACTTTGTAAACAAGTTGAGTACTCCGCGCGCCATCTGGCTGATGTTGCCGGCGGCGGTGGTGGATGCCAGTATCGCGGAACTCACCCCGCTGCTGGGCGCGGATGACATCATCATTGATGGCGGCAACTCCTATTACAAGGACGACATCAGTCGTGCCAAGAGTCTGTCGGCGCAGTCCATCCATTATGCGGATGTGGGAGTCAGCGGTGGAACTTGGGGGCTGGAGCGCGGTTACTGCCTGATGATCGGTGCCCAGCAGCAGACGGTTGCGCGCTTGCAACCCATCTTTGCCGCACTGGCGCCGGGTGTGGAAACCGCGCCGCGCACCGAAGGACGCAGCGGCCAGCCAAGCACGGCCGAGATCGGTTATCTGCACTGCGGCCTCGAGGGAGCCGGGCACTTCGTCAAGATGGTTCACAATGGTATTGAATACGGCATGATGGCCGCCTATGCCGAAGGTTTCAATCTGCTACGTCATGCCAATGTGGGTAACATGTCACACGGGGCAGATGCGGAAACCACCCCGTTACGCGAGCCGGAAGCGTTCCGCTACGATATCAACGTGGCCGAAGTGGCTGAGTTGTGGCGGCGCGGCAGCGTGGTAAGTTCCTGGTTGCTTGATTTGACCGCGCACGCGTTGCAAGCCGATCCGAACCTGGAGGGGTTCGGCGGCAAGGTGTCTGACTCCGGCGAAGGACGCTGGACCAGCATCGCCGCCATCGAATCGGGTACGCCCGCGCCGGTTCTCACCGCAGCATTATTTGATCGCTTCAATTCGCGCGGAGAAGCAGATTACGGCAACAAATTGTTGTCTGCCTTGCGCTACGAATTCGGTGGGCATCAAGAGAAACGCTAGACGGATATTTCCAATACCTTGCTTCAAGTTGTTTGAATGCATGTGTGATGAAACCCTATCCCAATTTATATAAGAGAATTGATCATGCATGAAATCGTTAAAGACTATTACGGTAAGCAGCTGCAAACTTCCGGCGACCTGAAGACCTCTGCCTGCTGCGATGCGTCACGAGTCCCTGACTGGCTCAAGCCGCTGCTGGCGCGCATCCATCCTGAAGTAATGTCACGCTATTACGGCTGCGGTTTGGTTTGTCCGCCGCTACTTGAAGGTTGTCGCATTCTCGATCTGGGCAGCGGATCCGGGCGCGATGTTTATGCGCTGGCACAATTGGTGGGCGCGAGTGGTCAGGTTGTCGGTGTGGATATGACCGAGGAGCAACTTGCCGTTGCGGAAAGTTATCGCGCCTATCACGCTGAGGTGTTCGGTTTTGACAACGTCATTTTCAAACAGGGCTACATTGAGAAGCTCGATGAACTTGGGTTGGAAAGCGGCAGCTTCGATGTCATCGTATCGAACTGCGTGATCAATCTTTCGCCGGACAAGGATGCGGTACTGCGCGAAGTGCATCGCTTGCTCAAGCCGGGTGGCGAATTCTATTTCTCGGATGTCTATGCTGACCGCAGAGTGCCGGACGCGGTGCGCAATGATCCGGTGCTGTATGGCGAATGTCTGGGTGGCGCGCTGTACTGGAACGATTTCATTAATCTTGCCAAACGCCATAAATTTGCCGATCCCAGGCTGGTTGAAGATAAACCGCTCGACATTACCGATGCCAAACTGGCTAAGCGGGCCGGCAACATCCGCTTTTTCTCGGCCACTTATAGGTTGTTCAAGCTGAACGGACTGGAGCCCGCCTGCGAGGATTACGGTCAGGCGGTGATTTATCGCGGCACGATACCCGATCATCCGCATCGCTTTGTTCTCGATAGTCATCACGTCATCGAAGCTGGGCGAGTATTTCCCGTGTGTGGCAATACCTGGCACATGTTGCATAATTCCCGCTTCTGTGAACATTTCGAGTTCATTGGAGATTTTAGCCAGCACTACGGAATTTTTGCCGGATGCGGTAATGACATTCCTTTTGCACAAGATGAAAGCGCAGCCACTTCAGGTTGCTGCTAAGTGAGATTGGAATGGGTGCTCGAAGCGAGCGGAATGCATATCGGCGCTTTGCTTGGCGGTGGGGCAATCAAAAGCAATTAATCAATACTTTTCGAAGATGTTCTGGATAAATTAATGCCTCGTTTAATTTACCACTTTAAGCTGCCAAGCTGAGTGGCAGGCCACACACTTTGTTAATGTATTAGACAGCATCTTCAAAATTTCTGGTGCTGGCGCTTTACTTTCGGCAGCTTTGGTTATTGCATCCATGTCGCGATGCACACTCATGCCTAGCGTTTTTAATTCTATCGGCAGTTTTGCCATCAGTGCCGGGCTTCCATCAGCAGCAACAATCATACCTGCCGCACTTGAAGCTTTGATGACGCGCTGCATGTCGCTTTGATTCACGCCTTCTAGAATTCCTTGTGTTGCAGATAGCAGGCCACGCATTTCGGATAAGATCAAGTCACGCTCGCCAATTTGCAGCATAACTGCAGTTCTGCCATCGGTTCCGGCGGTAGTATTTCCACGAATGAAGAACCATGCGAATACGGCAATAGTTACAACCCAGAGCAACAAGGCAATTGAGGCAAGTTTGTTGGATTTCATTTTTAGTTTATTTTGTGGTTTATGAAGGTGTGAAATATAGAGAAAACTTGCACTCCTGTCTGCTTTATTACTTAAAGCCATGCTCCGGTGTGACTGGCTTGTCGTTGCAGGTATTGCAGCTGTAAAGATTGGCGGTGTTTCGCCGATATAAAAAAGATAAGTAGTCATATCTTTTCCTTTGTTATTGTGACACCGCAAGGCGTGCGGTAAACAATGGATTTTTCAGATGTACAATTACCGGGAATGTAGCTATGTCTGTCGAAATCAAACCACAACAAGACAGTGGCGAAATGCATAACGTGCGCGATACGCTTGTGCGAAAGCTTAGTAGCAATGTCGGATTGTTTGCGCTCGGTTCTTCTGTGTCGCGCGTTGTCCAAATCACGGCGTCCGATAACGAAGCAACCAATAATCTCACGCAATGTGTGTTATCAGATGTGGCGTTAACGCAAAAGATTTTGCGTCTATCGAACTCGGCGTCCTATCGCCGTGGGTCCAATACGCCCGTAACGACCATCACTCGGGCGATTTTTATGCTTGGGTTTGATTTAGTAAAAACTAGTGCGCTGGCCATGCTGCTGGTCGATAGTTTGTCCAACCATAAGCATGCGCGGAGTATCCGTGCAGAGCTTGCCAACGCCTTACGTGCCAGCTTGATCGGTCGCGAGCTGGCACGCAACAGCCAGTTCCAAGGCGCAGAAGAAGTTTCGATTGTGGCCTTGTTCAAAAACCTGGGTCGTTTGCTGGTGGCATCGCACGAACACGCCTCTTTAGGACAAATTGACATGCTCGTCGGCGCAGGTAAACACAGTCCGGTCGAAGCCTCAGTCCAAGTGCTCGGCTGCAGCTATGACGAGCTAACCGAAGCGGTGCTGACTGAATGGAATATCCCGGAAACTATTATAAATGCGTTAAGTGCAGTTCCTGTCGGTAGGCAACGGGTGGCAGGCAATCGTCAAGAGTGGATGCGGCAGGTTGCCTCATTTAGTGCCGAGGCATCCCAATTAGTTTCACGCGATGACGCAGAAGTGGAGGCGGATGAACAAAAATTGCTGGCGCGTTTTGGAGCAGCGTTAAATCTTGACACTGAAAAAATGCGCGAGTTGTTTACTTCAGTTGCCGGGGAAATGCGAGTGCTGACGGATAGTTTTAAACTTGACGGGGCGGACATCAAGGTTGCCAGCACTGAAAGTGTCATGCCGGACGTGTTGTTGATGATGACCATGGGCGCGGACAACAAGACTGAAGGTTTTCATCCCAGTGGCAAGCCGGTCAATGCGCGCGATTTATTATTGGCCGGCGTGCAGGATATGATACAGATGCGGGCATTGGGCCGCAGCAAAGTCAATGAACTGATCTTAGTGGTGCTGGAAACGCTGTACCGTAGCATGGGCTTTCGCTTTGCGACCATGTGTTTAAAGGATACCAAATCGGGCCAGTTCCGTGCCCGCGTTGCGCTTGGAGAAGGCCATGCCTCGCGCCAGGAGCGCTTTGTTTTTCAGATGACATCGGAGCGGGATCTGTTCCATTTGTCCATGGAAAATAACACCGATCTGATGATATCGGATGCCAGCAGCGAAAAAATACGCGATCTCTTGCCTGCATGGCATCGCGCCCTATTGCCAGACGCACGCAGTTTTATCGTGCTACCGCTGGTGGTGCAAAAAGTACAGTTAGGCTTGTTTTATGCAGACCGTGTTTTGCCAGCGCCCGAAGGTATGCCGCCCGATGAGACCGCGCTGATCAAGGCATTGAAGAACCAAATATTGGCTGCACTTGGCGGCACTTGAAGAGCAGCCGATTCTTGTCTTGCCGTTTTGGGCGGAACAATTCTGGAGTGATACGGTTATGGGGCGTTGCGCGGTGAGTCAATATAAAAGCCGCATTTTGCGACAACGGCTTATGCGGCAATCACGTTTCGTGCAGCACTCCATCCATCAGGCGAAGCTGCCGCTGCATTTTTCCCGCCAGCTCCAAGTCGTGGGTGACTACGATGAAGCTGGTGTTAAGCCTGGAATTGAGTTCTTGCATCAGTTCAAATAATGCTTGCGCACTGGCACGGTCCAGATTTCCGGTAGGTTCGTCTGCCAATACGCAGGCTGGCTCGGTGACTAGCGCGCGCGCTACGGCGACACGCTGACGTTCACCACCGGAAAGTTCGGCGGGAAGGTGCTCCGTACGGTGTGCGAGTCCTACCAGCCCGAGCATACGTGAGGCAATCGGATCTGTTTCATTTCTCTTCATGCCACGGATTAGTAATGGCATGGCCACATTTTCCAATGCGGTGAATTCCGCCAGCAGATGGTGGAACTGGTAAACAAAACCCAGCGCCCGGTTGCGCAGAGTGCCGCGCTCTGCTTCATTCATGGCTTGCACATCGTGGCCAAGAATGGCGACGCTGCCGCCGCTGGCCTTGTCCAATCCACCGAGTAGGTGAAGGAGGGTGCTTTTGCCGGAACCGGAGCTACCCACGATGGCGATACGTTCACCGCGCATAACGTCAATGTTAACGCCGTTAAGCACGGGTACATTGAGTTTGCCTTGCACAAAGGTTTTGCATAAGTCGCGGCAGGAAATCACCATTTCACTCATAGCGTAGCGCCTCAGCCGGTTGTGTTCTTGATGCGCGCCAACTTGGATATAGCGTGGCGACTAGGCTGATGATAAAAGAGAAACATGCCACGACCAGCACATCATCGCGCTGTAAATCGGAGGGTAGTTCGCTGATGAAATACACTTCCTTGGAGAGAAAGTGCATGCCCAGCAGTCGCTCTATAAACGGCACCACAGTGTCGATGTTGAGGCTTAGCAGCACGCCTCCCCCAACGCCGAGTACCGAGCCGATCAGGCCAATCAGGGCGCCTTGCACGATAAAGATTTTCATGATGCTGGCGGGCGAAGCACCGAGCGTGCGCAGGATGGCGATGTCGGCTTGTTTGTCGGTAACCGCCATTACCAGTGTGGAGACAATGTTGAATGCAGCTACCGCCACGATGAGTGAAAGGATGATAAACATCATTTTCTTTTCAATCTGTACTGCGCGGAAATAATTGGAGTGCTGACGAGTCCAGTCGCTAACATTGGTATTGCGCGGCAAGATACGTTGTATCTCTAAGGCTACGTGCGGAGCCAGATCAAGGTCATGCAGACGTGCGCTGATGCCGCTTACCGCACTACCCATTTGATAGAGCTTCTGCGCATCATTAAGGTGTATCAGTGCCAGCGCATTGTCATAGGGTGCCATACCAATCTCAAAAATGCCCACTACGCGGAATTGCTTGAGGCGTGGCACCATTCCAGCAGGCGTAATCTGCCCCTGAGGAGAGATAAGTAACACCTTGTCGTTCAGATGTGCCCCCAGCGTGTGCGCCAAGTCTGAACCCAGCACGATACCGAAACTGCCTTCCTGCAAGGCGTCCAGCGAACCGGCTTTCATCTTGTCGGAGAGGTCTATCACTTTGCTTTCATCCTGCGGCAAAATGCCGCGTACCATTACGCCCTGCACGTTTTGATCAAACGACACCATGCCTTGTCCATTCACGAAAGGTGCGGCAGCCGCCACTTGTGGATATTTTGTCGTGAGCTGTAAGGTAGGTTGCCAATCGACCATGTAGTTCCCCTCTTCACTGATTTGCAGGTGGGGCGCGATACCTAGAATGCGCGTGCGGATTTCTTTCTGGAAACCGTTCATTACCGACAGCACTACAATCAGCGCAGCCACGCCCAAGGCCATACCCAGCATGGAGATCAGCGAAATAAAGGAAATGAAATGGTTGCGCCGCTTGGCACGGGTGTAACGCAGACCGATAAAGAGTTCGTAAGGACGCAAAGTGAAGGTGCTCAAAAAGAATTGGGCGCTAGTTTGCCATAAGAGCGCTCTCTGCGGGATGGTAAACTGGCAAAAGGCGCCCTAAAGATAAAAATTATTTCACTCCAGTCATGCCTGGCTACCCTATGCGTACAAATTCAACATGAGAAATGTAGACTTCGTTATCCTTGATTTATTCTTGCCGCAGGAGATTGCTGTCGGCGCTTGCGCCGATCTATCTGTGCCAACCCTTGAAAAAATGCTGGCGCGGGCCAAACCTGCATCGTTACCCTCAGAAATTGGCTCAACAGGCACGTTGGAAGAGTGGCTGTGCCGAACTTTTGGTATCGCACGACAGGTGGACGAACCCGTCGCGCCGATTACCTTGATGGCGGACGGGATGCAGCCAGGTACGGGCTATTGGTTACGCGCTGATCCAGTGTATCTGCAGATGCAGCGCACGCAATTGTCTTTGCATCCGGATGTACCATTGAATGCTGATGAAGCGGCGCAGTTGTGCGCCAGTTTGAATACGCATTTTGCCGCTGAAGGCTTGCGTTTTTATGCGCCCCATCCGCAGCGCTGGTATCTCCAGATGGAGAGCGTTCCAGATATCGTGACACATCCCTTGGCGCAGGTGGCAGGCAGGAACGTGCAATCGTATCTGCCGAAAGGCCAGAATGCCTTGCGTTGGCATAAAGTCTTCAACGAAATCCAAATGCTCTTTTTCGAACACGCTGTAAATCAGGCGCGCGAGGCGCGTGGTGATCTGCCCATAAACAGTATCTGGCTGTGGGGAGGAGGGCAGGCGGTGGAACATTTGTCACGGCCATATACGAAGGTTTATGGCGACAGTTTTCTGGCCGGGGCGTTCGCGCAGGCGGCAGGCACTCCTTATCAAATATCGCCGGGTGATTTAACCCAGTGTGTTGATGATAATGAAGGTGACATGCTAATCGTCTGGGAAGGTTTGCGCCGCCCACTTCAGCAAGGTGATTTGTATGCCTGGCGCGATTCGGTGCAACGCCTGGAGCAAAGTTATATTGCACCATTGTGGAAAGCATTGCGTAACGGGCGCATCAAGCAGCTTAGCTTGAATGTACTTAATGCGGGCGCTTCACAGCGATTTGTGTTGACGCGCAGTGCGGTGTGGAAGCCGTGGCACTTGTCCAAATCTTTGACGCGATATGCGTTGCTGTAGAAAAAAACAGACTGAATTTTCAGCAGCACAGCAAAATTCTATCAGCGCTTCTTTGGCCTGGCTAGTGAGATACTGTATCATTTGAATACGCAAATAAATACGAAATTTATGAAAGCTATCTTCTTGGATTTTGAGCAGCCCATCGCCGAATTGGCAGGCAAAATTGAGCAACTTCGCTTTGTACAGAATGATTCTGCACTTGATATCTCAGATGAGATTAACCGTCTGCAAATTAAAAGCCAGGCGTTAGCCAAGGATATTTACGCCAAGCTCACGCCGTGGCAAATCTCTCAAGTGTCGCGCCATCCTCAGCGACCCTACACGCTGGATTACATTCAGAATCTGTTTACTGATTTTGAGGAGCTGCATGGAGATCGTTCCTATGCCGATGATCCGGCCATCGTCGGCGGATTGGCACGTTTTAATGGCCAAAGTGTGATGGTAATCGGACATCAAAAAGGGCGTGATACCAAGGAGCGACAGTATCGCAACTTTGGCATGCCTCGCCCCGAAGGCTACCGCAAGGCGATGCGCTTGATGCGGCTGGCGGAAAAATTCGATATTCCCATCATGACTTTTATCGATACGCCGGGTGCGTATCCCGGAATTGGCGCCGAAGAACGTGGTCAGTCCGAAGCCATCGGAAAAAGCTTGTATGTGATGGCAGAACTGCGCGTGCCATTGGTCTGTACTGTGATTGGAGAGGGCGGCTCTGGTGGCGCGTTGGCCATTGCAGTAGGTGACGCATTATTGATGCTGCAATATGCCACCTACTCGGTTATCTCGCCAGAAGGCTGCGCTGCCATCCTTTGGAAAAATGCGGACAAATCGGCTGATGCAGCGGAAACGCTGGGTATCACCGCTACCAGATTGAAGGCATTGGGATTAATCGACAAGATCATTAACGAACCGCCGGGCGGTGCTCACCGTGATCATCAAGCAATGATGCGAACCCTGAAAAAAAGCTTACAGGATACCCTTAAACAGGTGCAATCTCACTCCATAGACAAGCTGTTGCAGATCCGTTTCAACCGAGTAATGGGCTATGGCAAGTTCAAGGAAGTCGAGCTTTGATTTAACAGAGCGCGTAGCCGACGCGCTCTCGCCCTTGCTTCCTGCGGGCAGCGCTATCCTGCTTGGATTGAGCGGTGGTGCTGATTCGGTCGTCCTGCTGCACGTGCTACAAAAACTGTCCCTCCGTTATTCATGGCGTTTAAGCGCATTGCATGTACATCATGGTATCAGCCCGCAAGCGGACGTTTGGGCGGCATTCTGTAGTGATTTGTGCGCGCTCCATAATGTCTCCCTACAAGTCGAACATGTAAATATCGCACCATTACGCTCGTTAGGCATTGAGGCAGCGGCGCGCAAACTTCGTCACGCCGCGCTTGCTCAACAGCCAGTGGATTTTATTGCGCTGGCGCATCATCTTGACGATCAGGCTGAAACGTTGCTGCTGCAATTGCTGCGCGGGGCTGGAGTGCGCGGCGCAAGCGCAATGCCAGCTATAAAGCATCGTGCTAACGTCCCAACATTGTTGCGCCCTTTGCTCGATGTCCCTCGTTCCGTATTGCTGGAATACGCGCAGCATCATGCCCTCCAATGGGTTGAAGATGAAAGCAACGCCGATGACACTTATCCACGCAATTTTTTACGGCATCGCATACTGCCGCTATTGGAACGACGCTTTCCAGCCTACCGCAAAACCTTGTTGCGCAGCGCGCAGCATTTTGCCGAGGCAACTGAACTGCTGGATGAGTTGGCACAGCAGGATGCTGAATTGGCCATGGCGGATAACCGTTTGGATATTAGGCAATTGCGTGTGTTCGGCGTAATACGGGGAAAAAATCTATTGCGTTATTTCCTTGCGGCGCAAGGGGCGCCCATTCCGGATAGCACACGGCTGCAAGAAATGTTGCGCCAGCTATGCAATGCTCGCCCGGATGCGCAGGTGTGTATCGACTGGCAGGGCTGGCAAATGCGTCGATATCGCGACCATGCTTACACCATGCCTGCGTTGCCGCCGCCAGTTGATTTCACTGTTATGTGGCATGGTGAGGCAGAAATATTGTTGCCTCCGCCACACGGTGCGCTTCATTTTAAACATACCATCGGGCAGGGTATCAGTTTGGCAAAGTTACATCTCGGAATTGCCAAGATTCGTTCGCGTCATGGCGGCGAAAATATTCGGGTGGATGCTGCGCGACCGCAACGAGGATTGAAAAATTTATTGCAGGAACATGAGATGCTGCCGTGGCAACGCGACTTATTACCCTTGCTTTTTTGCGATGCTGACTTGGTGTGTGTCCCGGGCATAGCGATAGCCAATACATATCGGGCTCAGCCGGATGAAGCTGGTGTGGTGGTAATTTGGCGCGCAGCTTTAAATTTGGAATAACGATTGTGGCGGGTATATTCGGGATTCCCCAGATTATCTATAGTTAATTGCAGGATAACCTTCCCTCATTGAGATCCTAACTTTTCCATGAGTAGAAATGATTTTTATAACTTCTTTTTGCTTAATGAAGTCAAAGATTTCGATGGCTGTATAGTCCTGTAGATACTGATCACTTATTGTAAGCTCTTTGGTAATTCCGGAAATTCCCATATAAAAGGCCACTGAGCCAGTATCAAAATTGTGCTTGTGCTTGACTTTACACCCAGGAATCATATTTAACAGATGCTTGCTTATTGCTCTATGCTTTGCTTTAATTTCATTTATTTCAGGTGCTTTAAACCGTTTTATCATCCAATTTGTTAGCATTTAATTATGTGCGTGCGTTCTAACTTAATTGCGGAATAATTATAGTTGGCATTACTGATGTTACGCACCAGAGAGTTAAGTTTCTTCCAGCTTTTACGGCTCCAATTAATTGGTTTCATGGTACCAGTTTTATATTATGCTTTTATTATGCTAAGAGTTGTGTCCTTCATGAACTGAGTTATCGACCTTTAGAGCCGAAGGGTCGAACAATATAGTTTTTATAATTTCTTGTAATTAACACCATGACTTGATACAGTTCACTGTCTTTTCAACCACACGGGAGTCAACAACATGAATAAATCAGAATTGATTGATGCAGTAGCCAAATCCACCAAGAAGACAAAGTCCAGTATAGAAGAAACATTGAATGCTCTTACGGCTGCTATTCAAGCTTCTTTAACAAAAGGCAATAACGTTCAATTAATAGGTTTTGGTACGTTTGCCGTCGAAGCACGCGCCGCACGAATAGGTCGCAATCCAGCCACAGGCAAAGAATTAAAGATACCAGCCAAAAAAGTTGTTAAATTCAAAATCGGCAGTAAGTTGAAAGATGCGGTTGCTGGCGCAAAAATTAAGAAAAAATAACAATATATTCTTACAAATTCCCAAGATCTGCGGGAGGCTGGATATTTTACCCTGCTGCAGAGTTATTCTTTATAATTTCAATATTATCAAGGAGTAAAATTATGAGTAAAGGTCAAGAAAGTAAAAAGACAGTCAAGAAGGAACCCGCCAAAACAATGAAGGAAAAAAAGGCTGCAAAGAAGATCAAAAAAGATGAAAAGACGCGTCAAGGATAAGTCCAACATCAAGCATCCTGCACACCCGCTAAAAAACGGGTAAACGGGTAGGCAACGGAGCGTGTTGGAGAAGTTTGAAGTGTCAGCTTGTTTTTAGAGAATGGGCTGGTTTTTTGACATTGCCACAATCTGCAATTTAACCTTTAAAAGTGTTGCGCGATGAAATTACGCAACACTTTATTTATTGGGTGTCATCAAGGGTGTGAGCGCTCCTGTGCCTACAGACAAGCGTGCGTTGGCGCTGTCTCGTTCTTGACGTGCTTTTACTTCGGGCAGGCCAGCGTCAATTTCATAGTTAAATTCACTATCTTCAATTTCCCGGTTGCAGGGTCACGGTTCAGATCCCGTTTTTTACCTTGATGCATTACGGTTAACTGGACTACATCGCCGACTTTTTGGTCATCAAGACGGGCCAGCAGTTTTTGTACCGAATAGATATCCTTGCCATTGATCGCCATGATGATGTCGCCAAGACTCATACCTTGCGGGGTCTCTGTCACGCCCTTGAGCCCCGCTTTTTCGGCAGCTGAGCCTGGATGCACGCGCAGCACAGCTATCCCCTTGGTGCCAGTGATGGCGTTCAATCGCTCGTTGATTTGTTCATCAGTTTCGATACCCAAAGCTGGACGAATATATTTGCCACTTTTGATTAGTTGTGGCACCACGCGCATGACGGTGTCTACAGGGACGGCAAAACCGATGCCAGCGGATGCCCCGCTGGGACTGTAGATAGCGGTATTGATGCCAATGAGCCGACCCGCCGAATCCAGTAGCGGACCGGCCGAATTGCCAGGGTTGATGGCTGCATCGCTCTGGATCAGGTGTTCAATGGCAGGGCCGATATTTCCGGTTAGTGAACGATCGAGCGCTGAGATGATGCCGTTGGTCAGCGTCCAGTCCAGTCCAAACGGGTTGCCGATGGCAATAACCTTTTGGCCCACCTTCAGGTCGTGGCTGGTGCCCACCGGCACCGGCGGTGGGCGCTTGAAGTCCACGCCGATGCGCAACACCGCAATATCGTGTGCGGGACTGGCGCCAATCAAAGCCGCCTTGTAGTCCCGGCCGTCGGCCAATTTTACTGTGGCACCAGAGGCATTCTCAATCACGTGGTAATTGGTAACCACATGGCCGGCGTCATCCCAGATAAAACCGGAGCCAGTTCCCTTGGGCACGGCAAAGACGTTGCGCGTCCACACATCGCGCACCAAGGCGGCGGTGGAAATGAACACTACCGAACCGCGGGATTTTTCGAACAGTTCGATAGTGTTTTTTTCATCGGCGGCCAGATCCCCTCAGGCAGTGACCGCACGGAGTTGACCTTTAGAAGGAACCCATAGAGATTCGATGGCTGGCAACAGCGTCCATAGCAGCATCAACGCCGCCACCATTATGACTATGGCCACTAGGCGGCGGTAAAATGGATCGGGTGTTCTTCGATAGGGTTCAATGTCCATGGGTCATTACCGGTTAGCTAATAGAATTCATATGTACTCTCCTTGGAGAAATAAATAAAGATTCTGTCACTGACGAGGCAAGAATTTATTAGCACTGAAGAGGTGAAAAATCGTCGGTTTACTGATCTCAAATGGAATCCATTTCAGAGATAAATCCGAGACAAGATGCAATGAATGACGGCCTGATTTACTGCAAGCCATTGTTTTATTTGGCGTCCCCAACGAGATTCGAACTCGTGTTACCGCCGTGAAAGGGCGGTGTCCTAGGCCTCTAGACGATGGGGACTAAAGGGCTTGGTGATGCCATTTTGGTGGAGATAAGCGGGATCGAACCGCTGACCTCTTGCATGCCATGCAAGCGCTCTCCCAGCTGAGCTATACCCCCAAAATGTGCGCGCATTATAATGATCGAGCCTATCATTGTAAAGCTGAATACCCGGTAAGTCTTAAAGATGTCGTGCTATACGCGCCAATACGACCTCACGTGAAAACAGCATTAATACTGCATCGACTGAGGGAGTCTGGGTTTGCCCAGTGAGCATTACGCGTAAAGGCATCGCCAACTTAGGCATTTTCAAGCCATGCTTACTTAGTATCTCCTTGATCGTCGCTCCAATAGCCACAGCTTCCCATGCTACATCTTTTAGGCGCTCCGTCAGCTCCTGCAAAGCAGGTATCGCTTCAGCAGACAGTTGGGCATTCAGCAATTCCTGATTGGGATGCAAATCGATATAAAATACTTCTGCTGCATCAGCCAATTCATTGAGGGTTACGACTCGCTCTTTATAAAGGTTAATGATGGCTTCCAATGCTGGTACGGCGCTCACCAATACACCCCGTGCTTCCAAGCGCGGACGTACTAGTGTAACAAGCCGTGCAATATCGGCCTGCTTTAAGTAATGCTGATTGAGCCAGTTTAATTTCTCTGTATTAAATTGTGCTGCAGATGGCGTGATATGGTCGAGGTCGAACCAGGCGCAAAACTGCTCCACCGAAAAAATTTCATCATCACCGTGCGACCATCCCAGTCTTGCCAAGTAATTAATTACTGCTTCCGGCAGATAACCCTCTTCATCATATTGCATTACGCTAACCGCGCCATGGCGCTTGGACAGTTTCTGCCCGTCGTCACCTAATATCATAGACAGATGCGCGTACTGAGGCACATTGGCGCCCAATGCCTTGAGTATGTTGATCTGACGTGGCGTATTATTGACATGGTCATCGCCGCGTATCACGTGCGTAATGCCCATATCCCAATCATCCACGACTACGCAAAAATTATAGGTAGGCGTACCATCGGCACGAGCAATGATGAGATCGTCTAA
>CAZPUT010000032.1:0-15444 GCA_964589845.1 uncultured Candidatus Nitrotoga sp. | reverse complement strand
ACAGCCAGCCCAGTCAAGCAGCTTGCCTTGGCGCGTAACCTGCCCCTGCTACAACCTGCTTCATTAAAATCTGTCGATGTGCAACAAGAGCTTGCCAATTATGCGGCGGATGTAATGGTGGTTGCGGCTTATGGACTCATACTGCCATCAGCACTACTGCAGTTGCCACGCTACGGCTGCCTGAATATTCACGCTTCACTATTACCGCGTTGGCGCGGTGCAGCGCCTATTCAGCGCGCTATTCTGGCGGGTGACGATAAAACTGGTATTACCATTATGCAAATGGACGCAGGACTCGATACTGGCGATATTTTACTTAAAGTGGCCTGTCCGATCACTGCGCATGACACCACGCAAACGTTGCATGCCAAATTGGCGAAGCTGGGCGCTGAAGCTATCGTCGAGGCATTGTGCTTGCTGGAGCAAGGGCAATTAAAGTCTGTGCCGCAGAATGCGGCCGAAGCAACTTATGCAGCCAAACTTAGCAAAACAGAAGCGTTAATTAACTGGTCAGAAAATGCCACACAAATAATGCGTGCGGTGCATGCTTACAACCCTTTCCCTGGCGCATATACAATTCTTAATGAGATACCTGTGAAAGTTTGGCAGGCCAGTGTGCGCGACGGGGCTGAAGGTGACGCGGGAACCGTGCTGACTATAGAAAAAAACGGCATTATTGTGGCATGCGGCCAAGGAGCACTATGCCTTGAGATATTGCAGCGCCATAATGCCAAAGTATTGCCTGCGGTGCAGTTTATGCAGGGATTTGCAGTGCACCCCGGCGACCGTTGCACTTCATTCATTTGACATGCATATAGCACAATGGGGTGCCAGCCAAGTTGTCTGCCAAGTTTTGGCTGGACGCAACCTGAGCCAGACATTGAGCGCGGCTTTGCAGACTACGCCTGGGCAAATTAGGCTCGAATTAACACCACAACAACGTGGTGCGCTACAGGATTTGAGTTATGGTACGCTGCGCTTTTACGGTCAGTTAGTGCGCGTGCTGGATCAATTGTTGCACAAACCGGTGCAGGATTCGCAACTACGTTGTCTGTTACTAGTGGCTTTGTATCAACTGGTGCATACCAAATCTGCGCCCCATGCTGTGGTAGATCATGCCGTGCGCGCAGTGCGAAAGTGCAATGTAGCAGCTGGAGGACTGGCAAATGCGGTACTGCGCAATTTTTTGCGCAACCGCGAGGCATTACTAGCTGACGCGGCCACTAGCGCGGAAGGCCGCTATGCCTATCCGCAATGGTGGATAGCTGCAATCCAGGCGCAATATGGAAGGCATTCGGAGGCTATCTTGCTAGCGGGTAACCAGCACCCGCCCATGACACTGCGTGTGAATTGTCGATGCATCAGTACAGCAGATTATCTGGCACTGCTTGCGCAAAATGAGATTCAGGCCAGTATGGTTGAGCCAGATGCTGTGCTGCTGAAACACCCTCTCCCGGTAAATAAGTTACCAGGATTTTTCGACGGTCTGGTTTCAGTGCAGGATGCGGGTGCGCAATACGCAGCACGCTTGTTGGACGTACAAGACGGTATGCGGGTGCTTGATGCGTGTGCTGCACCGGGCGGAAAGACTACCCACCTACTGGAGCTGGCACAACTTGATCTACTTGCTTTGGACAAAAATTCGCAGCGTTTGGAACTGGTACGTGAGAACCTGCAACGTTTGCAATTGCATGCGCAGTTGCAAAGCGGTGATGCGGCACAGCCCGATAGCTGGTGGGATGGCAAACCATTCCATCGAATCTTGGCCGATGTACCCTGCTCTGCCTCCGGCGTGGTCCGGCGTCATCCCGATATAAAGTGGCTGCGTCGCCCGGGTGATATCAATGGGTTCGCGGAACAGCAGTTGCATATTCTTTGCGCGTTGTGGCGGTTGCTGGAAAGAGATGGAAAGTTACTATATGTAACTTGTTCAATTTTTGCACGAGAAAACCAGCAAGTTATCGATGAATTTTTAAATCAGCATAATGATGGCAAACAATTGCCGCTGTCCATACCCAATTTAAATGAAGGTCAAATACTCCCCGATGACCAGCGCGATGGTTTTTTTTATGCATTACTGCAAAAGCATGCATAACCTGACGCGATTGCTGGCTGTGATGCTGGCATTATGGCTAGGCATTTCGGTCGTATGTGCCGAGGGTATTACAGTGCGTAAAACGGAGGCGCGGCTTTCTGACGGCAGTTACCAGTTTTCGGCTGACTTCGACATTAGTTTAAACTTTGTGGTAGATCAAGCACTAACGCGCGGGGTGCCTCTGTATTTCATTAGCGAGTTCACACTGATTCGTTCGCGTTGGTACTGGCTGGACGAAGTTATCGCAAAAAATGAACAAACTGCCAAACTATCTTACAACAAACTGACGCGCCAGTACCGCATCACGCGTGGCTCGCTGTTCCAAAACTTTTCTAGCCTGGGCGATGCACTGCGTATTATCAGTCATCAGTCTTCTGCACCTATTGATGCTACGCTGCTCCAGAAAAACAATAGTTATATTACAGCGCTATTACCCCAAAAGGGAGACTACATTGCTGCCACGCGAATGCGTCTGGATGTAACGCAATTACCCAAACCGTTGCAAGTCAATGCCTTGGCCACACAAGATTGGAACTTTGATTCCAATTGGTACCGCTGGATAGTGCGCCCCATCGTATCTGCCGCAGACCACGAAAGTGAATAGGCAGTGAAATATTTAATTTTCATCAGCGCACTGTTCGGCAGTTTTCTGCTTTATCTGCTGTCAAGCGCCAGCGCTAATACCGAGCTGTTTTCGCGCAACTACTATGTACTGCTGACTCTGGCCGGAGTTCTGGCATTGTACCTAACCGTGCTGGTTGGCTATCAATTATGGCAGTTACGCGGCAAGCTTAAGGCACAAGTATTTGGTGCGAAACTCACCCTGCGTCTGACGCTATTTTTCATTTTGATTGCGATTCTGCCCGGTTTGCTGGTATACGCTGTTTCGGTACAGTTTCTTGATAAGAGCATCGAGTCGTGGTTCGACCTTCGGGTAGAAAAAGCGTTGGAGAGCGGTTTGAACCTGGGTCGAAATGCGCTGGAAACCGGTCTTAATGAGTTGAGCAAAAAAGGTCAGTCAACGGCCCTGTTACTTGCGAAGCAATCTCCAGGTCAATACACAAAAACGTTGGATCAGCTAATAGGCAAAGGCCCAGCTCAGGATGTTGCATTGTTTGATAATAGTGGAAAGCTGCTTGCGTTTGCCAGTAGCAGCCGCAAGCTGCTTCCAGATATGCCGGGTGCCGAAATGCTGCGTGAGGCAAGCCAGCAGGGGTTAAATAGCATAATTGATACACTGCCTGATAACAGCCTGATATTGCGAGTGCTGGTACTGGTTAAGCCATTGCAACTGTCAGCGGAGGCGCGCATCCTGCAGCTAACGCAACCAGTGCCCAAACAGCTTGCCGCTGACGCAGAAATGGTTAGGACGGTTTATCGCGATTACCAGGAGCTGTCACTGTCTCGTTTGGGATTGAAGCGCTTGTATGGCATCACGCTGACGCTATCACTATTGATTGTATTGTTGAGCGCAGTGTCAGCTGCTTTTTTTATCAGTGATCGCCTAAGCGCACCGCTTGCAGCACTGGCCGAAGGAACGCGGGCGGTAGCGCAAGGCGATTTTTCGCGTCAGCATCCAATTAAAAGTAGTGATGAGTTGGGCGCCCTTACCGGGCTATTCAACCAGATGACATTACAACTGGCCGATGCGAAAACCACGAGCGAGCAGCAACAACGTCAAGCGGAAGATGCTAAAGCCTACCTGGAAAGCATGCTGGCACACCTATCGTCTGGTGTTTTAGTCGTGAATGAACAATTCAGGCTGCGTTCTGTCAATAGTAGTGCGGCGCAGATACTTGGGGTATCGCTTCTGGATATGCAGGATGTGCCCTTAGCGGAAATCGCCGTGCGGCATCCCCTGTTACGTCCCTTTTCCGATGCGGTCATGCAGGCCTTTAATGAAGTGACAAGCGGCGAATGGCAGCGTCAGATTGAGCAGCTCAGCAAGAATGGCGATCAGATATTATTAATGCGCGGCACCCGGTTATCCACAGCGACGGACAATAGCTACGTAGTGGTGTTCGACGATATTACCTATTTGCTGCAAGCGGAACGTCAGGCTGCGTGGGGCGAAGTGGCACGTCGTTTGGCGCACGAAATCAAGAATCCACTGACACCTATTCAGCTGTCTGCGGAGCGCCTTCAACACAAGTTGAGCGCCAAGCTGGACAGTAGCGACGCACAGTTGTTACAGCGAGCCACGCAGACTATCGTGAGTCAAGTGGCGGCAATGAAAAACATGGTAACTGAATTCGCCGATTATGCCCGGGCGCCCGCGCCCAAGTTGATGGTGCTGGACATGCACCTGCTACTACGCGAAGTGCTCGGGTTGTATGAAGCTAACAGCAGTCCGATTACCTTACGCTTGAATGCGACCCAAGCCTGGGTGAAAGGGGATGCGACACGCTTGCGTCAAGTGATTCATAATTTGTTGCAGAATTCGTATGATGCTTTACAAAACGTGACTCAACGGGAAATTATCCTGAGTACGACAGAGGAAGGTGGCGCATTAAAGCTGTGTGTGCAAGACAATGGCTGCGGTTTTCCTGAGCATTTGCTGGCGCGAGCTTTCGAACCATACAGGACGACTAAGCCGAAAGGTACTGGGCTAGGTTTGGCAATCGTGAAAAAAATTGTAGAAGAACACGGCGGCAGTATTGTTATTGAAAATGTAGCAGCTGGTGGAACGAGAGTAAGTGTTACCTTGCCCTTATTGATAGAGGTCGTGTAAAAATGGCAACCAAAGAAATATTAGTGGTAGATGATGAAATCGGGATACGCGAGTTGCTCTCGGAAATCTTGTTTGACGAAGGTTATCATGTGCATCTGGCTGAAAATGCAATTCAGGCTCGCGATTTTCGCAGCCGGCAGGTGCCCGATTTGGTATTGCTCGACATCTGGATGCCGAATATCGATGGCATCAGTCTGCTTAAAGAGTGGGCGGGACAGAGCTTGTTGACTATGCCAGTGATCATGATGTCAGGGCATGGCACCATAGAAACAGCACTTGAGGCGACGCGCATCGGTGCAGTGGATTTCCTTGAAAAACCCATTGCGTTACAGAAATTGCTTGATGCCGTTGCCAAGGCAATCAAGCTGGGTGCAGTACCAAATATTCGGCAGGAAGTTACATCGGCAGATTTAACTGACAGGGGGAACGTGGCGACCATTTGGGAGGCTGCAGCGCAATTCCCATTGCCGCTCGACTTGCCATTACGCGAAGCGCGTGATCATTTTGACAGTTTTTACTTTAGATATCACATGCATAAAGAGAACGGTAATATGACTCGTGTAGCAAAGAACGTTGGTTTGGAACGCACCCATTTGTATCGCAAATTGAAACAGCTCGATGTTAAGTTTACCAAAAAGGGTTTAGACGAAAATTAACAATTTCAAAAGGAAATATCAGGTTGGTATAGGGTGAAAAATATAAAAAGAATATAATTTGCGATATGCAAGCTATCCATCACCTAGTCTGTCACTATTTATGCGATTTAATCAATTGACTAACCGCATTATTTTTAATTTGAATCCTTTAAAAACGTGCGCAGAATTAGCTCGCCTGCGCTTTGAAACATCGCTGATTTTGCGCTAATGGACAGTCTGGTTTTATTCTAATGTTTAATTCTCGAATTAATTGTTGTGTCTTTCGGACACAGCGCAAATGCGTTGCATGACGGTAGGACCTGGCTCTTGAAACTCACCTTGTTGATAGGCAATTACTGTCAGGTGCGGGAAAAAAACTTCCAATAACTCGTTAGAGCGCAGCAAAAAATCCGGGTTTCTTGGTCGCCCAAAACGCTCATTGCCATCCATGAAGGTTTCGTAAATCAGCACTCCACCAGCATGCAGCGATTCGATCAGTCGCGGCAATAGTGGCCGATGCAGATAACGGCTGACAACTATGCCATGAAAGCGATGGCCAGAATATGGCCAAATATCATTCTCCAAGTCGGCGACTAGGGTTGATATATTAGGTAGCTGTTGCAGTCCGGCAAGAGCTTCCGCATCACGATCCACGGCATTGACTCGCCAATTGTTGGCCGCAAGCCAGCGCGTATGGCGTCCGCCGCCACAAGCTAAATCAAGCACCTGACCGCCGCTACGAATCAATTGAGCATAGCGGCAAATCCATGGCGATGGAATACCCTCGTGCTGCAATGGAACAGTGTTTCCGGTATGGTTTGTCATCTATAAAATTGCGTTAGCTCCTTGAAGCTCTGCAAATGTACGGCTAAGGTTAGCATTGCTTCGGTAAATGTATGGTTACAGTAGGCAAGGTCACCATTTTTCGGGTGATAGATAGCTTAACAAGGTCACACGATAATTTTTAAAGATATCATAATATAGGCGATGCCAAGTGTTTCTATAATTGTTAATTCCTGCAATAATCCGGGGCGAGAAACAATATTTGTTAAATTGAGGCAGCGTAACTATGACGCAAGATGAATTAAAGCTGGCGGTGGCACAAGCAGCAATAGCGTATGTCCCGACGAATTGCATCGTGGGAGTGGGTACTGGCTCGACGGCTAATTTCTTTATAGACGAGCTTGGAAAGATCAAGAATAAAATATGCGGCGCGGTGGCCAGCTCCGAGGCTTCAGCCCAGCGCTTAAAAGAGCATGGCATCCAGGTGGTTGCGCTGAATGATGTAGGTAGCTTATCTGTTTATGTGGATGGAGCAGACGAGATTACGCGTCATTTGCATATGATTAAGGGTGGTGGCGGCGCGTTGACACGCGAAAAAATAGTAGCAGCCGCGAGCAAAAAATTTATTTGTTTATGCGATTCCAGCAAGTTAGTAGATGTTCTCGGGAGCTTCCCATTGCCGCTGGAGGTGATTCCCATGGCTAGCAGCTATGTGGCTCGCCAGATGGTGCTGTTGGGTGGCCAGCCCAAATTGCGTGAGGGTTTTGTAACTGACAACGGCAACCTTATTCTTGATGTATATGGCCTGAAAATACTTAATCCGGTGGAGCTGGAAACTACGTTGAATAGTATTACGGGTGTGGTCACTAATGGCCTGTTTGCACGTCGTGGGGCGGACGTGCTATTGCTGGGAACTGCAAGCGGGGTGCAGACTTTTACTGTTTAGTATGTAACAAAATTGTCACAGTACGCGAGTACTCTTACCCAACTTTTATCCCTAAAAGGATTTGATCATGGTCTCCACTGAACATACCTCTAAGCAATTTGATGCCGAGCTGGAAGCGGTGCGCGCACGAGTATTACAAATGGGTGGGCTGGTGGAGAGTCAAATTCGGCTCGCTATTGAGGCGCTGGTTAGTGGCGATGTGCCACTGATGAATCGCATTATTAATGATGACCATCGTGTTAACGCGATGGAAGTAGAAATCGACGAGAGCTGTAACCAGATTATTGCTCGCCGCCAACCTGCTGCGGGTGACTTGCGTATGGTGATGACGGTGATCAAGACGATTACGGATCTCGAACGTATCGGCGACGAGGCAGAAAAAATTGCACGTATGGGCAAACTGCTGGCGCAGAGGAACAACCTCATCCTGCCACGTTATACGGAGATCAAGCATGCCGCAGAACTGGCTTTGGATATGCTACGCAAATCGCTGGATGCCTTTGCTCGTCTTGATCTTGCCTATGCGGCTCAAGTGGTGCGTCAGGATGAGTTGGTTGATGAGGAATTCCGCACCATCATGCGCTACCTTATCACCTTCATGATGGAAGATCCGCGCACAATCTCCACTGCGCTGGAAATTCTGTTCGTCGCCAAGGCCATTGAGCGCATCGGTGATCATGCCAAGAACATGTCCGAATATGTGATTTATATGGTCAAGGGCAAGGACGTGCGCCATGTCACCGTGGAAGAAATTGAGCGCGAAGTTTTGGAGTAATTGCCAGGGTGTGCTTACGCACCATCATCATTGGTGCATAAGCTGCCAGCACTGCTTCAGTCATGGGTCAAAATTATATTACAAAAAATAGCCTCTCGTTCGTGAATCCATACTCACAGCGATTGACTTCGATTTTATAACTCTCACCGGCAAAGACGTTCACGCGGATTGTATCTACGCCAATCTTAATAAGCTGGAATCTTTGCGTACCAGGCAGGTCAAGTCATCTGCAAGTGATTCAGCCCCGCCATTATGTCGAGATCCTTGGAACTTTGACTTTCCAGCTTTAAACGCAGGCGCAGATCGTTGACCGAGTCAGCATTTTTTAGCGCTTCTTCATAGCTGATCAGGTTGGCTTCGTGCAGATCGAACAGCGCTTGATCGAAGGTCTGCATCCCAAGCTCGCGCGATTTTGACATCACTCCCTTTATTGCAAGCACCTCGCCCTTGAAGATCAAGTCAGAAATGAGAGGTGAGTTAAGCATGATTTCCATGGCCACTGAGCGGCCTGCCCCATCCACCCGCGGGATTAGGCGCTGAGAAATAAGCGCCTTGATATTGAGAGACAAATCCATCAGCAATTGTTCGCGGCGCTCTTCCGGGAAGAAGTTAATAATGCGATCCAGCGCTTGATTCGCACTGTTGGCGTGTAGGGTGGCCACGCACAGATGGCCGGTCTCGGCGAATGTCACAGCATATTCCATGGTTTCACGGTCGCGTATTTCACCGATTAAAATGACATCCGGCGCCTGGCGCAACGTGTTTTTCAATGCGACTTGCCAAGAATCTGTATCTACGCCAACCTCCCGATGAGTGATAAGGCAGTTGATGTGCTCATGTACAAATTCAACTGGATCTTCGATGGTGATGATGTGGCCATAAGTATTCTGGTTGCGGTAGCCAATCATGGCTGCCAATGTTGTGGATTTGCCGCTGCCAGTGGCACCAACCAAAAGAACCAGCCCACGTTTGGTCATTGCCACATCCTTTAGTACCTCTGGCATCCCCATTTGGGTAAGATCGGGAATCTTGGTAGTGATGGTGCGCAACACCATGCCTATACGCTGCTGTTGCATAAACACATTAACGCGGAAGCGGCCAATGCCGGCTGGACTAATAGCGAAATTACATTCGTGTGAAGTTTCGAATTCGGCGGCCTGGCGGTCGTTCATGATGCTGTTCGCTAATACCATGGTGTGTTGCGGTGTAAGCGCCTGTTGTGAAACCGGGGTCATCGTGCCGTCCACCTTGAATGCGGGCGGAAATCCGGCAGTGATAAACAGGTCAGATGCTTTCTGGGCAATCATCCCCCGCAGCAGATTATGTATTAGCTCGGTAGCCTGATCTCTTTCCATGATGAACTCCAGATAAACTGCTGATTAACTGACAAACGCGTCCTTGTTAGCTGCCTTGGTGCGCGCTTCTGCAGACGATACAACGTTGCGCTTGACCAGATCTTGCAGGCATTGGTCTAGCGTCTGCATTCCAAGAGCAGCGCCGGTCTGGATGGAGGAATACATCTGTGGCACCTTGGCTTCGCGAATCAGATTGCGGATGGCAGGGGTGCAAATCATAATTTCATGGGCAGCTACACGTCCGGTACCGTCTTTGGTTTTAAGCAAGGTTTGTGAAATGACTGCACGCAGCGATTCTGACAGCATGGCGCGCACCATTTCTTTTTCGTCAGCGGGGAAAACGTCAATGATGCGATCGATGGTCTTAGCCGCAGAACTGGTATGTAATGTTCCGAATACCAAATGACCGGTTTCAGCCGCAGACATGGCAAGGCGTATGGTTTCCAAGTCACGCATTTCACCTACCAATATAATGTCTGGGTCTTCGCGCAATGCGCTACGTAAAGCGTTTTGGAATGAAAGAGTATGCGCGCCGACTTCACGCTGGTTGACCAAACATTTTTTACTTTCGTGCACAAATTCAATTGGATCCTCCACGGTCAGGATGTGCCCCATTTCATGTTCGTTGCGATGATTAACCATTGCTGCCAACGTGGTGGACTTGCCCGAGCCGGTTGGGCCAGTCACTAACACCAAACCGCGTGGATAATCGGCAATAGACTCAAAAATTTTGGGAGCCATAAGGTCTGCCAAGGACAATATTTTAGATGGAATGGTACGCATCACTGCACCCGCACCGCGCTGGTGGATAAAGGCATTTACGCGGAAACGTGCGAGTCCCGGGATTTCAAAAGAGAAATCAATTTCTTTGTTTTCTTCATAAATTTTCCGCTGCTCATCGTTCATGATGTCGTATACCATGGCATGCACTTCCGTGTGTAGCATTGCTGGCAGGTTGATCTTGCGTATGTCGCCATGCACGCGAATCATCGGCGGTAACCCAGCAGATAGGTGCAAATCGGAAGCCTTGTTTTTGACACCAAAAGCAAGCAGTTCGGTAATGTCCATATATAATCCTAGTAAATTCGCAGAATTGAACTATCGCATGAAAACATGAAAATAAGTTGGGTGCGCGACTAATGGCGCTTCTACCACCGCATCTTCACATTGATGCCTGCCAGACAAGCTACCGTGCAATCATCCATTACACGAATTAATAAAGCATTTGGTTTGACGACTAGTTAATTATGACCGCGATCACTTCCAACTTGCAAGCTGTCAATAATGCTATTGCACAGGCTATGTGCATGGCTCATCGGCGCAAGGAAAGTATTGAGCTGCTGGCGGTAAGCAAGGGTGTTTCTACTGTTGCATTGTACGAAGCATACCAGGCTGGGCAGCGCGCTTTTGGCGAAAGTTACATCCAGGAAGCCTTGGATAAAATTGAGTTGCTCCGTGACTTGTCGATACAGTGGCATTTCATCGGGCCGGTACAGAGCAATAAAACGCGGGCCATTGCAACGCATTTCGCATGGGTACACAGCATTGACAGACTGAAAATCGCTGAGCGCCTGTCAGCACAGCGGCCAGCCAGTTTGCCACCACTAAATGTATGTATACAGGTTAATGTAAGCGGAGAAGACAGCAAGAGCGGCGTAGCGTCTGGTGGATTGGTGGATCTGGCACAGGCTGTGGCGAGTTTGCCACAACTTAAGTTGCGCGGGCTAATGGCCATTCCTGCGCCTGCTGAAGGGTTAGAAGCCCAACGCAACCCATTTTTTAAACTACACGAGCTTATGCAGCAGATCAATACGCAAGGGTTGGCACTGGATACTTTATCGATGGGAATGTCGCATGATTTCAGTGCGGCAATACTGGAAGGGGCGACTATCGTGCGAGTCGGAACGGCAATCTTTGGCGAAAGAAATTACGGAGGAAATCAATGAAAGTTTGTTTTATCGGGGGAGGCAACATGGCGGCCGCACTCATCGGCGGCTTGCTTAAGCAGAATTTTGTTGCCGCGCAGGTAAGCGTAGTGGAAGTCAATGTCAGCCAACATGCCAAGTTACACGATGAATTTGGGGTGCAAGTGGTAGCCGAATTGGAGGTGGGGGTGACGGGCAGCAATGTGATTGTATTAGCGGTCAAGCCGCAGCAGTTGCACGGGGTCGCAACCAGTCTGGCGCCATTGTTGACTGGGCAATTGCTTATCTCGATAGCGGCCGGTATTCGTGCCGCTGATCTGGCGCATTGGCTGGGTTCGCAAAACATTGTGCGCGCCATGCCCAATATGCCCGCCTTAATTCAGAGCGGAATTTCTGGCTTGTATGCGCTACCTGCAGTAAGCAAGGCGCAGTGCGACACAGCACAAACCATACTCGCTGCTGTGGGCAGCACTATATGGCTACAAGACGAAGTAATGATGGACGCGGTTACTGCGGTATCTGGCAGTGGCCCTGCTTATGTGTTTTATTTTATCGAGGCGCTACAGCAGGCGGCCAGCGAACTTGGCTTCGATGCAGAAACGGCTCGCCATTTGGCAATCAATACTTTCAGTGGTGCAGTTAAACTTGCCGATGCCAGTAGCGATGATGTGAGCGTGCTGCGCGCGCGCGTTACTTCCAAAAATGGCACTACCGAGCGCGCTCTGCTCAGCATGGAAGCCAGTGCAGTCAAGCAACATATTGTTACGGCGGTGCAGGCTGCAGCCAAGCGCGCCAGGGAAATGGGAGACGAACTGGGGGGGCAACATGCTGAGTGAAGCACTACAATTTCTGTTTGACACTTTGTTGCAGCCGTTCGCTGTCATATTGCTACTGCGCTTCCATTTACAATGGCTACGCGCACCGATGCGCAATCCATTGGGTGCATTCATTATGACGCTTACCAATTTTCTGGTACTGCGAGCGCGTCGGTTTATTCCTTCTGCCTGGGGTTTCGATATCGCCACCCTGTTTCTGGCTTTCGTGGTGGAAGTGATTTATCTTGCCGCCACGCTCTGGTTGCAAGGTTTGCCTATTGATTTCCCCGTGCTCGGACTGCTTATGTGGACAGCGGTCAAGTTACTCAAGCTCAGCCTATACTTACTTATGGCGGCGCTGTTTATTCAGGCACTATTGTCGTGGTTTAATCCACATTCACCGATGGCAAGTTTGATGGCCGCAGTGACGCAGCCTTTCCTTAAGCCCCTGCAACGACGTATCCCGCCCTTTGGTAATATAGATTTTACCTTGCTGCTACTGCTTATTGTGTGCCAACTTATCCTCATCGTGCCACTGCGTTGGTTGGAAAGCTTAGCCTTAAGTCTGTTTTGAACGTGTGGTATCGCCGTGAAGGAGATGTCATTACGTTGGTGTTGCATGCTCAGCCGGGTGCCAAACGCACTGAGGTGATCGGCTTGCATGGTGATGCACTGAAGATTCGTTTAGCCGCGCCACCCATTGAGGGGCGCGCCAATGAAGCGCTGCTGCGCTTCATTGCTGGTAGTTTTAATGTCTCACTACGTAATGTCGAGTTAAAGCAAGGGGCGCAGTCACGCCATAAAGTAGTGCTGGTACATAGCAGCACATTGGAATCGGAGAGCTTACTTAACTCCGAAAGTTTGTTCAAAAAAAATAAAAAAATTGGTTAAACTGAAAATGGTTTAGAAGTATTAAATATTTTTACCGCTGATGCATATAAATTAACCATTGGTCGGTATCTGGCCGATGGATTTTGAGGGATGGCTGATTTCTGGTAAAGTCGCAGATAATTCAAAAAAATAGTTCTCATAACATTTATGAGAGCGCGGTAGCCAGGAGACGTAAATGTTAAGCCCAAACAACCTGACACAAGAAAAAAAACTAAAGCTGCGTTGGCTCGTTGCTTTATCTAGCCTACCTTTGCTTGGCGTGGTCACTGCATTTGGAATTGTACCGCAGTCTGACAATACCTATACACCCCTTACAATGGTCGCAGAAGAAATCGTCCTGCCCCATGACACTCTAACTCTTACTAGTGCCACCAATTCCAAGGCCACCACATTTTGGCGCAATGAACGCGTACAACGTGGAGATACAGTAATTGAGCTCCTGCGCCGTATGCAAGTAGAAGATTCCTCTGCAAGCGAATATCTGCGCCGCGATCAAGCCGCTGCATCCTTCCGCCAACTTGCCGTAGGTAAATTCGTGCAAGCTGAAACCAATGCAGATGGTAGTCTTATAGCGTTGCGTTACCTTGATAACAAAGGTAGCCAGATTGTGATTGAGAAAGGGATCAGCGGCCTCAAGACCAGCATACAGCCCCCCCTGCTTGAACAACGTCTGCTCATGCGTTCTGGCGAGATTAGCAGTACTCTGTTTGCTGCGACCGATGCAATTGGCCTGCCGGAATCAACCGCCAGCCAATTGGCTGAAATTTTTGGTAGCGATATTGACTTTCATCGTGACCTACGCAAAGGAGACAAATTTAGCGTGGTTTACGAAATGGATTACAACAACGGCGAACCGGTTCGTGCCGGACGTATTCGGGCTGCCGAGTTCATCAATCAAGGCGTGAGCTACCGCGTGGTGTACTTCAAGGCTGACAGCACCCATGGTGATTATTACACGCCAGATGGTAAGAGCATACGGAAGGCATTTTTGCGCTCACCACTTGAATTTTCTCGCGTTAGTTCCGGCTTCAGTTTGTCGCGCTTTCACCCGGTGCTGAACACTTGGCGTGCGCATAAAGGCGTGGACTACGCCGCAGCGCTGGGCACTAAGGTTAAGGTAACTGCCGATGGGACTGTATCCTTTGTCGGCAAACAAGGCGGTTATGGTAATGTTGTGATGGTGGAGCATCAGAGCCGCCACACCACCGTGTATGGACATCTATCGCGTTTTGCTAGTGGCTTGCGCCGCGGCCAGCGTGTGGGGCAGGGGGATATTATTGGTTTTGTCGGTATGACTGGCTTGGCCACGGGGCCGCACTTGCATTATGAGTTCATGGTCAATGCTCAACATCGCGACCCCTTGCGTGTTGCGTTGCCGAATGCCGCCCCACTAGACAATATGCAGAAGCTTGCCTTCCAAGAAGCTACCCGCAGCCTGACCGCACGCTTGGGCTTGTTGCGCGACACTAACTTGGCCAAACTTGACTGAACAAAGTCGCGTTAAGCAGATTCAAATAGTTCAGAACCATTCTGAGTTATATATAGGCATCATGTCTGGCACCAGCTTGGACGGCATTGATGTTGTCTTAGTTGATTTCTCCACCAACTCCCCTCAGTTGCTCGCTACCTACTTCCAAGCTTATGGAAGGAAGCTCAAGGACGCGCTACTAGTTTTGCACCACCCTGCAAATGATGAGCTACATCAGATGCAGTTAATCAGTAATGAATTGGCGAGCTTGTATGCGGCAGCAACGGCAATCTTATTGCGAGCAGCAAATATCACGCCTGATCAAGTGCGAGCTATTGGCTGCCACGGACAGACTATACGCCATTGCCCGAGCCAAGGTTATACTCTGCAACTGGGCAATGCGGCCTTGCTGGCCGAATTGAGCGGCATTACTGTAGTTAGTGATTTCCGCAGCCGTGACATTGCCGCAGGAGGGCAGGGTGCCCCGCTCGTTCCTGCTTTCCACGACAGGTTATTGCGCCACCCAAGCATTCATCGTGTGATTGTGAATATCGGTGGCATCAGTAACCTTACTAACCTTCCACCCAAGCGTCATACTACAGGCTTCGATTGTGGCCCAGGCAACATGTTGATGGATGCATGGATTGCTCTACAGTGTGGGGAGCTTTATGATCAGGACGGTGCGTGGGCCGCCAGCGGACAGATCATTCCAGCGCTGCTGCAGAAGTTGCTGGACGAACCTTTTTTACATGCCGTGCCGCCAAAAAGTAGTGGGCGTGATTTGTTTAACCTAGCCTGGCTGAACAGCAAGTTATGTGGTGACGAAGCGCCTGTCGATGTACAGGCTACTCTGCTCGCATTCAGCAGTCGCGTTATTTCAGACGCAATCCATCGCTTTTGTGGCGGCGCGCAAGAGATTTATTTGTGTGGTGGTGGCGCACATAATCAAGCTTTAGTGCGAAACATGCGCATCTACTTGCCGGATTGCCTCATTCAAGCGACGGACACACTAGGCATGGGAGTTG
>CAZPUT010000031.1:0-15874 GCA_964589845.1 uncultured Candidatus Nitrotoga sp. | reverse complement strand
CAGAGACAAATATCGACTTATCAATAATCTTGTTTGAATAGTCTTCGTAAACTTTCATTAAAAACGGGAAGGCAACATTTATTTCAAGCCTGTTAATCCATTCCAAATGAAGTCGAATATCTGCGTCAGTTTCATTTGCCGGATTAGTTAGCTTGTTGTAATACCTAACCAATGATTTCAAATCAGCAAGTACCACCTCAAGCTCTTCAATCGTTGCTGTTGGATATTTATTTTTGAACGTAATATAAACATTTCCTTTGTTCGGAATTTCCTTGTTCTTCAAAGTCAAGTAGTCACGAATAAACTCAGACACCCTGCTTTTGTTAAGGGTCTCATCTTTCGCGTTTCGCTCAATGACATCCCAATAGTTTTTGTAAATCTTGTCTTGGTTTTTTCTAGAAAGCCCCATGAGAATGAAATTTCTAATCAGGTCGGCTTGAGATAGTTCCAACCCTGTTGAATTAAGACTTTCAAAAATACGTTGCGGATTATCCCTTTGACGGTCTAGGGCAATATCCACAAAAATTAATTTTGAAAGCCCTTTTTGGACTGTTTCAAAGTTATCCACATTGATTACAGACTTAAAGAAATTGAAGTTCTCAATAATTTTTGAATATCCCTTAAAGTCATCCCCTTCGCCTGAATTAAGGATATATCTCAATGCCTCCATGTTGTTTTCAGTTGGCTTCAACTTTAATTTTTCTGCATCTTGGGCAAACTCGTTGATCAAATACGTTTTGTGAATTCGGCTCACCATCGTTTGATTGTCAATGCTTTTTGCAAGCCTATACAATGCAATGTAAATAAGCGTAATAGTCGTAAGCCTCTGCTGACCATCAATTATTGTTAGTTCTGTTAATCCTGATGCTGTGTAAACATCATCATGAACATAAACAATGCTTCCAATGAAATGGGCATTAATCGAATCGCTTTTGCCTGCTTCAACTATATCGTGCAGTAACTGTTTGCACTGGAAATTAGTCCAATCATAATTTCTCTGATATACAGGTATAGCAAATGTTGTTTCATTAGTTGCTAGGAATTTATCTACTTTTGTTTCGTTTGCTTTCATTTCTGATTCCTAGATAGATGAAGATATTTACCCATACCAACCAAGCTCAGTTCCGCAATGACTTCCCACTCTTCAACGTGCCCCCAATCCACATGCCACCCCGACAATCATGGCACAACCGCCAGCAAGCCTGCATTACAACATTCCCGTTTTGCAAAGCAAAATGCGCAAAAAACAAAGGTGTCAAGTCTTGACACCACAGTTGTCGTGGTCAAACCTTGGTGAGTCCCCCAGCGTAGCCGGGGCTTACCTCATCAAACAATTGCACTATTAATATAAATGGAATGACATATTTTTATTCAAGTACGATTGCTCCCCGCCACCATCTTGTATTCAAATAGACGACATTCAATTGCGCCGTTGAACAGCAGGGTGCGGCGTGAAACGGACAGGCGTATGAACTTTGGCATGCGTAAATCGGAAGTGAACAGATAGGCATTCCAGCCGCCGAATTTTTTCTTCAGCACGTCGCCCAGCTTTGGGTATAACTCTTGCAGCTCTTCCAAGTCGCCCATGCGCTCGCCATAAGGCAGGTTCGCTACCAGCACGCCATGGTCGGCGGGCGCGGAAATCTCCAGCACGTTCGCTTGATTGAGCGTCACCGCTCCACGTAATCCTGCGTTTTCCAGATTGAGGTGTGCGGCCTTAAGTTCGTCACCATATAAATCACTGCCGAAAATCGGCAATGTGCTAACCGGCTTTTGCGCCGCTTGCGCTTGGCTGCGCATGTCGCTCCACGCGGCGGCGTCGAAATTTTTCAGTTTCTCGAAGGCAAAACTGCGGCTAATGCCGGGGGCGATGTTGAGCGACATCAGTGCCGCTTCAATCAGAAAAGTACCACTGCCGCACATCGGGTCAAGCAGCGGCACGCCGGGCTGCCAACCTGTCAGCAGTAAAATGCCCGCAGCCAGATTCTCGCGCAGGGGTGCAACGTTGGTGTACTGGCGCACACCGCGTTTGAACAGTGCATCGCCGGAAGTGTCGACATACAGCGTCATGCGGCTGGACTCAAGGAAGGCATGGATGCGGATATCCGGCGTATGGGTATCCACGCTGGGACGGTCGCCGGTGAGCGCGCGGAATTTATCGCACACGGCATCCTTGATTTTCAGTGTGGCGAAATCCAGACTTTTCAAAGGGCATTTAATTGCCGTCATGTTGACGCGGATGGTGTGCGAGGTGTCGAACCAATCGTTCCACGGCAGCGCATAGGCGGTATCGAAAATGTCCTGCTCGTTGCGATAATGTGCGATCGCCACGCGCCACAGCACGCGGCTGGCAATGCGGCTGTGCAAGTTGACACGGTAGCTCAACGAAAAGGGGCCGGTGAAATGCACGCCGCCATCGGTGGTACGCACTTCTTGCGCGCCGAGCGTATTCAGTTCATTGGCCAGCATTGCTTCCAAACCGCGCGGACAGGGTGAAAAAAAGGTTTCAAGCATATATTTATACAGGTTTGACGATTACAAGAATGATGATGGCAATCATAAGCAGCACTGGAAATTCATTGAACCAGCGGTAGAAAACGTGGCTGCGCGTATTGCGATCGGTTTTAAAATCGTTCAGCAGCTTGCCGCAATAGATGTGGTAGGCAACCAACACTAACACCAGCGTAAATTTGATGTGCATCCACCCGCCGGTTACGCCATAACCAAGCCACAGCCATAATCCAAAAATGACAGTCAGCACGCCACCCGGCGTCATGATGCCGTAGAACAATTTACGCTCCATGATTTTGAACCGCTCGATGCTGGTTTTATCTTCGCTCATGGCGTGATAGACGAACAGTCGCGGCAGATAAAACAAACCAGCGAACCAGGTCACCATAAAAATTACATGCAATGCTTTAATCCATAACATAATTTATTTATTTTAAGAGTGAGTGTATAAAGTCAAAACCCAAAGCGGGACAAAGTGAGCAACACCCCGGTTATAGCGCTTGTCCCATGAAATTGTGACGAACAATTTCTTTCAACTGTTCCAGACGGCCATGGAAAAAATGCTCCGCTCCCGGTAATACTACGATAGGCAAAAGTTGCGGACGCGCCCACTGCATTACGTCCGCCAACGAAACAACTTCATCCAGCTCACCATGCACCAGCAGCGTGTTGTGCGGCACGGGCGGCATCGGATAACGCGTCACTGCCGGCGCGATCAGCACCAGTTGATGCACAGGCAGTTGATGCACAGACAATTGCTGTGCCGCGCGCGCCTGCACATAACCCCCGAAGGAAAAACCCGATAGGATCAGCGGCAGGTCGCCATATTCGCTCATTGCATAGCGCGTTACTGTGAGCGCATCTTCTACCTCACCAATACCGTCATCAAACTCGCCGCTGCTGGCACCGACGCCCCGAAAATTGAAGCGCAACGCGGCGAATCCTAGTTCAGTAAAAGTCTTGGCCAGTGTGGTTACTATCTTGTTTTCCATCGTCCCGCCCATAGTAGGCAGCGGATGCGCTATCACCGCGATAGCACGCGGTGCAACGTCCGGCATATGCACCACAACTTCCAGCGTACCGGCTGGGCCGGGGATAGTAACCTTTTCTATTGCGGGCATTAAATTTTAAGGCGTTCCACCACACGTCCATGCTGCAAGTGTTCGACGATAATTTCGTCGAGGTCGCTTTCGTCCACATAGGTGTACCACACCCCTTCGGGATAGATCACCAATACAGGCCCTTCGTCACAGCGATTCATGCAACCTGCCGAGTTGATGCGGATACGATTTTCTTCATTAGATAGTCCAAGTGCCTGGACTTTATCTTTAACATAGTCGCGCATCCATTGCGCATTAATATTGTTGCAGCACTCCGCGCCTTCTTCGCGCTGGTTGGTGCAAAAGAAAACATGCTTTTGATAGTGACTCATACAAGACCTCACAAGAAAAAAATATAATTATACAACCTCATTGCTATGTGCTTTTAACGCGCCAAAGATAACCGAGCATGAGAAACGGAAACACTAATGCAATCGTTTGCGACAAACCATTGTAGTTGAGCAGGTGGCCGTAGTTCCACTGGTACAGGCGCATGGCTGCAGAAGGCTCACCGCTATCCAATATCCAGTGCGCCAACACCCAATATCCCAGCGCGGCCAGTGCAGCACATTTCGACAGCTGCGTGCGGGATAATCGGCTGGCAGCAATTACTAGCAGCACGCCCGCAAAAATGCCAAGCATGGCCTCACCGTTTAGCCACAACAGCAATGCCCATGATTTGAGTAATATGGCTGCTGCGGTGAACTTGGCCACTGCCACCACACACAATACCAGCAACAGCGTGCTTGCTGCCTGGCGGCGTATGCGCAGCAAGGTTAGCAGCAGCATTCCCAGCATCAGCATATTGAGCAGTACCGCCATGCTTTCCATCCAATTAAACGGTACAGGCTGCACCACAACGAAAGGTGCTCGCGCCACTTCGCTAATGAATACATTGCCCAGCATGGGCAGCGAAGGATTGACTTGCGCGAACATCCACAGCGCCACCAACGCCAAGCCGAAATCCACGCCGCCTCCGCCATGAAACAAACGCATACGCCAATACGTCAGATGCAGCGCAAACCATTCACGTGGCGCAATGCTAACTGCCAAAAACGCACCCACCAGCGCGCCGCTACCATTGGCAAGCAAATCGAGATTGGAGCTAATACGTACCGGCAAATACATTTGCGCGTATTCCATCATGGCAGAAAGCAGTACTCCGCCCAAAGTAGCAAGCAGTAAGGTCCAGCTTACGTTGAAGTGCGCGCGTAGTGCCAGCCCAAGCAACAGCCCAAACGGCAGATAACCGAGCAGATTAGCGGCGGCATCGAACCAAGTGTATTGAAGCATTAACGGTAAAGCCAACACAGCAGAAAATTCCAACCCCTGCTCCTGCCAGCCTGAAAACGGCGATAAGCTGGCATACATGATGAACAGTGCGTAACCTGCGGCAAGGTAAGTGCGCAGACGCGCGCGAGAAGAAATAACGATGGTTTCTTTCATAATCGGCTTAAGTTTATCCGATTACCGCGCGGTGGTAGCGCAATGGTGCAAGTTGCGGCGGAATCGAATCGGGATTTTCTAATTTTCAAAGATATCCTTTTGCAATTCAATCAAGCGGAACCAACCGTTTGCAAACACAGGCTCATCGGCCAACACCCGCAATCCCGGTACAGCTTCCAGCACTTCCTCAAACACCACGTCCAGCCGTGTGGCCAGCCGTCCCATCAGAGGGGTCAGGCTGCGCCGCACCCAAGCGCGTTCTCCACGGCGCAGGAATTTATCGAAAAGCAGAATATGACCACCCGACTTGAGCACGCGCGCCGTTTCTGCCAGGCAATATTGCGGTCGCGGCACTACCGCCATGATTAGATGCAGCACTACGTAATCGAAACTATCTGAAGCGAATGGCAAGGCCATGCTGTCGCCCCGCACCCACTGCATGCGTAATCCGGCAGCCTTATTCTTTGCCCGCGCCAGCATTGCACCAGTCAGCTCTAACGCGGTGTATTCATGGCGAGGCGGCAAAAAAGGAAAGTCCAAGCCGGTGCCTGCGCCACTAAGCAGCACGCGCGCTACACCTTGTTGCGGCAACCTGGCTAGATTGTGCCGGCGTGCGCTACGAGTAGCGCAATCAATGAAGACATCATAAAACGGGGCGATGAAACGGTAGCTGGTTTTTAGCGACATTGCGTTAATGCAACACGCGCGGGACACTCAATACGAACTGGGGAATGGGAGCGTCAAATTTAGTGCCGTCCTCCGCGACCATCTGGTAGCTGCCAGACATGGTGCCCACCTGTGTAGCGAGCACCGTGCCGCTGGTATATTCGAAACTCTGGTTTGGCTTGAGAACCGGTTGCTCACCAACGACCCCCTGACCGCGCACTTCCTGCACATATTGACTGGCATCGGTAATAATCCAATGACGGCTGATCAACTTGACAGCGGTATCTCCTTCATTAGTTATAGTGATGGTATAAGCGAAAACAAAGCGATTATCGGCCTCATCCGATTGCTCGGCCAAATAATTTACTTCAGTGGTGATTTTTATTCTGTATTTATTGTCTTTTTCCATCGTGGTATTACACATCATTTTGTTCGGTATGACAAGGCTGACGGTAGGCTGTTCTCCATTTTTGCATGGAAGCGTCACGGTCCATCATTATGCATTTTTCTACATAATAAACCGCCTTTCTCCTAAGCTGGAGAAGTTATGGAATTTTAAAAAATGGCAATTAAAGCCCGCATTGTTATGAATATTTCATATATTTTGAATTTTATTCGGTTTTAGTTGGCTGGTATTGAGGGGGGCTAGCAACTATAATTGCGTTCTTGCTTAATTTTTGGTCTTTTCTGGACTATGCAATTATTCGCCTTCGGCATTAACCATCAGACCGCGCCACTTGCTGTGCGTGAGCAGATTGCGTTCAATGTCGATGCAATGGAGCCAGCCCTACGCGATTTGGTCGGGCAGGGCGCAGCCAAGGAAGCGACTATACTTTCCACCTGCAACCGCACCGAGGTGTATTGCAGCACGCACAAGCCGGCACAAATCATTAACTGGCTGGCCAGTTATCATGAATTACAACCGCGTGAAATTGAGCCGTATCTCTACACTTTGCCGCATGAGCAGGCGGTAAAGCACGCTTTTCGCGTCGCCAGCGGGCTGGATTCAATGGTTCTGGGTGAACCCCAAATTCTGGGCCAAATGAAGCAGGCGGTGCGTTATGCGGAGCAGGCTGGCACGCTGGGCTTTCTACTCCATAAGCTATTCCAGCGCACCTTCTCGGTGGCCAAGGATGTGCGTACCCAGACTGAAATTGGCTCAAATTTAATTTCCATGGCGGCGGCGGCGGTAAAGCTGTCCGAGCGTATTTTCCCCAGCATTGCCGAGCAGAGTGTATTGCTCATCGGCGCGGGGGAGATGATCGAATTGAATGCCGTGCATTTCGCGGCTAAATTGCCAAAACACATTACCGTTGCAAACCGTACCCTGGAGCGTGCCCAGGTGTTGGCGCGGCGCATTGGCGGGCACGCCATCACGTTGAGTGAATTGCCGGAGCAACTGGCGCTGCACGATATCATCGTGACCAGTACCGCCAGCCCGTTGCCGATTCTGGGCAAGGGCATGGTCGAGCGAGCGCTTAAAGCACGCAAGCACCGTCCTCTTTTCATTGTCGATCTCGCCGTACCGCGCGATGTTGAAGCCGAAGTGGCCAACTTGGATGATGTATTCCTGTATACCGTTGATGATTTGTCCGAAGTTGTGCGCGATGGCTTGGATGCACGTCAAGGTGCAGTGAAAGAAGCTGAAGTGATTATAAATTCTGGCGTGGTGGATTTTATTCACTGGATGGAATCGCGTGAGGTAGTGCCCACTATCCGTGCGTTGCGCGATCATGCTGAACGCCAACGTCGGCACGAAATGGAAAAAGCCTTACGCCTGCTGACTAAAGGCGAAGAGCCGGAAAAGGTACTGGAGTCTTTAAGTAATGCACTTACCAATAAATTTTTGCACGCGCCAACCCATGCACTGAATCATGTACAAGCCGAAGAGCGCGACGCTTTCCTTGAAATGGTGCACCGTATTTATCACATGCGCGCCCCCGAATGAAACCTAGCATTGCCACTAAACTCGCCCAATTGAGCGAGCGTCTGGACGAAGTCCGCCGTCTGTTAAGCAGCGAAAATGCCACTAGCGATATGGAAAACTACCTCAAGCTCAACCGCGAACGCGCTGAGCTGGATCCAGTAGTGGAGCTGTACCATGCCCATCAAGCCTGCGCTGACGATATTGCAACCGCACTGGAAATGGCGGATGACCCGGAAATGCGCGAATTTGCTGCGGCTGAGGTGAAGCAAGGGCGCGAACGGCTGGAGCAGATCGAGGGGGATTTGCAGAAGCAGTTGCTGCCCAAGGATCCCAATGACGATCGCAACGTATTTCTGGAAATCCGCGCGGGCACTGGCGGCGACGAGGCGGCATTATTTTCCGGCGACCTGTTTCGCATGTATGCGCGTTTTGCCGAACGTAACCGCTGGCAGGTTGAAGTCATCTCCGAAAGTTGTGGCGAAAAGGGCGGCTTCAAGGAAATCATCGCACGCATAGTCGGGCAGGGTGCCTATTCGGTGCTGAAGTTTGAGTCTGGCGCACATAGAGTGCAGCGCGTGCCCACCACTGAAACGCAAGGCCGAATTCACACCTCGGCCTGTACCGTGGCTGTGCTGCCGGAAGCGGATGAAGTCAGCGACGTGGTGTTGAATCCTGCCGATTTGCGCATCGACACCTTCCGCGCTTCGGGCGCGGGCGGCCAGCATATTAATAAAACCGATTCAGCCGTACGCGTAACCCACCTACCTACGGGTACCGTGGTGGAATGCCAGGATGGCCGTTCGCAGCACAAAAACAAGGCCCAGGCGCTGGCAGTTCTGGCCGCGCGTATCAAGGACAAAGAGGAGCGTACCGCTCACGCCAAGCAGGCCGCCGAGCGCAAGTCGCTGGTAGGTAGCGGCGATCGCTCGGAACGCATACGCACTTACAATTTCCCGCAGGGCCGTATCACCGACCATCGCATTAACCTCACGCTGTACAAGATGGATCACATTATGGATGGCGACATCAGCGAGATGTGCAACGCATTGATGGCGGAATATCAGGCAGAGCAGCTGGCAGCGCTAGCGAATGAAGGCAACAACTGAACTTGCTGCGCACCATACAAGAAACTCTGCTGCAGGATGCAGCACGTCTGACCGAGGCGCTGGCAATAAACCCCAGCAGCGCACGCATCGAAATACAGTGTTTGTTGCAACACGTGTTAAATGTTCCGCGCGCCTGGTTGCTGGCGCACTCCGAGCACTATCCGAACGAAACCGAGCAAACCCATTACCATGAATTGTTGCAGCGCCGCCTGCGGGGAGAGCCCGTTGCCTATTTATTGGGTGAACGCGAATTCTTCGGGATAATGTTCAAGGTGACACCCGCTACTCTCATTCCCCGTCCAGAAACTGAATTACTGGTTGAGCTGGCCTTGCCGCGTATCCCGCAGCAGGGTTTATGCCGTGTGCTCGACCTGGGCACGGGCAGTGGCGCAATCGCTCTGGCGCTCGCCCATGCGCGTCCAGATGTTGAAGTGCTTGGCTGCGATGCTTCCACTACGGCACTGGCGGTTGCGCATGCAAACGCACAGCAACTTGCCATCGCCAATGCAGCTTTCTTACACAGCGACTGGTTCGAGGCGCTCACGGCACAAAAATTCAACATCATTGTGTCCAATCCACCCTACATTGCGGCTGACGACCCCCATCTGGCGCGGGGCGATGTGCGCTTTGAGCCAATATCCGCGCTTGTATCCGGCGACGATGGCCTGCACGATATCCGTCATATTGCGGCTCATGCTCCAGACTATCTCAAACCCGGTGGCTGGTTGCTCCTTGAGCATGGCTACGACCAAGCCGCAAAGGTTCGTGAGCTCCTGCAGCAGGCGGGGTTCGGCGTAGTGTTCTCGGCGTTTGATCTGGCAGGGATAGAGCGGGTCAGCGGCGGACGCGTCGCTTAAGGATACGTTCGCAACTGATCAACTTAGTTGCGCTGCAATTATTGGTTCAATAACTAACTTCAAATAACCAACAACGAAATCTACACCCAATTCTTGGGTACTAAAAATTTTTCATACAACTCCGCCTCATGCGAGCCCTTCTCCGGATGCCAGTCATAGCGCCACTTCACCAGTGGTGGCATGGATAGCAAAATAGATTCGATACGCCCATTGCTTTGCAGCCCGAAGATAGTGCCACGGTCTATTACCAGATTGAATTCTACATAACGCCCGCGCCGATAAAGCTGGAAGTCACGTTCACGCTCACCGTAGGGCGTGTCCTTGCGGCGTTCAAGGATAGGCACATAGGCGGAAATCAAATGATTCCCAACGCTTTGTTGAATGGCAAAAGCAGTAGCAAAATCCGGTTCGCTCAAGTCGTCGAAGAAGATACCGCCCACGCCACGCGGTTCATTGCGATGCTTGATAAAGAAATATTCATCGCACCACTTTTTGTATTTTGGAAAGAGATGATTGCCAAACGGCGTCAGCGCTTTCTGGCAAGTCTGATGAAAATGCACGGCATCTTCCTCAAAACCATAATAGGGGGTCAAATCCATTCCGCCGCCAAACCAGAATGCGATTTCACCATTATTTTTTTTCGCCATGAACATGCGCACATTCATATGCACAGTGGGTGCATATGGGTTACGCGGGTGGAATACCAATGACACGCCCATCGCTTCCCATGTGCACCCTGCCAATTCAGGACGATGTGCCGTAGCGGAAGGAGGCATCTTGTCGCCCGTTACATGAGAGAAAGCTACCCCGCCGCGTTCCAGGACATTTCCTTCTTCGAGGATGCAGCTTCGGCCGCCGCCACCTTCCGGGCGATCCCAACTATCACGCCGAAATTTATTGCCGTCCACCTGTTCCAAACGAGTCACAATCATGTCTTGCAACTCGAACAAGAATTTTTTGACTGCGGCACTATCCATGCTTCCTCCGATTGGTTTCGTATCTATGTTGCGGATGAATTATCACTCATCCATGCACGCATTCCTTAAGCCTTGACAGATGCTGCATCGCACGCTCGTATGTAAACATAGCAAGGCATACCGATATTCTGCGAGATTGATATAGCAGCTTTCTGAAGCGGTCGTTATTTCCTAGGTAGGGTAGCGCGATAGCCGATATCGTGGCGCATCTGACAGCCCTCGAAATGAATGTTCTCGGCAACCTGATAAGCACGGCGCTGCGCGATTTTCACGCTATCGCCCAACGTCGTAACGCACAACACACGTCCTCCGCTGGTGACTATCTTGCCATCCTGCATGATGGTGCCGGCATGAAACACATGTGCATCTTCCTGTGCTTTGGGCAAGCCGGTAATGACGTCGCCTTTTCGCGGCGTGTCGGGATAGTTGGCGGCGGCCAGTACCACACCGAGCGCAGCGCGTCTGTCCCATTCCGCCTCAACCTTATTCAAGGTGCCGTTGACTGCATGTTCCAATAGCACCAACAGATCGCTCTTCAAACGCAGCATGATAGGCTGGGTTTCCGGATCACCCATGCGACAATTAAATTCTAGCACCTTGTAATTATTTTGTGGGTCTACCATCAAACCGGCATATAGAAAACCGGTGTAAGTGATTCCTTCTTTGTCCATCCCCTGCACCACTGGAAGTATCACCTCGCGCAACACTCGCGCATGCAGTTCCGGTGTCACCACCGGTGCCGGGGAATATGCGCCCATGCCGCCGGTGTTGGGTCCATGATCACCATCCAGTAACCGTTTATGATCCTGGCTAGTCGCCAGTGGCAGCACATGTTTGCCATCCACCATGACGATGAAACTGGCTTCCTCGCCAACCAGAAATTCCTCGATTATCACGCGCGCGCCGGCATCACCCAATTTGTTGTCAGACAACATCATGGTTATGGCTGCACGAGCTTCCTGCATTGTCATGGCTACGACCACACCCTTGCCTGCAGCCAAGCCATCAGCCTTGATCACAATGGGCACACCCTGTTTTTCCACGTAAGCACACGCATCAGCTGCCTCGCTAAAGGTCTGATAAATCGCAGTGGGAATATGGTGGCGCACCATGAAATTTTTGGCGAAATCTTTGGAGCTTTCCAGTTGTGACGCTGCTTTGGTAGGGCCGAAAATTTTCAAGCCAGCGACACGAAAGTCGTCCACTATGCCAGCCGCCAACGGGGCTTCCGGGCCGACTACAGTAAGGTATATTTGCTCGCGTTGTGCGAATGCGATGAGATCTGAAATAGCAGTGATGGCAATATTTTCCACGCCGTTTTCAAGCGCAGTACCGGCATTGCCTGGAGCGACATACACCCTCTGCACCTTGGTGGCTTGCGCCAGTCGCCATGCCAGGGCGTGTTCTCGACCACCACTCCCAACTACCAGAATTTTCATAACATAACCCCAAATTTGTCACAGTGTTCACAAAGACAAAAAACTTGGAGCAAGTAAGGCGGATTTGTGTCTCTGTGATTAAATCTTTTAATGTCTGAAATGTCGATAACCCGTAAACACCATCACCAGCCCATGTTCATCCGCTGCTGCAATAACTTCGTCATCGCGCATGCTGCCACCGGGCTGGATCACTGCTTTCGCGCCCGCTTCGGCCAGTACATCTACGCCGTCTCGGAACGGGAAAAAGGCGTCTGACGCGACGACTGAACCAACCAGGCTGCAAGTCGCATTTTGTGCCTTGATTGTAGCGATACGAGTGCTATCTACCCGGCTCATTTGCCCGGCGCCTACGCCTAGCGTGCGTCCATCTTTACAGAACACGATGGCATTTGATTTCACATACTTCGCCACGCGCCAGGCGAACAGCAGGTCCTGTAATTGCTCAGCACTCGGCTGTGCTTTGGTAACCACGCGCAGTTGCTCAGCTTGCACGTCCAAAGTATCAGGTGATTGCACCAGTAAGCCGCCATTCACTCGCTTAAAATCATATTGATTGTGCGACTTGGACAGTGGCACGGTGAGCAGACGCACATTTTGTTTTGCTGCCACGACCTGTCGTGCCGCTTCAGTTACTGATGGCGCAATAATCACTTCAACAAATTGATTGGCTGTAATAGTGGCTGCAGTATCTGCATCCAGCTCGCGGTTAAAAGCGATGATGCCGCCGAATGCGGAGGTAGGATCCGTTGTATAAGCTAACTTGTAGGCATTGAGTGGTGCATCGGAAATCGCCACGCCGCACGGATTGGCGTGCTTGACGATGACGCAGGCGGGCTGCTCAAATGTCTTGACGCATTCCCACGCTGCATCGGCATCGCCAATATTGTTATAGGACAGTTCTTTGCCCTGCAGTTGGGTGTAATCGGCAATGCCACCCGGCACCACATTCAGGTCACGGTAGAAGGCTGCATTCTGATGTGGATTTTCGCCGTAGCGCATATCCTGCACTTTAGCGAAGTTGAAGTTGATTTGTGTCGGATATTTACTGCGTGTACCGTCGGAATGAATTGCAGTAAGGTAATTGCTGATCGCGCAGTCATACGCGGCAGTGTGAGAAAAAGCTTTTTTCGCCAGATCGAAACGCGTGGCGCTGGAAACTGCGCCGCCATTAGCCTGCATTTCAGTCAGAATGGTGCTGTAGTCTTTTGAGTCGGTGATGATAGCCACATGTTCGTGATTCTTCGCTGCGGCGCGCACCATGGTAGGTCCGCCAATGTCGATGTTCTCGATGGCATCTGCCAGCGTGCAATCGGGTTTGGCAATGGTGGCGCCGAACGGATATAAGTTAACCACTACCAGATCAATGGTCGGAATGCTGTACTTCTCTAGCGTGGCGACATGTTCCGGCAGATCTCGTCGCGCCAGAATTCCAGCATGGACTTTCGGTTGCAGTGTCTTCACACGTCCATCCAGCATCTCGGGGAAACCAGTGTAATCGGCCACCTCCGTGACCGGAATACCGTTGTCAGCAAGCATCTTGGCCGTGCCGCCAGTGGATAGAATAGTAACGCCTAGTTGTTGCAAACCCTTGGCGAATTCCAGCACGCCGGTCTTGTCCGACACACTAATGAGGGCTTGTTTGATTGTTGCCATAGTTAATTTTTCTTTTTGTTCGTTTTAATCAGTTGAGCCTTCTGAACAGCCTTTCGTTCGAGCCGAGTATTTGTCCGCAAATTCGAAGTTTCGCTCGGAGCACAGTGTTGCTGAATTTTCTTTCGCAATGTATTGCGGTTAAGCCCCAATAATTCGGCGGCTCGAGTCTGGTTGCCGCCCGCATGTTGTAGAACGGCTTCAATTAATGGCTTCTCAACGCAATTCATCACCATGTCATACACTGCGCACGAAGGATCCTCGCCATCGAGATCCTTGAAGTAATCGTCCACTGCCTTGCGCACATATTTCGCAACGTCGTTCTCTCCCAACATGCAATCATCTTCTTTTTTCATGCAGCCAGCCCCTCAGCGTATTGTAGGCGCTCACCGCCCTGAAATTGCCCGTCAAAAAAATCACTTACCGCCATCAATTGTTCCGCACTGCTTTCCAGTTGATTCATATGATGACGAAAGTGCGCAGAACCAATCAATCCCTTTGTATACCAGGAGATATGTTTGCGCGCCACGCGCAAACCCGTGTGTTCGCCGTAGAACGAGTAAAGCTCATATACATGCTTAAGCAGCACGCGATGCACTTCGTCCACTTGCGGAGCGGGTAGATGTGTGCCGGTCTTGATGAAATGTTCAATCTCGCGAAATAGCCACGGACGTCCTTGTGCGGCGCGCCCAATCATCACGGCATCCGCGCCGGTCTGCTGTAATACATAGCGGGCTTTTTCCGGGGTGGTGATATCGCCGTTAGCGATAACCGGGATATTGACGTTGGCCTTCACTGCGGTGATTGTGTCATATTCCGCATCGCCGGTGTAAGCGCAAGCACGAGTCCGTCCGTGAATGGCGAGTGCTTGAATACCGCTCGCCTCGGCGATTTGGGCGATACGAATTGCATTACGGTTTTGCTTATCCCAGCCGGTACGTATTTTAAGCGTCACTGGCACGGCCACCGCACCGACCACTGCCTCCAATATTCGCGCTACCAGCGCTTCATCCTGCAGCAGCGCAGAACCGGCCATCACGTTGCAAATTTTCTTCGCCGGACAACCCATGTTTATGTCGATGATCTGTGCGCCCTCATCCACATTATATTGAGCGGCCCGCGCCAGCATTTTGGGGTCGGCACCGACAATCTGCACCGAGATGGGATCGACTTCGCCCTCGTGATTGGCGCGCCGCTTGGTCTTCTCGGATCCGTAGAGCAAAGAATTGGAAGACACCATCTCGCTCACCGCCATGCCTGCGCCCATACTTTTGCACAACATGCGAAATGGACGATCGGTCACCCCCGCCATGGGGGCAACGATCAGGTTGTTCTTGAGGTGATAGGGACCGATGCGCATGACATTTTCCGAAAGGAGGCAGATTATAAATTAATCAAACGTCCCGTGCTATCATCGCCCGTCCAGAAGTGAAAAAATATTTTAGCAATGACATTCGACGTCCTGATTATAGGCGGCGGTCTGGTTGGCGCCAGTCTGGCCGCAGCGCTCAAGTCCAGCGGATTGAACGTGGCTCTGGTGGAAACCCAACCCACCGCCCTCTCTAATGAGGGCTGGGACAACCGAATCTATGCTATCAGTCCCGGCGGGGCTGCTTTTCTTACGCAATGCAATGCCTGGCAACAACTGGATATGAACCGCGTGCAGCCGGTCGAAACCATGCGCGTGTTTGGCGATGAGGGCATGGAACTTGATTTCAGTGCTTATCAACTGGGCGAGCCGGAATTGGCGTTTATCCTGGAAAATCGTCAGCTGCAGCAAATCCTGTGGCAAGGGTTACACGAGCAGGACAATTTGACCCTGTTTCACCCGGCGCACTGTGCCAGCTTGGTCTGGCATGATGAGGCCGCACACCTGCAACTAGAAGACGGGCGGACGCTCAAGGCAAAACTGGTGGTCGGAGCAGATGGGGGGAATTCCTGGGTGCGGCAGCAGGCCGGTATCGTTGCACCGCCCACACTTTATAATCAGCATGGCGTCGTAGCAAACTTCACCGTCGAAAAATCACACCGCGCCACGGCTTTTCAATGGTTTCAGCCGGACGGCATTCTCGCCTTGCTGCCATTACCGCAGCAGATGGTTTCAATGGTGTGGTCGGTAAGCCCGGAGAAATCGAAGGTCTTGCTGCAACTGTCGCATGAAGAACTGTGTGCTCAAGTTGCTGCCGCCTCGCACC
>CAZPUT010000030.1:0-16206 GCA_964589845.1 uncultured Candidatus Nitrotoga sp. | reverse complement strand
GCTAGGCATGATTGCGGTGCCACTGCTGGCAACCTTCTTTCATCATGGCGCATTTACTGTGCACGATGTGCTTATGACGCGCAACGCGTTGGTCGGCTACAGCGTTGGTCTGATCGGCATCCTCTCGGTGAAGGTACTGGCGCCGGGTTTTTATGCGCGTCAGGATATCAGGACCCCGGTGAAAATCGGCATCATCACCTTGCTTGCTACCCAAGCGATGAATCTGCTGTTCATCGGCTGGCTGCAACATGCAGGGTTGGCGCTGGCCATCGGCCTTGGTTCCTGCCTTAACTCCGCCATTCTGTTCTACCTGCTGCGCAAACGTGACATCTACCAACCAGAACCTGGCTGGGGCAAATTTCTCGCCAAGCTGGGTGCGGCAATGCTGGTGCTGGGGTTGACGCTCTGGTTTGGTATGGGGAGTGAACAAAGCTGGCTTACCAGCGGCGGCTGGATGCGTATCTGGCGATTAACTGGATTGGTAGTAATGGGCATGACGGTGTATTTCGCCGTGCTGTGGTTGCTCGGTTTTCGGCTTAAAGATTTTTCAAGGCGCGGAGCATGAATAAGATATTTGTATGAAACATTGAAAGGACAAGTATGACGAACCTTGTTTTTGAGCTGGTCATGATGCTTTTTATCATTCTTGCAGCCTCTGAACTTTTTACTAATGCATTAGAGCACCTTGGAGAGCAACTACAAATATCGGAAGGCGTCACAGGCTCCGTGTTCGCTGCCATCGGAACGGCCTTGCCCGAAACAATGGTTCCACTGCTCGCACTGTTCGCCGGTACAAAGAACATCAGCATTAACGAAGAAATTGGTGTCGGCGCTATTCTGGGCGCACCTTTAATGTTATCGACACTCTCTACCTGCCTTATGGCATTTGCCATTCTTCATCGGCGTGGAGTCAATGGCCACGTTCGGCCGGAACGTAGCGGTTTCATACGTGATCTAAATTTTTTCCTGTTCGCTTTCATTCTCGCCGCAGTGGCTATGTACATTCCGCAGGAGGCGCGCACCCTCCGTGGCGCGCTAAGTTTTGCACTTGTTCTCACCTATTTTATTTATATCATGCTTACGTTGCGTGCCTCGGAAAAGCTGGTCGAGGATGGACATGGCACTGCGGCTGAGGGCAAGATGTTTTTTGCCAAGCTTGGGTTGCCGACTAATTTATGGACTATTTTGCTGCAACTAGGAATCGGGTTGGTACTGCTGGTTTTTGGTGCCAAGGGGTTCATCCACGGTATTGAGGGTACTTCGCACATTTTGGGTATTTCCGCATTGCTACTGTCTCTGCTCATTATCCCGATAGCGACCGAGCTTCCCGAAAAAGTAAACAGTATTTTATGGATTCGACGTGGTAAAGATACGTTGGCTTTCGGGAACATTACCGGGGCAATGGTGTTCCAAGGAACGCTGTTACCCGCTATTGGAATTATGCTGACACCTTGGCAACCGCGTATAGAGGTGTTGACCGGTGTACTTGTCACCTTGGTCGCCGCCGCGTGGCTCCGGTTTAATGCACGTTCAGGCGGATTGCCGGTGTGGACGCTGTTGGTAAATGGCGGCCTTTACGTTATCTTCCTCGCGATTACATTATCGCGATAGGGCAATAATAATCAGCTATGCAGACCCGTAACCTGCCATCGTATTCTCATAATCGCGTCTTCGACGAAAGCCGTCGCGCAGCCGAGCGTGGCACACGCGCGGTCATGTGGATAACTATCGCCATGATGGTTGTAGAAATCATATCTGGCTGGTGGTTTAATTCGATGGCATTGTTGGCAGATGGCTGGCACATGAGCTCTCATGCTGTGGCCATTGGCTTGAGCGCCTTTGCATACGCAGCAGCTCGACACTATGCCCAGGATTCACGTTTCACATTCGGAACATGGAAAATTGAAGTGCTGAGCGGATTCACAAGCGCAATCTTTCTCTTGGGTATCGCCGTAATGATGGTTTTTAGCTCGGTGGAGCGTATTTTTTCACCGCAGCCGATTCACTATATGGAAGCGATGATCGTCGCGGCCATCGGTCTTGCTGTAAATGTTGTTTGCGCAATTATTCTTGGCAGAGCGCATGATCACCACAACCACCACAACCATCACGAACAACACGAGCATCACGAGCATCACGAGCATCCGCATCATCATGACCTCAATCTTAAGTCAGCGTATGTGCATGTAATCGCCGACGCAGCTACGTCAGTGCTCGCCATCATTGCCCTGGCAGGCGGTTGGCTCTATGGCTGGTCTTGGCTCGACCCGGCTATCGGGATTGTCGGTGCGGTATTAGTAGCGATTTGGTCCAAAAATCTGATCATTGCGACCGGAACAGCGCTGCTCGACCGTGAGATGGATCATCCTGTTGTGGACAAAATCAGGAAGGTCGTAGAATCTGGGCCGGCTACAGCCGATACATTGATCACTGATCTTCACGTCTGGCGCGTTGGTACGCGAGCATATTCCTGTGCGCTAAGCGTCGATACCAACGACAAAACATTGACACCTCAGCGCGTGCATAAGCAGCTCGCCCAACATGAGGAAATTGTCCACGCTACCATCGAAATTCATCATGTGAATAATGTAGGGGAGTGAGCAAAGTTAGTGTTGCGGAAGTAATTGATATCCAGTGCCAGACTGCACACTATGACAGGGCAGTTTCAATTATCAGATGCAACACCGTGTTGTAAATAAATCGAATCGGCTTAAATTGCAGCTAAACAAAATTTTTTTTCGGCATCTCTGGCGCTAGATACCTATAATTTCGCCTAAATCGAATCCCCATTGCAGTGGATTTTCTATACTGGCGATACTGTCTGTCGATTTTGACAGGTCGACTATTTCCTGCAGAATGTGCATGTTAGAACGGGTCGAGAAGAACACTTTCACTATGGGCATGACCAAACTTTTCTTCGATTGGTCAGTCACTACGCCTAGGCGCCCAGATTTCAGCTTAAGCAAGGTGCCGGTTGGATAAATACCGACCGTTTTAACGAAGGCATGAAAGACGACCTCGTCGAAATGCCCATTGTTCCATTCTGCCATCTTGCGGATGGATTCCACGGGCTCCCATCCTTTTTTATAGCTGCGATTTGAAGTAATTGCATCATACACGTCACATACCGCACCCATGCGCGCAAATAAAGTTAATGCTTCACCGGATAGTTTGTCTGGATAACCCATGCCATCAACGCGCTCGTGATGATGCCGACAGACATCCAATATCAAATCGCTTACCTCGCCAGAGTCTTTGAGGAATTCCCATCCTTTTACCGGATGCGTTTTAACTATATTGAACTCTTCATCCGTCAATTTCCCTGGCTTGTTGAGCACCTCGTCGGGGATAAAAACCTTGCCGACATCATGCAGCAATCCGGCAATGCCAACTTGCTTTAGCATGTCGTCTTTCATTCCCAGCTGCCGCCCCAGTGCAATCATGAGGACACAGACGGAGACTGAATGCAAATAGGTATAGTTGTCTGCAGTTTTCAGCCGGGACAAACATATCAGTGCAGAGGGATTGCGTATTATTGATTGGTTTAATTCATTTACAAGTAATATCGCATCATCAAGCTTGAGCGCATTACCCATGCGTACATCTTTGAATATGGAGACAACTGCCTCCTTGGTCTTGGTGTGTAATTTTTTCGCTGCGATTAGCTCGATCTGCAAGGATACAAGTGCTTCAGTTTTTTGTGGGGTTTGCTCGATTTTCTTCAGTTCATTCTCGACCTTAAGTTCCTCTTCACTTTGTGAATGTGCTACTACACCGGAATCGACATCCAAGCCTAGGCTAGTGTCTATCCATATTTCGTCCACTCCACAATTTTTGAGAGTATTGAGGTCTTTGTATTCAGTCAGCTTGAATGAATTTTTCCAGAAAGGATGATCCATCCAACTGCCACAGACCTCTTGGATATACATGCCTAAGCGGATGTCATTAACTTTTATTTTCTTTAGCATGGCTGGATTATGGCTGAAAAATTATGCAATTTAATATTTAAACCCGGCGTGCGAGAAAGTGATTTATCAAGCCATTAGTTGAAGAGTCATGCACAAAAACGTGCTCTTTCTTTTGAAGTTCAGGTAGTAATTTACCGGTAAGTTGTTTGCCGAATTCAACGCCCCACTGGTCAAAAGGGTTGATGTCCCAGATTACGCTTTGCACAAACACTTTATGTTCGTAAAGGGCAACCAGCATCCCCATCGTGTATGGATCCAGCTGATCAAATAATAAAGTATTGGTTGGGCGGTTGCCCGGAAATACTTTGTAAGGCAACAGCGCTTCCAGCGCTTCACCATTTAGACCTTGCACCTCAAGTTCAGCACGCGCCTCCACAGTAGTTTTACCTAGCATCAATGCCTCAGTCTGTGCAAAGCAATTCGCCAATAATATGGAATGGTGTTCGCCTATGGGGTTGTGGCTGGTAATCGGCGCGAGGAAATCGGCAGGCACCATGCGCGTGCCCTGGTGTATCAGTTGATAGAATGAGTGTTGGCCGTTGGTGCCAGGTTCGCCCCAAATTACCATGCTGGTGGCATAGTCCACTAGCTGCCCATTGCGGTCTACGCGCTTGCCATTGCTTTCCATTTCCAGCTGTTGCAGATAAGCGGGAAAGTGTTGCAGATATTGATCGTAGGGAAGAATAGCATACGAAGCTGCACCAAAAAAATTGGCGTACCAGATACCAAGTATTCCTAGTATTACCGGCATGTTGCGCTCCAGGGGCGCTTCACGAAAGTGGGTGTCCATGGCATGAGCACCGGCAAGCAGGCGTTCAAAATTGTTTATGCCAATATACAACGCAATGGGCAAACCTATAGCCGACCACAATGAGTAACGGCCGCCAACCCAATCCCAAAATTCAAACACATTTTCCGGGTTAATGCCGAATTTGGATGTTTCAGCGAGGTTGGTCGAGACCGCAACGAAATGTTTGCCGACAACCTCGTCAGCGCCCAAATGTTTAATCAACCAATCACGCGCGGAATGGGCATTGGTAAGTGTTTCCAGTGTGGTAAATGTTTTTGAGCTAATTATAAAAAGAGTAGTTTCTGGATCGAGAGGTTTCAGTGTTTCAGCCAAGTCTGTAGCATCCACATTAGAAACGAAATGCACGTTCAATTGCGCGCTGCCATAAGGCTTGAGCGCCTCGCTGACCATAAGCGGCCCTAAGGCGGAACCTCCGATGCCAATATTTACTACGTCCCGAAATGGTTTTCCGGTATGCCCTCTGAATGTGCCATTGCGCACTGCTTCGGAGAAGTTGCGGATATGATCCAACACGCGATGTACGTCCGGCACAACATCTTTGCCATCTACATACACCGAAGTACCTCGGGGAGCGCGCAATGCAGTGTGCAACGCCGCACGCTGTTCGCTAGTATTGATTTTGTCGCCATTGAACATGCGAGTAATCCAGTCATCCAGTTTTGACTGGCGTGCAAGGTTCAATAACAGTGTTAGCGTTTCTGCGGTAATGAGATTCTTCGAGTAATCCAGTAGCAGGCCATCCAATTGCAAGGAAAATTTGTCGAAACGCTTTGAGTCGTCGCAAAACATCTCGCGCATGGTCTGCTGGTTTATTTCTGTTTGATGAGCTGTTAAAGCTTGCCAAGCTGGTGAATGGACTAGAGTCGACATAATATTTTTCTGCATCATTCTCGCAAAGATGGAAATGAAGAGTTTATTTGTTAATAAATTACAAAGATCATAAAGGGCAATAAGGCGTATGCAACTTTAGTGATATGTTCATGCTGGAGTTAGCATAATACCTGCGAGCGGCGGCAATTCTATCTCGACGGAATAGGGCTGCCCCATCCAGGATAGAGGTTCGGCATGTATTTCACTAGAATTTCCGAGATTACCGCCACCATAATAGTGTGAATCGCTGTTAAAAATTTCCCGATAAGCACAATCGAATGGAACTCCGATGCGGTAGCGGTGACGTGGGATCGGGGTGAAATTAAAGGCAGCTATAACTGTCTCGCCATTTTGCCCATGGCGCAAGAAAGAAAGTAGCGAACGTTCGGTGTCCTGACAATCAATCCAGGAAAAACCACTTTGTTCAAAGTCTTGTTCATATAAAGCCTGTAAGTCACGGTAATGATGATTCAAGTCGCGTACCAAACTCTGTATACCCCGATGCGGCTCAAGGCCGAGCTGCCACCATTCAAGTTCCCAGCTCGATCTCCATTCACGTCCTTGACCGAATTCATTGCCCATAAAGTTGAGCTTCTTGCCCGGACTCGTCATTTGATAAGTCAGTAATAACCGCAGGTTGGCAAATTTCTGCCAGCTATCGCCGGGCATTTTGTCGAGTAACGAACTCTTGCCATGTACCACTTCATCATGCGAAAACGGCAGCATGAAATTTTCACTATAAGCATAAAGCTGACTAAAGGTCAGTTGATTAAGGTGATAGCGGCGGTGAACCGGGTCTAACTGCATGAAGCTAAGTGTGTCATTCATCCAGCCCATGTTCCACTTCATAGAAAAGCCGAGCCCACCAAGATAAACCGGGCGCGATACCCCCGGCCATGAGGTGGATTCCTCGGCTAGCGTCAACGCACCCGGGAATACCTCATGTACCATGATGTTGAGTTCGCGCAGGAACTCAATGGCCTCAAGATTTTCTCGACCGCCCAATTTGTTTGGTAGCCATTCACCTTCCTTACGGGAATAATCGAGATACAACATGGAAGCCACCGCATCCACACGCAGGCCATCGAAATGAAATTGCGACAGCCAGTAATGCGCACTCGACAACAAAAAGCTTTTTACCTCATTACGACCATAGTTAAAAATGTGCGTGCCCCAGTCTTGATGGAAGCCGAGGCGCGGATCTTCGTGTTCATATAGCGCGGTACCATCAAAATACGCTAGTGCAAATGCGTCCTGCGGGAAATGTGCGGGTACCCAGTCGAGCAGTACGCCAATTTCGGCCTGATGACAGTTATCTACGAAGTGGCATAAATCATCAGGGGAACCGAAGCGACTGGTCGCGGCGAAATAACCAGTCGCTTGGTAACCCCATGATTCGTCGAGTGGGTGCTCCGAAACAGGCATTAGTTCAACGTGGGTATAACCCATATCTTTGAGATAGGGAACAAGGTTTTCAGCCAGCTCACGATAGGTATAAAAACGCCCGTCTGGGTGACGTTTCCATGATCCCGCATGAATTTCGTAGATATTAAGAGGGGCGTGTAGCCAGTCCCATTTGCTGCGCTGCTCCATCCATTCTGTATCCTGCCATGTGTGATGGATAGCCGACCCAGCACGAGCAGCAGTACCAGGGCGCAATTCAAACGCGTTGGCATAGGGGTCGGTTTTGACCAGCAAAGTACCGGCGTGATTGCGGATCTCAAATTTGTACAGCGTGCCTTGTTCAATTTCCGGGATAAATAACTCCCAAACGCCGCTGAAACCATGTGCCGCCATTGGATGGATGCGCCCATCCCAGCGGTTAAATTCACCGATTACGCTGATTCGCTCGGCATTTGGCGCCCACACTGCAAAACGCACACCTGGAATGCCGTTAATTTGCATTGCATGTGAGCCCAGTACGCGATAGGCCTGATGTAACTTTCCTTCGTTAAAAAGGTGCAGGTCGAAATCGGAAATTTGTGGTGCAAATGCATAGCAATCATGCACCAAACGCTCAATACCGTTGTTTAGCCCCGGTCCGTTTTCCCTGATACGCAGACTATAGGGATGGCGCGGTTCTTCGCTACCATACCATTCGAATAATCCATCGGGATGAACGTGTTCCAGCGCTTCGCTGCCATGCGCGGTTTTCAGCCAAATTTCACTTGCGTGAGGATTGAATACCCGCACTACATACCTTTCATTTTCCAGGTGAGGGCCGAGATAAGCGAAGGGATTATGCAATCGCCCTTGCAACAATAATTCAGCACGTGGATCAAGTTTGATGCGAAGATTCTTTCTCATGGTGAGGTGATTATAACCACAATTAAGACCCGACTATAATTACAATCTGATACAGTTCTGAACAAGATTCTAGATCAACGACTACGAGGGGAATCATGCCGCTAACTGAAAAATTACGTTTTGTGAGTTCGATAACGAAAAGCACTTACGCCATGATTCTGGCGGGAGGGCGTGGCACTCGTCTGCATCAACTAACTGACTGGCGGGCCAAGCCTGCGGTGCCATTTGGCGGCAAGTTTCGCATTATTGATTTTGTGTTATCAAATTGCGTAAATTCTGGCATCAGACGAATAGGCGTGGCGACGCAATACAAATCACACAGTTTGATCCAGCATATTCAGCGCGGCTGGAGCTTTCTGAATGGCCAGTTCGGCGAATTCATTGACGTGCTGCCGGCTCAGCAAAGAATAGAGGAAATGTGGTATCGGGGCACGGCCGATGCGGTATTCCAAAACCTGGACATCATGCGCACAACGAATCCAGATTACGTGCTGATATTGGCGGGAGATCACGTCTACAAGATGGACTACGGCAAGCTCCTCGCCTTCCATGTGGAAAAGCAGGCCGACATGACTGTTGCCTGTATCGAGGTTCCTATCAAAGATGCGAGTGGATTTGGCGTAATGGGCGTGAATATGGAATCACGAGTGGTGAATTTTAACGAGAAGCCTGACCACCCCACTCCGATCCCGGGAAACCCTGATTTGGCGCTGGCTAGTATGGGGGTGTACGTGTTTAACACACGCTTTTTATACGAACAATTAGTGCGGGATGCAGATGATAAGAATTCCAGCCATGATTTCGGCAAGGACATCATCCCGCATCTGGTGTCCGCGCACTACCGCGTGTTTGCGCAGAGCTTTGAAGATAGCTGTGTAAATCTGAATGGCGAACTACCCTACTGGCGAGATGCGGGAACGATAGATGCCTACTGGGAAGCTAACATGGAACTTACCAAGGTCACGCCTGCCCTTAATATGTATGACCAGGAATGGCCAATCTGGACGTATCAGGAACAATTGCCACCGGCCAAATTCGTATTTGATGATAGTACTCGCCGCGGCATGGCAGTGGATTCTTTAGTATCGGGAGGCTGCATCATTAGCGGCGCTTACGTGCGCAATTCGCTGCTATTCTCTAACGTGCACATACAAAGTTACAGTAATGTCGAGGAGTCGGTAATTTTGCCCAATGTAAAGGTGTCTCGTAATGTAACTCTCAAGCGCGTGGTGGTGGACAAAAATTGTGTGATCCCGGAGGGCTTAACTGCCGGGATCAACCGTGAGGAAGATGCGAAACGTTTTTTTGTAAGTGATAACGGTATTACGTTGATCACACCCGACATGCTGGGCCAGGAAGTGCACCGCGTGCGTTAAAATGAGCTCTTTTCATATTTAATTAAATAAAATTTTCATGTCCAGGCCCCTCGATTTAGTTTTTCTCTGGCACATGCACCAGCCAGATTATCGCGATCATGCCAGTGGAGACTTCTTGTTGCCGTGGGTGTATCTGCATGCGATCAAGGATTACACCGACATGGCTTTTCATCTGGAACAACATCCTCAGGTGAAGGTGACGGTGAATTTCGTGCCCATTTTGCTGGATCAACTGGAAGATTACGAACAACAGTTCACTACCGGCCAGATACGCGACCCGCTGTTGCGACTGCTGGCGCGAGAGAATCTCAATGATCTGAACGCAGCAGAACGCGATCTGGTGTTGACGAGTTGTTTCCGCAGTAACCACCATAGTATGGTCGCGCCGTATCACGCCTACAAACGGCTGTCCGACTTGTACAAAATGCTTGAACCCGGCGGCAGTGCAGAGCTTGCCTATCTGTCTGGACAATATTTTGCCGACTTGCTGACCTGGTACCACTTGGTGTGGTGTGGCGAAAGCGTGCGCCGCGAACACGACTTGGTCATTCGCCTAATGAGCAAGAACGAAGGTTTTAATCATGCCGAGCGCAAGTGGTTATTCGACCTGATCGGACAAGTCATTACCGGCATTATTCCGCGTTATCGCAAGCTGGCCGATAGCGGTCAAATTGAACTTTCCACGACACCTCACTACCATCCGCTTGCGCCATTGTTGCTGGATATCAATAGTGCGCGTGATAGCAAACCGGATGTCAGCCTGCCGCAGTCGAAATGCTACCCCGGCGGAAAATCACGCGTCCAGGCGCATCTTCATTCTGCCAAAAAAAGTCATCAGACACGTTTTGGCGTCACTCCCCACGGTATCTGGCCAGCAGAAGGTGCGGTTTCAACTGAGTTACTGGAAGTGTTTGCGCTGCAAGAATGCCGCTGGACAGCGAGTGGAGAAGGCGTACTGGCTAACAGCTTGCGCACCATAGAACATTACTTGCCTGAGCGCGCCCAATATCTCTATCGCCCCTATCATTTGCAAGGTGCAGCAAGTGGTGTGCGTTGTTTTTTTCGAGATGACCGCTTATCCGATTTGATCGGTTTTGAATACTCGCGTTGGAATGGCAAGGATGCCGCACTGCATTTTGTTTCCCAGCTCGAAGCGATTGCACAACAGGCACCTGAGGGCGAAGCGCCAGTGGTCAGCGTTATCCTTGATGGTGAAAACGCATGGGAATATTATCCATATAACGGCTATCATTTCTTTACCGATTTATATTCTGTATTGCAAGCACACTCGTCAATCAGCACCACGACCTATTGCGGTTATCTGGATCGGCTTGATGATACTGAAAGAAACCAACAGCTTGCCAAGGAAGGAGAGTTGCCGCGTCTCGTTGCCGGTAGTTGGGTATACGGTGATTTCTCCACCTGGATTGGCTCGCCCGACAAGAACCGCGCTTGGGATTTGTTGTGTATGGCGAAACAAAATTATGACTTGGTGGTGGCAAGCGGCCGCTTGAATGAGGCAGAGTGCTTGGCTGCAGAAAAACAGTTGGCTTCATGCGAAAGTTCCGACTGGTTCTGGTGGTTTGGTGATTACAATCCTGACCATGCGGTGAAAAGTTTTGATCGCCTCTATCGTAGCAATTTAATGCAGTTATATCGTTACTTGAAATTACCTATTCCGGCCAACTTAAATACACCAATCAGCCAAGGTGGTGGTTCAGCTGAAGCAGGCGGCACGATGCGTCGTGGTTCTTGATAGCGTGCTCCCATTTACATGGCGGCTAATAGTCAGTTCACTGCGCGTCAATCGTAGCTCATTTTTTTGAGATATCACGATGTCAGTGGCAATTAAAACAGAGTCCTAAAATGAAAACACACGAAACAGTTTCCTTACTTTTTGGTGTCCATGCCCACCAGCCAGTGGGCAACTTCCCGGAAGTGGTGGACGATGCGCATCAACGCTGCTATAAGCCATTTCTGCATATCTTGCATCGCTATCCTGAGTTTCGTTTTGCCGCACATTTCAGCGGCTGGTTACTCGATTACCTATTTAATAAATATCCGCAAGATATGACTTTACTCACTGAAATGGTACAACGCGGCCAGGTCGAAATGTTCGGTGGCGGGGACACCGAGCCGGTTCTGGCGGTCATTCCCAACCGCGATCGTATCGGACAGATCATCAGGTTATCTGACAAACTGGAAGCCAGAATGGGCACTAAGGCACAAGGTGCATGGTTAACCGAACGCGTGTGGGAGGCAACGGTAGTACCTGCCTTATCAGATTCCAAAATTAAGTACGTTACAGTAGATGATTACCATTTCTTGTGTAGCGGCAAGCGCATTGAAGAATTAAATGGCTATTTCACCACCGAAGAGGATGGCCGCAAACTCGACCTGTTTCCCATTTCCGAGGCGTTACGTTACCGCATGCCGTTTTCTCCGGCGCATGAAGTAGTGGCCTATCTGGAAAGCCTGACACGTACCGACATGCAAGCTTCAGCCGTGTATTTCGACGACATTGAAAAATTTGGCATCTGGCCGGAAACTTACGAGTGGGTCTATGAAAAAGGCTGGTTGGAAGATTTCATTCGTGGCGTGTTGGCTTCACCGAAAATTACCACTCAGACTTATCGCGATTATCACGCAAACGAAAAAACGCGCGGAATTGTATATCTGCCTACCACTTCCTACATCGAAATGAACGAGTGGACTTTGCCGGTGGCTGCTGCCCATACTTATGCCGATTTGGTCCATACGGAAAAAGCAAGCGGCCATTACGAAGAGCGCAAGGCATTTCTGCGCGGCGGCATCTGGAAGAATTTTTTCACCCGTTATCCCGAATCGAACTGGATGCACAAGCGCATGTTGGGGTTATCCGAGCGTTTGCATGCTTTGCCGGAAGAGAAGCGCACACTTGAGATGTTTGACGAACTTTATATTGCACAAGCCAACGACGCATACTGGCATGGTTTGTTTGGCGGGTTGTATCTGCCACATCTGCGCCGGGCGGTATACGGCGCCATCGTCAAGCTGGAATCTTTGCTGGATAGGGTTCTTCCACGTGCAGCCTGTATGTGCACCGATGCCGACAGTGATGGCCACGATGAAGTCTTCCTGCATAACGAAATGCTGCAAGCGATCGTGAAACTGGATGGCAGCGCCAGCATATCCGAACTTGATTCGTATCAGTTGCACCACAACTTCGGCGATACCCTGCGCCGCCAGTTGGAGCATTATTTCCGTAAAATTGAATCCAGCCAGACCACGCAGCCGCAAGAAGGTAGTGGTATTGTTTCAGCGCATGATCGTGTGGCTTTCAAGCATGACATCACTGCGGAAAATTTGATGGCAGATAGCCACGCACAGACTTTATTTCGCGATTTCTTACTGCTGGATGACGAAGAAATTGAGCTTGCTTACGAACTGGTCGAAACGAACACTGAGGGAATATTGTTTCGCACCGAGTTTGGTGGAAAAACCATACAAAAACGCATTAGCCTGAACGCCAATTGTCTATGCGTTAGTTACACCTTTGATAGCACTTTACCAGGAAGTTTTTTAACACGAGTGGCATTGGCGATGCCGAGTTGCAATGGTTATGCCGGTCGTTATATTCAGGATGAGAAAATTATCAGCGGTTTTGGCAGTGGACTCGAATTGAATGATATGAATGGCTTGGTGCTGGATGACAGTGTGCTTGGCGGAAATTTAGTGCTGAATAACAACCACCCGATCCAGTTACTGGGTATGCCATATTTCACGGTTTCGCAATCCGAAGCCGGATTCGAAAAGATTATGCAGGCAGTAATGTTAACCCTGCAATGGCCGCTTTCGCAAAATGAAATGAGCGTTATGTTGACCATAAATCCGGGCAACGCGATGTTGTAATTATCGGTTATTATTTATCATTATCTCGCACTGCGCATGGGAATACGAATAATATATTTATATAATCAATATATTATGTTTTACGGCTAAAGTAAATTATATGGATTCAGGCGGGGAGTAAAGATAGAATAAGCAACTCACTCTAGCAGCGCCGCTTCAAGATAGACATCCACACCGTCTGTCGGACTAATTGCAGCGGCAGGAATAGCGACTCCATTGCGCCAGTCCCTTACTGCCTGCTGCTTCATAACACCGCTTACTAGAAATATAACTTTGCGAGCCGCACTCAAGCGATGTGCGCTGAGCGATATTCGCTGTGGTGGATATTTTGGCGCATTCTCAACCACAATAACGGTTGGAGCATTGGCCGTGTTGCCTAGCTCTTGACCAGGAAAAAGGCTGGCAGTGTGGCCATCTTCTCCCAATCCCAGCAAAACCAAATCAAATAATTCAATGCCTGCCAGTGTCTGTGCATATGCGCTGGCTGCTGCCTGCAGGCCTTTTTCTGCTGAAATAAGGTGAATCTGGGTAAGCGGGATGGCGACATGGTTCAGCCAAGCCTGAGCAGCCATCCAGCTATTGCGTTCCACATGGTCAGCTGGCAGGCAACGTTCATCACCAAAATACACATGCCAGGCAGCCCAGTCTGCATCAGCATTGCGCAGCGACTCATATACATGCCGTGGTGTTGTACCGCCGGCCAGAACGATATGGAATGTTCCGCGCAGGCTAACGGCCTGTAGCGCCGCCTGTAATATTTCTTGCGTTGCAGCCTGCTCTAGTTCGGCGGTTGTGTTGAAATTGTGCCAACGGCATTGTTGCGGTGGGTTGCTGGATAATAAAGGCATACAATTCGCTTGGGAGTAACATGACAATGTATATGATTGTAAAGCTGACTGAGATTGCTGTATTAGTTTATTAAATGTGACGGAATTAAAGCGACGTTGCAATTGCCTGTTTAAACTTTTTTTATATTAAAATAGACAATAGTAAACAATACGTTGATATTATATTTTGCCAGAGGTGGTCAGTCATTCTGTGTTAGGCAAGATAGCTGTCGAGATAATACGTGGCTATGCTATGCAATCCCACCATCCATTGTTTGAGTTGGCTGTCGCAACGCGAAATTCTGGTTGAAATTAAAAATTTCATCAATTTCTTGCCTGTTAGGCATTGAACAGTGAACGTTATGTATTGAAATCTGCCTAACTTTTTTGTGTTAAAAGCTTCCCTATCTCTACTGTAAGCAGGCAATATAAATATGAAAAAACTTTTGCAATGGATTTTGTTCGGCGCATTACTGTGCACTATGCCCGCATGGGCAGTGCTGCAACAAAGCCATGCAGAAATACGCGAGATCATTACCGCTTTCGTGCACGAGCAAACACTTACCCTGCCGGGCCAAGTTACTATCACAGTGCATGAGATTGATCGGCGTATCTCGCTAGCATCCTGTCCAGCGCTGGAAGCATTTCTTCCTCCTGGCGGACAGCTGCTGGGCAATAGTTCAGTAGGTGTCCGCTGCACTACTAACCAACAGAAATGGACACTGTTCGTGCCAGTGCAAATTAAGGTGAGTGTGAATTTGCTCATCGCCAGAGGCCCACTGCAACAGGGACATGTGCTACGCACCGAAGATATTGGAAGCCAGAAAAGTGAGTTAGCTCAAACAGGTACTCTCACCGACTCTTTGCAAGCCATTGGTAAAGTACTTAAATACAGTGTTGGGGCAGGGCAAGTGTTAAAACAGGACATGCTGCGCGCGCCTTACGCAGTAAGGCAGGGGCAGATAGTAAAAATTCAAGTTGAAAGGCAAGGCTTCAAAATTCACGCTGATGGTCAAGCATTAAATAACGCGGCGGAAGGGCAAGCCGTACAGGTCAAAACCTCATCCAATCAGGTCGTGAGCGGTATAGTGCAGCCGGATGGAGCGGTAAATATCCGGCCATAGCAAACTAATTTCAACTATTTAATAACAAAAAATATTTATAAACAATAATTTACATTATATTACGGAAGTAATTTCAAGAAAATATAATGTGGCATCAGTTATCTGTGTTTGCCTTCGATGAACGACTGGCTACTGGAAATCAGAAGAGTGATTTATACGACAAATACCATCGAGTTGATTAATGAGATGTCCGACAGGCTGCCAGAACACCATCAATTTCTAGGCAATGCATCATTCGTCCTTGTCCAGTTCTGCATGCCATCCCATGCTACGGGCGGTCTTGATAGCTTGCGCATACAAATGCGCATGTTTCTCACGCAGATTTTCCGGCAGTTGGCTGGGTAGGTGTGCGCAAGGTTCCCAAGCGGCATAAACTTGTTCGTACAAATTTTGCATGCGTGCAGAATCCTAGCCTGCACAGGTTTCAGTTTCGGGCAAGATGTCGAATATCCAAGCATCGCGCACAGTGCGCCCCAAATGGGTCAATCCGCCCCGCAGTAAATGGCAGTAAATGGGGTCAGACTCGATTTAATCTTCAAGTTAAATCGAGTCTGACCCCATTTACTTTATTTCAATCTGCACAACGACAGCACCAAGTTCAATCACTTCGGACAGCGCTACTGGTCGAGCTCAAAGAGAATGTGCAGATGTACCAAAACCGCATTAGCGATTTCTCGAAGACGGATGAAAAACAACACGCGCTTTTGCCGAGTAAGGTCACAAACAATATTTATCAGTCTTCGCTTTCCGATGTCGGTCTCCTTCCCGCCAATGAGGTCGAGTCAGTGCTTCGCGCATACTTGTTGCTTGAGGAGATGCCGTATCGGTTACGTTTAGTCGTCGGAACCAACAATGTAGGAGGATACAACGACGAATTCATCAGGATTGACGCGAACAAATGTGATGACGTAAAGAAAATACATGAGGCACTGCTACCTACAATCCGAGAAGCTGTTGCTGCTCTGGAGGGCAATGCATAACGAGTAAGGTTAGATTGTGATCGCGAAGCGAGCCACAATCTGAACCGTTTGT
>CAZPUT010000029.1:0-16297 GCA_964589845.1 uncultured Candidatus Nitrotoga sp. | reverse complement strand
ATCTCTGAAAAATATTAGTGTGGTTCTACCGGATATAAAAAGCCCTGGCCTACTCTTGCAAGTGCGGGGTGAGTCGGTGGGCGAAACGAAGTATGGTCTGGATTTTATTCGGCAAAGTCCTGTTCGCGGGTATATCGATGGTCTCACTGACAACATGACGTCGAGTGGTAATGGCAATCTGAATCTACAGGTGGACATTCAATTGCGTGGTAGCAAGTCGGCAACGGTTTCTGGCCGTTATCATTTTATCGATAATGAAGTGAGCTTGGGCAAGAGTGTGCCAATTTTACATAAAGTTAATGGCGAACTGCTGTTCAGTGAATCATCGGTACGCACGCAGGACGTCACTATGCAAGTTCTTGGAGGGCCTGCCACCCTAAAATTGCAGAGCAATAAAGGTAGCGCTGTAAATGCCAAGATAGTCGGTCGTGCAAATATAGATGCCTTGCGTGAGGTAGAGCCGCATTCGTTGCTAAATTATCTGCATGGTAGCAGCGATTGGGAGTCAGAAATTACGGTGTTAAAAAAACAGATCAGTATGCAACTCACTTCCAATTTGGTCGGGCTGGCATCTGACCTACCTGCGCCATTTGCAAAGCGCGCTAACGAGATTATTCCGCTGCGCTTCGAGATGAATAGCATGACTACGCAACAGGACTTGTTATCGGTGCAATATGGCAAGCTCCTCAGCGCGAAATTTTTGCGTTGGGATGAGGGTGGTGAGCGGGTCGTCAAGCGCGGCACGGTAAACTTTGGCAATGCTGGCAAGTGGTTGGAAAAAGATGGCGTGTGGCTAGTCGGCACCATGCCGCAGTTATCGCTGGAAGGTTGGGGAGCGTTGGCTAGCGCGTCGGACGGGTTGACACCGGCCAGTATCGCAGGTGCCGACTTGCTGATCCAGAAGATCAGTGGATATGGTTATATGGCAGATGATGTTCGTCTCAATGCGCGCAATATTAATGGTACGGTGGTTGCGCTACTGGCAGCTAAGTCAATTAATGGTGAAGTGAGCTGGTATCCGCAGGGTAACGGCAAGCTTGCCGCTCGCTTGAAAAACATGTCTCTGGAACCGGATCGGGATGAAAGCGGAAAAAAGAAAATTGCTGTAGCTCAATCTAGTGCTATTAAAAAAAATATTGCTAGCATAAAACATCCCGCACTCGACGTGGCGGTGGGCAATATCTCACTAAATGGCAAGAATCTGGGCAAGCTGGAATTATTTGCACAGCAGCACGAGCGCGACTGGCTATTGGAGCGCTTAATTATCACTAACCCGGATGGTGAGTTGACTGCGGATGGAAAATGGCAGATGGCCCCTAATGGGGAGCAGACTCAAGTCAACCTAAAGCTGGAAATCAGCGATGCAGGGAAAATTCTTGGCCGTTCCGGCTACCCAAATAGCGTGAAGGACGGCAGCGGAAAACTAGAAGGGACGTTTTCCTGGCCCGGCGCGCCAGCTGAATTCAGCTATGCCACGCTGGACGGCACGCTCAAGCTGGGTACCGGCAAAGGACAGTTCCTGCGAATCGAACCAGGTATCGGTAAGCTGCTCAGCATCTTGAGTCTGCAAGCGCTGCCTCAGCACATTTCGCTGGATTTTACGGATGTGTTCAGCGCAGGTTTTAAGTTTGATAGCATTAACGGAGTGGCGCAAGTCAAGAAAGGGATTTTGTTGACCGATGATTTTAAAATTGAAGGCTCAGCCGCTAAAGTGACCATGAAAGGGCAGGTGGATCTAAACAACGAAACGCAAAACTTGCGTGTGCGCATTCTGCCTACAGTGGGGAACACGGCATCCCTGCTGAGCGCGTTTGCCGCTGGCCCGGCAGTAGGCATTGGGGTCTTCATTGCCAACAAGATATTGCGCGAACCGCTCGATAAGTTGGTGTCGTTTGAATACAATATTACAGGCACATGGGTCAGCCCGAAAGTAGAAAAAATGGGCGCACGCAAACCTGTTGCGCCACCATAAAATAACACTATGAAAGAATTGGAAGCATGCAAGACAAAAATGTCACCCAACGACGCGTCGCTGCTCATGCGCAAACCAAGACATTCAAGGTTGCTGCCGTGCAGATGGCTTCGGGGCCAAATGTCCCGGGTAACCTGAGCGAGGCACGCCGCCTGATCGAAAAAGCTGTGGATCAGGGAGCACGCCTGGTTGTATTGCCGGAATACTTTCCTATCATGGGGCTGAATGATACGGATAAATTGGCGGTGCGCGAGCAACCGGGAAGCGGCATGATCCAGACTTTTCTGAGTGAGACTGCGCGTGCGCATAAAATCTGGCTGGTCGGCGGCTCCATCCCGCTAGTGGCGGATGTGCCAGACAAAATGCGTAATGCCTGCCTGGTGTATGACGATAATGGAAAGCAGGTGGCGCGCTATGACAAAATCCATTTATTTAATCTCGATCTCGGCAATGAGCATTACCATGAGGGACGTACTATTGAGGCTGGTAATCAGGTAGTAGTGGTGGATAGTCCGTTCGGGCGCATTGGGTTGGCGATTTGTTACGATTTGCGTTTCCCTGAGTTGTTTCGCGCTATGCACGATGTAAATATTATTGTGCTGCCTTCCGCTTTCACTGAGACCACTGGAAAGATGCATTGGGAGATATTGGTCCGCGCGCGCGCCATCGAAAATTTGGCTTATGTAGTGGCCGCTGGGCAAGGCGGTTATCACATCAATGGCCGCGAAACACACGGCAATAGTATGATCGTTGATCCGTGGGGTAGGGTGCTGGATCGATTGCCACGCGGCTCGGGAGTAGTGGTCGCGGAAATAGATCCATCCTATCATGCTAGCTTGCGCGCCAGCTTGCCAGCGCTGTCACATCGCATCATTACCTGATGTTAGGTGTAAGTCAGGGTGAAGCGACTGGCTCTTGGGGTGCAGTGAGGAACGACTTTATGCGAAGCTTGTCTCAATGAGAAGTATTCTTTGTAATTTTGTACAGCTTCAAATATGCGCCTCATAAATGAGCTGAATTTTTTGTAACGATTTTTTAAAATTATATGGGTTTGACAATGCAAAATAACGATACTGTATTTGCCCTTGCACAGCAGTCACTGCTTGCACCGCATGCGCTTGAAACTCGCCATCTGGAGCAAATATTTTCCAAAATGCTGGCGAATAAAGTGGATTACGCTGATCTGTATTTTCAATACAGTCGCGCTGAAAGCTGGTCGCTTGAAGAAGGTATCGTCAAGTCTGGCAGCTTCGGTATAGATCAAGGCGTAGGCGTGCGGGCGGTGAGCGGTGAAAAGACCGCCTTCGCGTATTCCGATGACATCAGTTTGGCAGCCCTGGAAAGCGCAACACTGGCCACGCGCGCGATTGCACGGCAGGGCGGGACGCAAACTGTGCCGCTGTTACGCGCGAGCAGCAACAAACATTTCTATCTACCTCACGACCCTATCGCCAGTTTGAAAGATGAGGACAAGGTTGCGATGCTGGAACGCCTGGAGCGTTATGCGCGCGCCCTGGACCCGCGTGTTACCCAGGTGATAGCTGGGCTGGCAGGCGAATATGACGTGGTGCTGGTGGCGCGTAGCGATGGCTTGATGAATGCTGACATCCGCCCATTAGTACGTCTGTCAGTGCAAGTTATTGTAGAAAGCAACGGCAAGCGTGAGCAGGGTTCATCTGGAGGGGGCGGACGTTTCGACTATGCCTATTTTACGGACGAAGTATTATGCGATTACGCCGCCAAGGCGGTACATCAGGCAGTAATTAATCTGGATGCCAAGCCCGCACCAGCGGGCAATATGACTGTGGTGCTCGGTTCCGGCTGGCCTGGTATTCTGCTGCATGAGGCCGTGGGCCACGGACTTGAAGGTGATTTCAACCGTAAAGGCAGCTCCACTTTTTCCGGCCGCATCGGGGAACGGGTAGCCGCTGCGGGAGTTACGGTAGTAGACGATGGCACGATTGCCAACAGGCGCGGGTCACTGCAAATGGATGATGAAGGCAATCCTACGCAACGCACGGTATTGATCGAGGACGGCATTCTAATGGGCTATTTGCAAGACACTTTGAATGCGCGCCTGATGGGCGTGCCAATTACCGGTAATGCTCGGCGCGAATCTTTTGCGCATCTGCCGATGCCGCGCATGACCAACACCTATATGCTGAATGGCGACAAAGACCCAAAGGATATTATTGCTTCAGTCAAGCGTGGGCTGTATGCCGCGAACTTTGGCGGGGGGCAGGTGGATATTACCAGCGGCAAATTTGTGTTTTCAACCTCTGAAGCATACATGATTGAAGACGGTAAAATCACCTACCCGGTGAAGGGTGCAACTCTGATCGGAAATGGTCCTGAGGCATTAACCCGTATCTCCATGATAGGCAACGACATGTCGCTCGACCCTGGTGTCGGTGTTTGTGGCAAGGAAGGTCAAAGCGTACCGGTAGGTGTGGGTCAACCAACGGTAAGAATAGATGGGCTGACAGTGGGCGGTACTGCATAGGGAGAATTCGTAGCATGATGTCGGGTGCATAAATACGCACCCGACATTCAAACTTTTTAACTATTTGTACTCCTATCGAAAATCCTTCATCTGTTGAATAAAAATTGGACTAGCATGCCCACGTCTATGCGTCCGTTACCGCGCCTAAGCTTGCGCTAGACACCAGTCGGGCATATTTTGCTAATACACCGCGTTTATAGCGAGGTAACGGCGGCTGCCAAAGGATACGACGCCGTGCAAGTTCCTGGTCGCTTACATTCAGTTGTATCAGGCGGGCTTCAGCATCGATGGTTATAGAATCTCCTTCTTCGACCAGTGCTATGGTACCGCCCATTGCCGCTTCGGGTGCAACGTGTCCAACTACAAAGCCGTAAGTGCCACCTGAAAAGCGACCGTCGGTAATCAGCGCGACACTTTCGCCCATTCCGGCGCCTACCAAGGCCGCGGTGGGTGATAACATTTCACGCATCCCCGGCCCTCCTTTGGGACCTTCATAACGGATTACGAGCACTTCCCCGGGATTGATTTTTTCTGCAAGAATCGCTTCCATGCAAGCTTCCTCTGAATCGAACACGCGCGCGGGGCCGGTGATTTTAGGATTTTTAATGCCGCTGATTTTGGCCACCGAACCTTCCGGCGCCAGATTGCCTTTAAGAATCGCTAAATGTCCTTGTGAATAAATTGGATTATTCCAAGCGCGGATTACGTCTTGATCAGAACGTGGTTCTGCGGGTATATCCTTAAGTACCTCCGCGATAGTTTCGCCGGTGATAGTCAAGCAGTCGCCATGCAGCAAACCATGCTCCAAAAGCATTTTCATGATCTGCGGAATGCCGCCGGCTTTGTGAAGATCGGTTACCACGTAGCGCCCGGATGGTTTCATATCGGCAAAAACAGGGACGCGTTTTCGAATCGTTTCAAAATCATCAATATTTAAGTCAACACCCATCGCATGCGCGATTGCCAGCAAATGCAAGACCGCATTAGTCGTGCCACCTACCGCCATAACCACGGAAATTGCGTTCTCGAAAGCCTTTTTCGTTAAAATTTGAGATGGTAATATTTGCTTCTGGATGGCTTGCACCAGTACCTCGGCTGACCGTGCCGCGCTGTCGGATTTTTCCGCATCTTCTGCCGCCATGGTGGACGAGTAAGGCAGGCTCATGCCCATCACTTCGAATGTTGATGACATGGTGTTAGCTGTAAACATTCCACCGCAGGAACCAACTCCGGGGCAGGCTTTGCGCTCGACGGCCAGAAGCTCCGCTGCATCGATTTTATGCGCGATAAATTGACCCACTGCCTCGAAACTGCTGACAATGGTCAAATCACGTCCATTGAGGTGTCCCGGTTTGATGGTGCCCCCATAAACAAAAATAGCAGGAATATTCAAACGTGCGAAGGCAATCATGGCGCCCGGCATGTTTTTATCGCAGCCACCGATGGCGAGTATGCCGTCCAAACTTTGACCACGACAGACCGTCTCGATTGAGTCAGCAATCACCTCACGGCTTACCAGCGAGCATTTCATCCCTTCGGTACCCATCGAGATACCGTCAGATATGGTGATGGTTCCAAACATCTGTGGCATTGCACCAGCGGCGCGGGCAGCTTGCTCAGCCCGTGTCGCTAAAGTACCCAACCCCGCATTGCAGGGTGTAATAGTGCTATACGCATTGGCGATGCCTACAATAGGCTTGTTGAAATCACCATCGCCAAAACCTACGGCGCGCAACATGGCGCGATTAGGCGAACGCTGTACACCTTGTGTGATGGCTTTACTATTGATGTTGCTAGGCATGATGCTTCCTTATAAATAAATTAAGTTAATGCTTGTTCTGCACTGCGTAATTGGTGTTATTTTTTAGGTCAAATAGTGAAACTATCTTGTGGCGCAACGCATAGCTAATGGTAGCAGAAATCAAGCTTCTTTTAGTCTGCAAGTAGCTTGTGTGTTAGCCTCAAGTAGCTTGTGTGTCAGCGCAAAATAGAAATGTCCCCTTGAGTTTGCGTTGAGTAAGCTCAGTGCCCGATGGAAACCATAGTGGCGGACACTTTGAAATGGACATGATGATGAGTCAAAAGCAAACCCCTTTATTCCCCATTTTTTCTTCATTATGTTCGGTCACACACAGACGAAATTTTAAGAGCTGAATAATACGAGTTGGATATAGCAAGTTTGGAAGAGCGGCGGGTAAATGCTATTCGTTAACGTGTCTTGGAGAAAACTCAATGATCAACAATCTCACCAGCATAAAAAGCTTGCCTTGTGTTGGTAATTGGTGTAGCTGTCTTGCTGGCCAATTTTTTTTTGGATTATTCAGTGAGCGAAACGGCACCTAGCAGTCCACTCCAGTGAGTTAATGTGGATCCGGAAAGGCTGCTAGCTTAAAGTTTTTATTTTTTGATGACTAAGATTTCAGCTGCATCCTTTGTGTGCACGCTTACTGCAATCTGGTTAGCATGTGCTAAATCGTCCAACGTATTAATGTTGGTAAAAGCAATTGCATCATCTAATATTGCTTCGCTCAAATTTAAGGTTTCTAGCCAGCTATTTACTTTGCGCCCACCTGAACTCAGATAGGCATCAAGTTTAGGAAGTACGTTCTTATGGTAGAGGGCAATAGTAGGCTGCCGCTTTCCGGCAACGACTGCCACTGAGGCCTCCGCCGTAGGTATTGTGCTAACTGCTTTATATAAACGGGCAATCAAATCGTCCGGCAGGAATGGTGTGTCGCAAGGAACACTCGCAACCCAATCATGACTTGCGAGTCGTAACGCGGACTGCAATCCGGCAAGCGGTCCTGCCCAATTCTGAGTCTGATCGGCAATGACTGGATAGCCGAAGCACAAATAATCATCGTGCACACCATTCGCATTAATCAAAATCTCTTCACTTTGGCGGTTGACCGAATCTAATACCCAGTCAATTAACGCTCGTCCGTGCAAGGGTTGCAAACCCTTTGCGCCGCCGATACGAGTACCCAATCCCCCTGCCAGAATTACAATTGTTATTGCAGGCAGTGTCGCTTCTAAAAGCGTTTCAAATTTAACCTGAGACGTTCTCATTAGATATTAAGTTTTAGTGCTAATGACATATACAGTATTTTTACAATTTAAGTTATTTAGTTGAAGTGACAAGTAATTACATATTGATATTGCGAGATTTAAACTATAAAGAAACCTATTGTCGAACTGAGAAGTGGCACGGCTGTCCTGCAAATGTTTATTGGTTACGCTTGGAAATGTGGAAACAACCAAAATCCATTTTTGGATGCGTTGATGGACACGATACATTGTTATTTAAGCTTGTGTAGCTAAAAAACTTAGCACTTTTCCGCTAACACCCACTCAAAAATAGAACAACGGCTATTCGCTCATTTCTTATTTATACTAAAAGATTTAATATAATCCGCTAATCCAGCTTCTCTGGTCTCATCTATAGCCGTCTCTTCAGCAAGCAACCCATATTTATTTTTAATCGTGATATCTACGCCATATTCAATTAAAATTTTTGCTGACTCTAAATTATTAGCGCAATGTAAAGTGGAATTCCCTTTTTTATAAAGCCCTCCTCGTGACAATGTACCTCCTCGTGAAAGCTGGGCATTCGGGTTGGCACCCGCAACCAATAAATGCTTGGCGACTTTTGGATGATTAACCCATAAGTGTAAAGGTGTGAAACTATCTTTATCTTTCAAATTAAAACTAGCACCGCGATCAATTAAAAATATGGCGATATTAGGATCGTCAACTTCGAACAATGGAGTACGATTGTTATTATCTAATATGTTAATGTCAGCTCCACCATCAATTAACAGCTTAGCTGCGTCTAAGCTTGAGACATAATGCAAGGGCGATTTACCCAGAAAGTCACGAATATTCAAATCTGCACCCTGATTAATTGCGCTCTCCATCCCTTCTAAATCATTTTCCCATGTTGCAACCATCAGGGCATCATTATCTTGTACCGCTAATAGTGCATTATTATCTTCAGCACAAATAATACCCGCTGCTTTTTTTGCAGCATTTCCTCCTTCATCGACCTCTAATGAATGTACTTGATTTTCTTTTCCAAAGAGAGGATTGTTTTCATTTGCTAATTTATATGTTACTTGTCTGTTCTTGAGATCTTCGCGTAGTGCCTCTATATCCGAGGCGCTGCGCCCATCACGTACCTGCGGTGGAGGTTTGGCCGGCATTTCTGGCGTTTCTAATTTTTTTCCAAATAATTTCGGCAGTATTGCCATGAAAAACCTCCTGATGAAATATTATTAATATAGCAATTTACACTGCCTAATCAGTAGCTTTGTATATTTATGAACACATATACCCTAGCATTTTTAAATCTGTATCATTGATAACAAGAATAATTTTAAAGTTTTAAATGAGCCAATATTTATTATTGGACTGTTCATAATAAATATACATCAGAGGTGATTAATTATTAAGTATTCCCAGTTTTTAATTAAACAACTGCCCATTGCTGTTTCCAAATATATAGTAAATCTCTTTGTTTATTTCCGCAATTAGAAGAGCAGATTTATAGTTTTTCATTTTTAAAGGCTTATGGAAGCTTGCTCGTGCTTATAAAATAGCACGGCCACCACCTCAACGTTGAAAGGAATTCTAAAAACGATTGATGCGTGAATACAGCATTTATTCAAGACGCTAACGCCACTTCAAGATACAACTAACTACTCTAAGCAGAGGCAGGCTATAAGCCGGGAGGTGGTCTCATGGGAGTACAGTTGCTTGAAATAGCCATCACATTCAATATTGAGCGTGAGCGAAATTATCAAAACGCGTATATTCACCACGGAACGTCAGCTCAACCTTGCCTATCGGGCCGTTACGCTGCTTGCCGATGATAATTTCCGCCTTACCCTTGTCAGGTGAATCAGGGTTGTATACTTCATCACGATAGATAAACAGAATCAGATCGGCATCCTGTTCGATAGCGCCTGATTCGCGCAGATCGGACATCATCGGCCGTTTGTTAGGGCGTTGCTCCAAGCTACGGTTAAGCTGCGATAGCGCCATAACGGGTACTTGTAACTCCTTGGCCAGCCCTTTCAGAGAACGTGAAATTTCGGAAATTTCGGTAGCGCGATTTTCACTTGCCTTGCTTGAAGGAGAGGACATCAATTGCAAGTAATCGATGATTATCAACCCGAGGCCATTGTTTTGGCGATGTAACCTGCGTGCGCGCGAGCGTAATTCAAGCGAATTTAGCGCGGCGGTTTCATCGATGAAAATGGCCGCATCATTCAAACGTCCCAGCGCATGGGTCAGGCGCGGCCAGTCGTCTTCCTGCAAACGCCCAGTGCGCAAATCATGCTGGTTGAGCTTGCCTACTGAACCTATCATACGCATGGCCAATTGAATACCGCCCATTTCCATGCTAAAGATGGCCACTGGCTTACCGCCTTCCAGCGCTACATGCTCGGCAATATTAATGGCAAACGCAGTCTTACCCATGCTCGGACGCCCGGCAACAATGATCAGTTCGCCGGGCTGAAGGCCGGAAGTCATACTGTCCAAATCGGTAAATCCGCTCGCCACTCCGGTTACATCGCTGGCGTTATCGCGACCGTAAAGTGTCTCAATACGCTCCACTACCTTCGTCAGTAGCGGTGGGAGGGGGGTGAAACCCTGACGGCCGCGTTCACCAGCCTCAGCGATTTCAAACACACGGCTTTCCGCTTCATCCAGCAACTGATCTGCATCGCGGCCAGCCGGGTTATAGGCGCTGGTAGCAATTTCGCTACCAACCTCGGCCAGTTTGCGCATGACAGCGCGCTCGCGCACGATTTCAGCATAGCGTCGGATATTTGCTGCGGATGGTACGTTTTGCGCCAAGGAGCCGAGATAGGCTAATCCACCGGCTTTGTCGAGTTCAGCATTGCTTTCCAGCGATTCCGCCACGGTGATAACATCCACCGGTTTGGCATGCTCGGTCAAGCGTGCGATATGCCGATAAATCAGGCGGTGCTCAAAGCGGTAAAAATCTTGTTCACAAATCAGGTCGGAAATTTTGTCCCACGCGGTGGAGTCCAAAAAGATGCCGCCCAATACCGATTGCTCGGCTTCCACCGAATGAGGCGGAAGTTTTAGTGCCTCAAGCTGAGGATCTGTGGGAGTAGTGTAATTGTTCTGCATGGTGCCGAGTTATTGATCAAGAGCTAGCTGTGGCATTCTATCACTGAGAAAATTGTTGCCGGCAGAAATAAAATAGAGCTGTTGCCAGCTCTATTTTATTTACAAAAATGCGTAGAAGACTACGACTTATGCTCGCCCAGTACTGAGACTGTGATATTGGCTATCACGTCGGTGTGCAATGCGATGTTGACCGGATAATCGCCAACTTGCTTTATATGTCCCGCCGACATGCGCACTTGAGTTTTTTCCACGGTAAAACCTTGCAGTGCCAGCGCCGCAACGATGTCGGCATTGGTTACGGAACCAAACAACTTGCCGTCAACGCCAGCCTTTTGAACGATTTGCACAGTTAGTCCGCTGTATTTCTCAGCGCGTGCCTGGGCTTCCGCCACCTTGGCTTGTTCTGCGGCTTCCAGTTCAAGGCGACGAACTGCAAATTCCGCCTTGTTACCCTCAGTCGCACGCTTGGCCTTGCCTTGCGGAATCAGAAAATTACGCGCATAGCCATTTTTAACATTGACTACGTCGCCCAATTGGCCAAGGTTTACCATTTTTTCCATAAGTATCACTTGCATGCTCTACTCCTTAATGCAAATCTGTGTAAGGCAGCAACGCCAAAAATCTTGCACGCTTGATTGCAACGCCTAATTGGCGCTGGAAGCGCGATTTAGTGCCAGTAATACGTGCCGGGATGACCTTGCCATTCTCGGCAATAAATTCCTTGAGAATGTTCAAATCCTTGTAATCCACTTCTGCGATCTTGTCTGCAGTGAAGCGGCAAAATTTACGGCGTTTGAACAATTGACGCGAAGAGTTACTCTTCTTGTCATCTTTTTTCTTAAAAACACGAGCCATGCTGTGCTCCTCATTCTAATGTAATGTTATCAATGTGCAGCACAAGTTGTGTGATGCGTAAACTGCGCTGTGCCAAAAATCCTTCTGCTTTTACCCGTTGTCCAAGTTGCAAACTGTTAGCTTGCTGAGCTGCGGCACCAAGTGCCAAAGCCGGGATGTCGCACTGTACCTGACGCGCTATGCCAGCCTCTAGTTGCGTTGAAACATGACGGATTTTTAATACGATTCGTGCTACGCCCGCCGGGGTATATCGCAAACTATCCAGTTCAACGAGTTCTCCGTCAACGGAGAGCCGGTTGCAAGCTACATTCAATCAATCAACCGCAACAACTTCAGCTGGCACGACTCCTTCAACCTGAGGAGACTGTCCTGAGCCTGCCGCAGGGGAGGTCATCGAACGCGATTTCTCCTCTCTCATCATCGCTGAAGGAATTGTTACCGCAGCTTTGGTTTTGATAGTCAAGTGGCGTAGCACAGCATCGTTAAACTTGAATGCATGTTCCATCTCGTCCAGAACTTCCTGGCTGCATTCAATATTCATCAGCACATAATGCGCTTTGTGGATTTTTTGGATCGGGTAAGCCAATTGACGGCGGCCCCAGTCTTCCAAGCGATGGATCAAGCCATCTTTGGCCGTCACCAGAGCACGGTAGCGCTCAATCATAGCGGGCACCTGCTCGCTCTGGTCGGGATGCACGATAAATATAATTTCGTAATGTCGCATTGATTCTCCTTTTGGATATTAAAGCCCCCCGTCATGCGTAACGGTGGAGCAAGGGTTTGAGGGAGCGTGATTATAGCGAAAAATCCAGTCAGGTCAAGCAAAAGGCTTGTTTACAATCTTGCTGCACCTATCTCAAATTCCTTTAGGAGATGCATTGTTTGCCCGTTTTAGATGATGGAATGGATTAGTGGAGTTAAATCCATGTTACGCAATCCGGCAAACCATCGAAAAGGCTGATGCATGATAAATACAGAATTTCAGCGATGACTATTACATCCGCGTAAAAAAACGACCATTCATTTCTTCCAGCCCCAGAGTTTGCAGCATTTCTTTCAGTCGCTCAGTCGGTCGGTTGCATGGCAAGTTTTTGAAATTCGCGATAATAAGTTCATTTTTCATCGAATGCTCCCAACCCACCAGCTCAGTCACTGTAACCTGGTAGCCGTGAGCTTCCAATTGCAAACAGCGCAGCACGTTGGTAATGTGGCTGCCAAATTCACGAGTGTGGATGGGATGACGCCATAGTTCAGTCAAAATATTTTTCGCCAGATCTTTGCCTTTATTTTTTCTCAGAACCGCCGCCACTTCGGCCTGGCAGCATGGTACCAAGACGATAAATTGAGCATTTTTTTTCAACGCAAAGCGTATGGCATCGTCAGTAGCCGTATTGCACGCATGGAGCGCTGTGACCACATCCACTTTGGCGGGCAAAGTCTCTGACTCAATAGACTGTTCTACCGATAGATTGAGAAATGACATACCTTGAAAATTGAGCCGTGACGCCAGCTCCTGCGAGTGTTTGACCAAATCATCACGTGTTTCGATGCCGTAAATATGCGATGCATCATTCAATGTCTTGAAAAAAAGGTCATAAAGGATGAATCCCAGATACGATTTGCCTGCCCCATGATCCACCAGTTGAATGTTGTGGTGACTTTGCTTGATTTCTTGCAGCAACGGCTCGATGAATTGATAGAGGTGATAGACCTGCTTGAGCTTGCGTCGGGAATCTTGATTCATCTTCCCATCTCGAGTGAGAATGTGCAGCTCTTTAAGCAGATCAATTGATTGGCCGGGTTTTATTTCATGCATACCGTTCCCAATAGGTTTCGTCAAAAATAAATTTTATCCCCTAAGGGTTTAAATATAATAGCAATTGTAATCAACTTATTGAATGATAATATTCAACTAAAATAGAAAACTGCATGGCGACGACTGTGTTCCTTGTTAGCGACTAAACTGGCTAGGAGATTGCCATACGAGCTAGAGATACTGTAGCGCGACAACTGGTACCGTGCAACGCATTTGTTCACGCGACTGCATTTGTTTGACGAGGTGGCCCGAGCAGTGAGGTAAGCTGAAAAAATTGACACCAACGTTTTATTAAACTTGAGACGAAAACGTTAAATGAAACAAAAAATACCAAAAGCGATTTACAGTAAGCGATTTCGAGAACATGCGGTCAAGCAAGCAACGGAAGAAGGGTTGAATACTATGGGATCGTCGCAATATTTAGCGTTGCCGCCTTCAACCTTGGCGAATTGGGTAATAGTGCTGCAGACAGGCAAATTGGGCGAGATCGGTTAGACACAACATACACCTTCACACCCATCCTTTATTTCGATTCGTATGACCACTGACTATCCGACTCATAGCCAGATGCCAGTAGACTGGTAATTTTTTCGGGATGCATGGGTTTGCTGAAGTAATATCCTTGCATTTCATCGCATTCCTGATTTTTCAGAAAAGATAACTGCTCGGCAGTTTCTACTCCCTCAGCGATCACTTTTAACTTAAGGGTGCGCGCCATATTAATGATCGTACTTACAATCGCAGCATCGTCCGAATCAACGGTTATATCGCGCACAAATGATTGATCGATCTTGAGCTTATCGATAGGGAAACGCTTGAGATAACTTAAGCTCGAATAGCCAGTGCCAAAATCGTCCACTGCGAGTTGAAGTCCCATTGCCTTTAGCTCCAACAATAGTGCAATCGACGCTTCGGCATTGTGCATGACAGCACCTTCGGTAATTTCCAGTTCAAGACCAGACGGGTCGAGACTATACTCACATAATATTGCCTTAATCATTTCGATAAAATTATTTTGACGAAACTGCACTGCCGATAGGTTCACCGCCACGGTTATTTCCGGTAAACCTAGCTTGCGCCATTCGCTGTTCTGCCGACAAGCTTCACGCAATACCCATTCGCCGATCGGAATAATTAAACCGGTCTCTTCCGCGATGGGAATGAAATACCCTGGTGAAATCATTCCAGCCTCGGGATTATTCCATCGCAACAATGCTTCTACACCAATGATGCGACCGCTACGCAAATCCACCTGGGGCTGATAATGTAAACAAAACTCCTGGCGTTCTTCTGCATGACGAAGCTTCTGTAAGATCGAAATGCGTTCAAGCGCAAGCTTATTCATTTCATTAGTAAAAAATTGGTAATTGTTGCGCCCATTTTTTTTAGCGTGGTACATCGCTGCATCAGCATACTTAATTAAGTGATCTCCATCACATCCATCTTCGGGAAATATGCTGATGCCGATGCTAGTGGTTATTTCGATTTCATGGCCATCTATCTTGCATAGGCCAGAGATGGCCTCTAACAGCTTGACCGCAATAACGGCCGCATCATCTACAGTCTCCAAATCCGGCAGTATGACGACGAACTCGTCTCCCCCCCGCCTGCTTACCGTATCACTAATGCGGCCCACACTGCTGATGCGTCTAGCAACCTCTTGCAATAGCTTGTCGCCAACAAGGTGGCCCAGCATGTCATTAATAGCTTTGAAATGATCGAGATCAAGACACATGACTGCTACTTTGTGGTTTTCTCGGCCAGCAAGGGAAATAGCTTGAGCTAAACGATCCTGTAATAGCAGGCCATTGGGTAGGTTGGTGAGAAAATCATGCAGCACAACGTAGGCCACGCGTTCTTCTGCCGCTTTACGCTCGCTGATATCGGAAAAAACGCAGATATAGTAGCTGACCTCACCGCGCTCGTTCTTCATGGTGCTAATACTTAAATGCTCGTCATAACTTTCGTCATTTTTTCGTCGACCGATCATCTCGCCCTGCCAACGTCCAGTCTCGTCAATGCTGCGCCATGTTTCATTGTGAAGCACGTCGTCCATCAAACCAGGATGCAACAGATGCAGGCTCTTACCTATCAAATCGTTAGCGCTATAACCGGTAATTGCGGAAAAAGCCGGGTTAATAAACAACATGAATTTGTCGGCATCCATGACAATTATGCCTTCTTTTACCCTATCAAATATATGCGCGAACAAACTGAGTTGCGTATCTTTTTTCTGACGTACAACATGATTCGCGGTATCTGGATCAATTTGTTGGTTGGAACTAGATAAGTCCTGCATTAATATCACTCATTATCTTGGTTAATCAGGCTAGGCAGCTAATGTCAGGTAGAAGGAACATTGAGATCTGAAATTCCAATTAGACAGACGAGTAACCCTGTGTACTGGAACTGCTCTCCGCATATCAACCTTGCCCCGAGTATTCAAAAACAACGGGCTCCAGAGGCTGACGCTCGCATGCATCGCGCAATAAAGCAGCGGTTTCACTCAAAGCAAGTTCCTTTAGACGGCAGCGCATGCGCCATATCCCGTCACCAGATTCTGAAACGCCGCAAGAATGGTTGGCCATACTGCACTCTGCATTGTCAGCCGCTACAGGAGTGCCCACGTAATTAAATGCCGCTACCGGCAAGTCCGGAAAGAGGCGCCTGGCTTCACGAACCCATTCCAGCAAACGCGCTTGCTGGGAGCAATCGCAAACATTACCATCTACCAGCACCATGTCGTATTGTTCCAAATCTGGCTCAGGCATATCATCCCATGCTTGCTGGACTAACCGATGCCTGGATTTTTCCAACATCTGATTCAGAATGCGACGGGTGCCTGGTGCTTCCCCGAGTAACAAAATATTCATGCTGCTAACCTGTGTGCATGCTCAGGCAGGGTACCAAACAATGCAAATTCGGTTATCTCATCGGCGGATTCAACTCTGAAGTGCAACTTTTGTAAGCGAATTTAGGTGGCGAGCTG
>CAZPUT010000028.1:0-16493 GCA_964589845.1 uncultured Candidatus Nitrotoga sp. | reverse complement strand
GAACCGGCGTACACGGCTTTGCAGGCCGCTGCATGACCACTCTGCCACCCCGCCACGTTACGCATGCTTTAAGCAAACAATGAGGGAAAGATAGATACTTTCCCAAGAAGGTGGAGCGGGAAACGAGACTCGAACTCGCGACCTCAACCTTGGCAAGGTTGCGCTCTACCAACTGAGCTATTCCCGCAAAAAACGAAGTCCGCATTATAGTGACATTGCTATCAGTGTCAAGAAAACGGCGTAAGTTAATTCACCAATTACCCGGTTTGATTGAGGAAAACTACGATGTTTTTGCTAACGTGACGGGCATCTCTGTATAATGCACATTGCGAAATGAGCTTGTTCATATCCCTCATTCCAAACTTGCTTTTTCTCGCCCGGGTGGTGAAATTGGTAGACACAACGGACTTAAAATCCGTCGGCTGGAAACGGCTGTACCGGTTCAAGTCCGGTCCCGGGCACCAAACAATCAATAAGTTACATATTTTTCTGGCGACTGTAATTACATCTCATATAAGCAATCGGAGTGGGTCAATGAATAATTTCGATGTTGAAATTAAATGCAATGATCAGATTTTCAAGGCTGTCGCCAAAATTAACTGCGAGACTCTTACGGTTAGCTCTGTGAACCTAAGACCAAAATCAACTGGAAATGACAGTACAAGCACTCACGGTACAGCATGGAAATAAAATCGGTGCTGCGATCGTGGAACTCATCAAAACAAAGTTTCCATTCAATGCACAATCTGACTTTCCGTTGTAGTTTTGCTCAGCCCGTCAAAGCATTCCCGCCAAGCTGATCTTTCCATCTCTGAGTATCGCCGAAAAACGCCCATTTCTCACAGCCTCAACGGGGATTAATTTGGATTTTTTAGAGGTGTCCTAATGCTGAGTAAACTCAACCCCTCTCAATACGAAGCAGTTAAATATCTGGATGGCCCCCTGTTGGTACTGGCTGGCGCAGGCAGCGGAAAAACACGTGTTATCACTCATAAGCTTGCCTATCTGATTGAGCAATGCGGCTATGCACCGCGCAACATCGCCGCAATCACCTTCACCAACAAGGCTGCGAATGAAATGCGTGAGCGTGTGGGCAAGCTGTTATCCGGCCGCAATACCAAGGGTTTAACCATTAGCACCTTCCATGCACTGGGTATGCAAATCTTGCGCGAGGAGGCCGGTCTGCTCGGCTACAAAAGACAGTTTTCTATCTTCGACAGTGCTGATACAGCAAAGATCATTAGTGAGCTGTTGGGTGCACCGGACAAGCAAGATATCCGCATTGCACAAAGTGTGATGTCCAAGTGGAAATCCTCTTTCACCTCGCCGGAACAAGCATTAAGTCTGGTGGAAAACGAAGCAGATCAACGCACGGCATTACTTTATGCGCGTTATCAGGAAACATTACGCGCCTATCAGGCGATGGATTTTGATGATTTGATCCGTTTGCCAGTGGATTTATTTCAGGGGTTTCCTGAAGCTCTGCTGCGTTGGCAGCAACGTTTTCGATATTTGTTGATCGACGAATATCAGGATACCAATGATTGCCAGTATCAAATGACTCGCTTGCTGGCGGGCAGTCGCGCAGCACTGACGGCAGTGGGCGACGATGATCAGGCGATCTATGCCTGGCGCGGGGCAAGCACTGCGAATTTACAGAATCTACAAAATGACCACGTAAATTTGCGCGTCATCAAGCTGGAACAAAACTACCGCTCTTCGCAACGTATTTTGACCTGTGCCAATCATTTAATACGCAACAATACCAAGCTATTCGAAAAAAAATTGTGGAGCGACCATGGACCGGGCGACCCTATCCGCGTATTCGCAGCCAAAGACGGCGAGAACGAAGCAGAATCTGTAGTAATGCGTTTGCTGGCCCATAAATTTGAACATAACACACGCTTTTCTGACTATGCCATCCTGTATCGCAGCAATCACCTATCGCGTACTTTTGAAGAACAACTGCGAGGACAGAAAGTGCCTTATACCGTCAGTGGCGGCAGCTCTTTCTTCGATCGCGCGGAGATCAAGGATCTCACTGCCTATTTGCGCTTGATTGCTAACACGGATGATGATCCGGCCTTCATTCGCGCTATTACCACGCCTAAACGAGGCATAGGCAACCAGACACTGGAGAAGCTTGCGAGCTATGCCGGCACACGCAACATCAGCCTGTTCGCAGCAGCTTTCGAGAGCGCCATGGCACATCAACTTCCTGCGCGACAACACGAAGAGTTACTAACTTTTTGCAATTTCATTAATCGCATGGAAGCGCGTGCCGACAAGGAGGAGTGCGCGACAGTAATGGCAGATTTAATGAGTGCAATAGATTACGAGGCATGGCTGTTTGACAGCCATGAACCGCGTCAGGCGGAAAGCAAATGGGCGAATGTTATGGATTTTGTCGGCTGGATCAACCGTAAGTCAGAAGCTGACGACAAAACGTTGCTGGCAATGACGCAAACCATCGCGCTGATGAATCTGCTCGAATCACGCGAAGAAGAAGCGGATGCGGTCTCATTATCAACTCTGCATGCAGCCAAGGGTCTGGAATTCGGCCATGTGTTCATGGTTGGCGTGGAAGAAGGCACCCTGCCGCACCACCAAAGCGAGCAACCGGAACAGATTGAGGAAGAACGTCGCCTGATGTACGTAGGCATAACTCGCGCAGAGCGCTCACTGCAAATCAGCTATTGCACCAAACGCAAGCTCGGAAAAGAATGGCGAGTATGCGAAGCAAGCCGCTTCTTGCAAGAATTGCCCGCAGATGAACTAATCTTTTCGGGTGTATTACCAACAGGCAGCACACCCGAAGTAAGCAAAGATGTGGGGATGGCTAAACTAGCTCGATTGAAGGCGATGTTAGGGTAGCAATCGGCTCTGTGCCGCAAAGCGCGCCGAAGAAACACGCCGTTCTCCGAATGTGGAAAAGTGGCATGCGGTGTCACGGAAGCCCGGAATAGTAATGGTGCATATTGCCCGAGGGTTAGTGCTACTACGAAGAACGCTATCACGAAAGAATGTTGCGGCAACTGGCCCAGCGTGCTGAAAAATGGGGATGAAACTCGTCGTCAATGAACAGCCTACTTAATTCAATTTTTTAAAATCAGAGAGCTGGGAGGTGTTTCTTAAGAGGTAATACTTGCTTAACTCAGGCCAGATGAGTACACCAATGCCTAACATACAAAACCCTGTAGTAATAAGCCCAAAAATTAAGCCTTCAATACTTGAGCTACGGTTAGAAACGAAACGGTCAATAAAATTAATGATGCTGCCACTGAATAAATGAATTGGGTAAATTAAAGCAATGGCTCCTAGCCAACGAAAAATAGCTGAAAGTACTCTGAGCCGACTAGGAATAATGGCAGGAAGCCATAACGGGAAGGCGAAAACAGCACCCACAGTAATTGCAAATAATACCGTGTGCATCTAACTCCTCAGGCTCAGCCATTGCGCCAAACACAAGAATGCCAAATGTGAGGCTACCGCCAATAACTAAAGAACCACATAGTAGGATAATTCTCGCAGTCGTATTCATGACCACCTAACGACGCTGTAGAAAAACCCCATTCTGAAACTCTGTTTCAGAATGGGGTAGGATTTTTTCAAACACAAACTATTGTCTTCATTTTCGGCTGTCTGCTTTCCGATAACATTTCCCTTGGAAACCTGCCTGATCTGGCCAGTCTATCCATGCGATACAGAGGCGAGAATACCTTACTTCCAGCTTCTTTATCTCGCATAACCATGATCCGCCAGCTTCTCGATATTATGCATCATGCAATACAACCTCCACTGCCCATTAACCTTGGCTTTTCCACGCAGTGTAAAACGGTGTAATCGCTTGTTGCCACGCAGATTACCAAACACCGGTTCCACAACGGCTTAGATTGTGGCTCGCTTCGCGATCACAATCTAACCTCACTCGTTAGACTGAATGTATCCATTAAAACCACTAAAGGAGCTTTTGAAACTGCTCGCGATTCAAGTCACAATCACGCAAAATCTTAGCAAACAACCCTGGGCCAATTGTTTCGCGGGAGTGGACTGGCACTACTGTCGAACGACCATCGGAGTGATGAAGGAAATGGTGACTGCCTTTGACGCGGAGTATTTCAAAACCAGCTTTCTTCAAAACTGACAATAGTTTCTTGCCAGTCAGACTGGGAACAGATGTCATGCGGCAACTGAAATGCGTTGAACCCCGACAAAATCGAGCGGCTCCGCCACATCACCTTAAACCTCAAGACAAAGCTCGATAGCTTCACGGATGCGCTCCATCAGGTCATCAAGCGACTTCGCTTGTGTGTGACAGCCTGGTAGAGCCGGAACCGAAGCCACAAAATATCCTGCTGAATCTTTTTCAACAATTACATCAAATTGGTGGGTCATATCAGCCTCCAAATTTTCACACAAAAATTGTACACTGAAGCGGTGTGTAGCGTAAAAACTATCAATCTGGACTTTCAATGAAGCTCAGAACGTAAAGTGAATCAAGCATTGCTCAAGTAATCGTTGAAACACGTTAAGGCTATGCTGAACAAGTCCGTTCGCGTTGAGCTTGTCGAAACGAACGCCTTGCAAATCAATAACTCGCAAATGGCTTCGACAGGCTCAGCCCGAACGGAGGAACTTGTTCAGAGTAGCCTCAAGCTCTTTCATTTACCCCGTCCGTTGTCTTCTCGACTCAAACAGACACACGCCGGCGCTCACAGATACATTCAAGCTTTCTACACTGCCCAGCATGGGAATACGCACCAACTGGTCGCAGGTCTCTTTGGTAAGCCGACGCAGGCCCTCTCCTTCCGCTCCCAGCACCCAGGCCAATGCGCCGGTATGCCGGAATCCATACAAATCAGTTGTGGCCTCGCTATCCGCACCGACTACCCAGATATCGCGTTCCTGCAGCTCGCGCAGGGTACGCGCAAGGTTGGTGACAGTAATATAGGGAACAGTTTCCGCCGCGCCGCAGGCAACCTTTTCCACGGTTGCATTCAGGCCAACGGCGCGATCTTTTGGAGCAATGACGGCATGTATGCCGAAAGCATCGGCACTGCGCAAACAAGCACCCAGGTTATGCGGATCTTGTACACCGTCCAGCACTAGTAATAACGCGGGTTCGGTGAGGGTGTCCAGCACATCGTCCAGATGCCGCACCTTTTGCGCGGCATCTACGCGAGCAGCGACCCCTTGATGACGAGCATTGCCAGCCATGCCATCAAGACGTTTTGTGTCCACTGGGACCACGCGCACGTTGTTACTTTCCGCCAGCTTCAACAGATCACGAGCACGTGGATCGCGACGTTGGGTATCGACATAAAGTTCCAGCACGCTGTCCGCCTGCTGGCGAATACGCGCAGTGACGGCATGAAAGCCATGAATTACACGAGTTTCAGCCATGACGTAGTTTGGGGTTTTTTGGTTTCTTGATTTTCGAGTCCTTAGCTGGCACTTCCCCATCTGGCAAATCCAGCATGAAGTCGAGCTTGGTACTTTCCATATCCACTCTCACGACTTTGACGCGCACGCGATCCCCCAGGCGATAGCGCTTGCCAGAGCGCTCGCCTAGCATTTGGTGCTTGGTCGCATCGTAATGAAAATAATCCGCGCCGAGTTCTGACACATGAACCAGCCCTTCGATGAAAAGATCGTCCAGCGCAACGAACAGGCCGAAGCCAGTCACTGAAGATATGGTGCCTTCGAAGCTGCTGCCGAGATGATCCCGCATGTAGAAGCATTTCAGCCATGCTTCTACATCACGCGTGGCATCGTCAGCCCGGCGCTCTGTCATGGAACAATGTATGCCCAGCTCTTCCCACTTCTCTTTGGGTTTGTATTGCACGCTATTTAACACAGCCTTGATGGCGCGATGCACCAGCAAATCGGGATAACGTCGAATGGGCGAGGTAAAGTGAGTGTAAGCATCGTAGCCGAGACCGAAATGACCAGCATTTTCCGGGCAATAACGCGCTTGGCGTAATGAACGCAACATCACTGTTTGCAATAAGGCTGCGTCAGGCCGCCCTTTGACCTGCTTGAGCAGCTTGGCGTAATCGCCAGCCTCAGGTTTTTCGCCCCCGCCAAGTTCCATGCCGAATTCCTTAAAGAACTCGCGCACAGCTTCCAATTTTTCGGGTGTGGGACCTTCATGCACACGGTATAACACCGGGTGCTTACTTTCGTTGAGGAAATTGGCGGTGCACACGTTGGCAGCCAGCATGCATTCCTCGATCAAGCGATGCGCATCATTACGCACCAACGGTACGATGCGATCAATCTTGCCCTGATCGGTAAACATCATCTGGGTTTCTATGGTCTCGAAGTCAATCGCACCCCGCTTCTCGCGGGCTTGCAGCAAGGTCTTGAACAAGGCATGCAAATGATTGATTTGCGGCAGCACGGAGGCAAATTTCTGTGCCATTTTACCTTGTGGGTGAACCAGCATATCGGCTACCTGGTTGTAGGTCAGGCGCGCCTGCGAGAACATAACCGATGGATAGAAGCGGTAAGCTTCAATACCGCCTTGAGCGCTGATCTGCATATCACATACCATGCACAGGCGTTCAACATGCGGATTAAGCGAACAAAGGCCGTTGGAAAGCTCTTCCGGCAACATTGGAATAACGCGGCGAGGGAAATACACCGAATTACCTCGATTCAAAGCTTCCTTATCCAGCGCGTCGCCGGGCTTTACGTAATGACTTACATCGGCAATTGCCACCACCAGGCGGAAGCCATTGGCATTCGGCTCGCAATACACCGCATCATCAAAATCCCGCGCAGTCTCGCCGTCTATGGTGACAAGCGGCAACTGTCGTAAATCCTCGCGCCCTGCATAATCTTCCGGCAGCACCTGGGGCGCGATTTGCTCAGCTTGGTGTTTCGTGTCGGCTGGAAACTCATATGGCAGATCATGCTTGCGCAACGCAATTTCAATTTCCATGCCAGGGTCGGCATAATTGCCCAAAATCTGCACAATGCGGCCTATGGGTTGTGTATTTTTGCTGGGTTGCTGCACAACTTCCAGCATCACCACCTGTCCCGCCTTTGCCCCGATGTGCTCACCTGGAGCAACAAGGATATCCTGACTAATACGACGATTTTCCGCTACCACAAACTGAATGCCATGCTCCTCATATAACCGCCCGACCAAACGCTGGGTGGCGCGCTCCAGCACCTCTACTATACCGGCCTCGCGGCGCCCGCGCCGGTCGGTGCCCGTTTCACGTACCACGACAGTATCGCCATGCAACACTTTATGCATTTCCTTGGCACTCAATACCAGATCAGCGCTGCCATCATCAGGAATCAAAAAACCAAAGCCATCGGGATGGCCTTGTACCTTGCCCTTAATCAAGTCAAGTTTATCCATCACGCAGATAGCCCGCTTGCGGTTACGCATTATCTGACCATCGCGCTCCATAGCACGCAGGCGGCGCGAAAACAGTTCAGCCTCGTGCTCATCAATACGCAGCATGTGGCACAACTCTTCTTCAGCAACCGGCACGCCTTGCTTTTCAAGCAATTGCAGAATGTACTCGCGGCTGGGAAGCGGATGCTCGTACTGCTCACGCTCTCGCTCCAGAAATGGATCGAGCTCACGGATGTTTTTTTTCTTATTTGTCATTGACAGAAAATCCTATAACGATTAACTTGTTCGCCCTCAAGAAGCAAAGTTTTATTTTATTGCCCAGATGGCGGAATTGGTAGACGCGCACGGTTCAGGTCCGTGTGCCGCAAGGTGTGGAGGTTCGAGTCCTCTTCTGGGCACCATAAAATATATTACCGCTATTATTCATCTTGTTACAGAATGCCCATTGGGGCATTTTTTCATTTATTCTCATATCAGCTAGTGTAGACGTGTAAGACTTTGTTCGATAGATAACAATATGAAGAAGCGGGTAGACAGTTAACCCGTCAAAACAAGGTCTAACCGAACGAATAAAAAATCAAGCGCAGTGTCATTTACACAAACATAAAATTCAACTAATAGACTAAACTGAAGGGTGCCTCTAAAAATTCAAGTTTCTAGGCAAGACAAGGCACGAGTAAAAAATTTGAGCGCTGCATATAGTTGATATGTAAGCGATAATTTTTTTCGAGTAACGCCGTATTGTGACGAAAATTGGATTTTTAGAGGTGCCCTAAAGCTAAATTCCATTGTTATCAATGATAACAGGAAAGCTTGATGTCTTGTGAAAAGACGCCGAGTCCATTAGTGAAATGGCTAGCATTAAATTTTTTTGATCGCTCAAAGTATAAATAGTCGCCCCTGAACAACCTGCGAAAGTGGAATGGGGCAGAAGAACAACCATATTTTGGACAGGAACAACGCTTGTCATGGATTATTTCCCCATTTTTCTAAACCTCAAGGAGAAAAAATGCCTCGTTGTTGGGGGAGGTGAAGTTTCTTTTAGAAAAGCTTCTGTGCTGATCCAAGCAGGCGCATTAGTGAAGATAGTAGCGCCAGAATTGTGCGAGGCTTTTAAACATCTTCCCAATATCGAACATGTTCCAGATCGATTTCAAGCTGCACACCTGAATGGCATCACACTTGTCATTGCCGCCACAGATGAAATCGAGACCAACGAAGAAATTTCAAACGAAGCAAAAAAGAGAAATATACCCGTCAATGTGGTCGACAACCCCGATCTCTGCACCTTCATTATGCCCGCAATACTTGATCGTTCTCCCCTCATGGTCGCTTTTTCAACCGGAGGTGCCTCCCCCGTTCTGGCAAGGATTTTACGAGGAAAGTTAGAAACGCTAATACCGCCAGGATATGGCCGACTAGCTGCCTTCGCCGCCAAATTCAGGCAAGTGGTCAAAACGCATATCAGCGATTCTAGGAAGCGTCGGATGTTCTGGGAGGACGTGCTGGAAAGTCCAATTGCCGAGAAAGTTTTTTCGGGCAACGATGAATCTGCCGAAGCCATGCTACTCACTATGCTAAAAGACAATAATCATGGCCCAGTCGGTGAAGTATTTCTGGTGGGCGCAGGCCCAGGCGCCCCAGATTTGCTCACCTTCCGAGCATTACGACTGATGCAAAAAGCAGATGTGGTGCTTTATGACAACCTTGTTTCCAAGCCGGTGCTGGAAATGACGCGACGCGATGCAGAAAGAATTTTTGTCGGCAAGATGCGCGGCCGCCACACGATGCCGCAAGAAAGCATAAACGACCTATTGGTAAGGCTGGCAAAAGAAGGAAAGCGGGTCTTGCGGCTCAAGGGCGGAGATCCCTTCATTTTCGGACGTGGCGGGGAAGAAATCGAGACGCTATCAGAACACAAAATAAATTTCCAGGTCGTACCGGGTATCACCGCTGCATCCGGTGTTGCAGCCTATGCCGGGATACCGCTCACGCACAGAGATCATGCGCAATCCTGTATTTTCGTAACAGGCCATCTGAAAGAGGGTGGCATGGATCTCGATTGGGAAATGCTGGCACGTCCCAATCAGACCATCGTGGTCTACATGGGCCTGCAAGGTCTCGAAATACTATGCTCCAAACTAATAGCGCATGGCTTGCCGGAACTCACCCCTGCCGCCATCGTGCAACAGGGAACCACACAAAATCAGCGTGTAGTTTGCGGGACTTTGGCTACATTACCAACAGTCGCAGAGGCTGCAAAGCTTAAAGCCCCTACTTTAATCATCATAGGCGGCGTGGTGACACTCAGAGAAAAACTCTCCTGGTTTGAGCCTGATAAAACTTGAAAAAACAAATATTTTTGCATGATGAACTACTGGGCGCCTCTAAAAATTCAAGTTTCTAAGCAAGACAAGGCACGAGTAAAAAATTTGAACGCGGCATATTGTTTATATGTAAGCGATAATTTTTTTCGAGTAACGCCGTATTGTGACGAAACGGGGTAAGCAGGCAAGCCGCAAAGCGGCTGCTCGCAAAATTGGATTTTTAGAGGTGCCCTACTTGGATTTCAAGCGCTTAAACTCCCCTGCTGCTTGCCACAAATACCAAGTAGCGGTTGAGCGATAAGGACTCCATGCCAGCCCAATATTGGACAGTTCCTTGGGCAAGGGCTGCTTGGACAGTGACTTCATCACCCGCCAACCTTCACGCACACCAAAATCACCAGTGGGCAAAACATCAGGGCGTTCCAGCGTGAAGATAAGAAACATCTCTACCGTCCAGCGGCCAATACCACGTAGCGAAACCAGCCGAGAGATCAATTCTTCATCCGTCATTGCCAACGCGGCACTTCTTTCGGGCACTATCCCATCCAGTACCCCTTCCGCGATTCCGCGAATTGTCATAACTTTCGCAGCAGAGAAGCCACAGGCACGCAGTATATTTCCGTCAGTCGCAAGAATATTCGTCGGCGACGGAAAGGATACGTCCGGATAAAGCGCCAAAAATCGGTTTAGTATTGCTTCGGCGGCTCGCGCATGGAGTTGCTGATAGGCGACCGCCCGAATCAACGCCTCGTAAGGTTCACGTTCCAGTTTTGGCTGCAATCCACATCGGCCAACGCGAGCAATCAAACTTATCCAATCGGGATCTGAGGCTGCCAAATGCGCAACTGCGGGGCCAAATGGATCGACAACCGTACTGGTGGTGCCTGCTGCCACAATATATATTGGAGCTTTGCTCATGCAATTTATGCCTGAAACAGACTCTAGCCTACCACCCCGATTCGCGTTCAGGTGTTGCCGTAATTTTGTGTATGCTTAAATCTGAACCATTGAATTCTTCTTCCGCGCTCAATCGGATACCAACGGTTTTCTTCAGCAGAGCATAGACCAAATAACCTCCACCAAATGCAATAACGATACCCAACAGCGTACCGATTATTTGCGCCGTAAAACTGATTCCGCCAAGCCCTCCCAATGCCTTCAGCCCGAAGATGCCTGCTGCGATACCGCCCCACGCGCCGCATATTCCATGAAGCGGCCAGACGCCGAGCACGTCATCGATTTTCCACCGATTCTGCGTTAACGTGAACATCCAAACGAACAACCCGCCCGCAATGCCGCCGGTCAACAATGCGCCCAGGGGGTGCATCACGTCCGAGCCGGCGCATACGGCTACCAGCCCGGCCAGCGGGCCGTTATGGACGAAGCCGGGGTCGTTCTTACCAACAAAAAGTGCAACCAATGTGCCACCCACCATCGCCATCAGCGAGTTAACTGCAACCAGACCACTAATCTTGCCTATTTCTTGCGCTGACATGACATTAAAACCGAACCAACCAACGGTGAGAATCCATGCGCCTAGTGCAAGAAAGGGGATGCTGGAAGGTGGGTGCGCCGCGATGCGCCCTTCCTTGGTGTAGCGTCCGCGCCTCGCACCAAGCAGTAATACGGCCGCGAGTGCTATCCAGCCACCCACTGCATGCACCACAACAGAACCGGCAAAATCGTGAAACTCCGCGCCGAAATTGGTTTGCAGCCAACTCTGTACACCAAAGCGATGGTTCCAGGCGATACCCTCGAAAAAGGGATAGATAAAACCGACCAGTAAAAAGGTGGCGGCTAGCTGCGGATTGAATTTGGCGCGCTCTGCCATACCACCGGAAACAATAGCGGGAATGGCAGCGGCGAAGGTAAGCAGGAAGAAAAATTTGACCAGCTCATAGCCATTTTTCTGCGCCAACTGTTCAGCATCGGCGAAAAAATTGACGCCGTAGGCGATGCCGTAGCCGATAAAAAAATAGGCCAGCGTGGAGATGCCGAAGTCTGTGAGAATTTTCACCAATGCGTTCACCTGATTTTTCTTGCGCACCGTGCCCAACTCAAGAAATGCAAACCCTGCGTGCATCGCAAGAACCATGATAGCGCCGAGCAAAATAAACAACGCGTCACTGCCCATTTTCAGGCTTCCAATATTTTCCATTTATAACTCCATATATGAACTTGCCTTAAGATCTAAGCAAATTTCGTTCCAACTTGCTTGTATATTGATTTTAATACGTATTTCTGTTTAATTAATATTTTTTAATGAATACGCTCACCAATTTGGTGCACTATTACCTCACTCATGCTTCATCTTGGCGCGTCATCCTGAAGTAGCAATATTAAGGTTTCCAGCCATTTAAAATCTTTTCCAGCCAGAAAATGCCAACCATGGTTTTGCTGTCATTGATTTTGCCTTGTCTTATCCAGTCCAGTGCGTCGGTAAGCGATAACTCAAACACTTCGAGGAATTCTCCATCGTCTAGTTGTCTACCTTGGTAGGTCAGACCTCGCGCCAGAAAATATTCCATTCGCTCATCGGCAAAACCTATGCATGGCCAAGCCGTGGTCAAATGCGTCCACTGACTGGCAATGTAGCCGGTTTCTTCCAACAATTCGCGTTGCGCGGTGAGCAAAATATCTTCGCCATGATCAATTTTTCCGGCAGGTAGCTCGATGAATTCGCGTTGCGGCGCATAACGAAATTGCCGCTCCATCAATAGATCGCCATTATCCAGAATTGCCAATACCGCCACCGCACCGGGATGGACAATATGTTCGCGCAAACCCACACTGCCATCTGGCAACCGCACATTGTCTTTAAACACCTTAAGGAAATCACCTTCATACATGACCATCGAATCAATACACGTTTCTTTTAAATCCATAAATGCTCCTTAAATTTTATCAACGATATGCATGGCACACGCAGGTGACTATGCATTAATAGTGCCTTAACCCGTTTCGCCAGACTTGCAAACATCTATCAATTTTTGGCAGTCGTCAATTACCGGCAAACATTGCACTCCTTGGCAGACCCAAGCGGTAACATTTTGTGTGTAAGGTTTCGTCAACGTTTCCGGTAGTCCGACAAGCTCGCCTTCCAAAGCCAGGATCAGGGTACCAGGCCAATAGTGCAGAAATAATTGCTGGCACCACGCTGCGCTTACTCCTGGAGCACCACGCAAAATAACGATTTGCGGCGGCATGAGATATTCTTGCAAAGTCATTAATAGGCTAGTGAAGCCCATTGGTTGCTTTGCAAAAAACGGATAATAAAGCGTCAGCGTGCGCTCGGCAGCCTCAAGGTAGCGCTTCTCTCCCAAAATATGGCCGAGACGCTGTAACGCGAGCGCTGCGATTCCATTTCCGGAAGGCATGGCATTATCATGCTCTGGCTTGGGACGATGAATGAGCTTTTCGTGGTCGTGGCTGGTAAAGAAAAATCCACCCGCTTGCTGGTCTTCGAATTGTTCCAGTAACACATCGGCGAGCGCGCGGGCAAATTCCAGATCAGCCAGACGGAACTGGGTTTGCAGCAATTCCAGCAAGGCGTCCAGCATGAATGCATAGTCATCAAGATAGGCATTCAGATGCGCTTTACCGTCCTTGCTGGTAGCAAACAGTCGACCATTTTGCCACATTGTGGCACGTATAAAATCCACCGCACGTTGCGCCGACAATATCCACTCTGACTCGCCCAGTTTCCTGCCGGCACGCGTCATGCCTTTAATCATCAGGGCATTCCAGCTGACCAGTATTTTTTCGTCACGTCCTGGGCGCACCCGGTTTGCACGAGCAGCGAACATTTTTTCTTGCGCACTGGCAAGTTGCTGCGTGATTTGCTCAAGAGGCAGATGGTGCACTTCCGCTATGGTGGCTAGCGGCTGGGCAATTATCAAATTCCAATGCTTATTTTCGAAATTAGGCGGGTGATCCAGACCGTAGTGAGCTGCTACGATGGCATATTCTTCCACGCTCAACAGGCTTGCGGCCTGCTCCGGCGTCCATACATAAAATTTGCCTTCCTCGTGTTCTGAATCCGCATCCAGGCTGGAATAATAACCACCTTGCGGCGACTGCATCTCACGCATAACCCAACCCGAAATGCCTTGTACTACGCGCTTGAACGATGCCTCGCCCGACAGCACATACGCGTCGGTGTAAAGTGCCAGCAGTGGGCCATTGTCGTACAGCATTTTTTCAAAATGGGGAATTTCCCAGCGTTCATCCACACTATAGCGGCAAAAACCGCCGCCCAGCTGATCGTAGATCCCGCCGTCTGCCATTTTGCGCAGCGTGTAGAGCACCATGCGACGTGCGTCTGGATTTCCGCCGTGCGTCGCATACCTTAACAAAAATTCCATCTCGGTCGGCAGCGGAAATTTGGGCGCACCGCCGAAACCACCGTAAATGGGATCAAAAGATTGCTGAAATCCGCTGAATGCATCTTCCAATGACGTTTTATTGAAACTGACCTTGTTTTCTGCGTTTGGCAGGCTGGTGCCAAATTCTTGCATCAGCGACACACTTTGTTTGGCAATGTCATCCTGACGCGTGCGGTAAAGCTCAGCCACGCGTTCGAGCAAAGGCACAAAGCCAGGCAGGTTGTAGCGCGCCTGTTTTGGAAAATAAGTGCCGCCAAAAAACGGCATTTGATCAGGCGTTAAAAACAAAGTAAGCGGCCAGCCACCATTACGCCGGGTCAGCATATTATGGGCAGCCTGATAAATGTGATCCAGATCAGGGCGCTCTTCACGATCCACCTTGATATTGATGAAATTTTGGTTCATCACTGCGGCGACGTCTGCATCCTCAAACGACTCGTGTGCCATGACATGACACCAGTGGCAGGCCGAATAGCCGATGGATAGCAAGATCGGCTTATTCTGTTCGCGAGCACACCTCAGTGCTTCCTCGCCCCATGGAAACCAGTCCACTGGGTTGTCGGCATGCTGCTGCAAATAAGGGCTAGTCTCTTGGGCAAGGCGGTTAGGCATATTGGGTTCAATAAAAAATACTTCGATCATGTCAGCACTGGTGCTTGCTTGACGCCGGGCTTAACGTTATACAACATTACCGACACCATCACTACGGGATAAGCACCCTGTCCACGCATGCCGACTTTGTCGCCGACTATCCAGTCCGAAGAAATGAATACCGCAACATGAACAAATTCGTGTATGCAAAATTCAGAACACTCTCTGCTGACAGCATTTTTTTCAACCTGATCAGGTTGAACACTTCACGATATTTTCTTGGATCAGCTATACTTGAAAGAGTGATATTTGCGCTTCACAGAGTGCCCCCCTAAAATCCGGTTTCCGTTCAATATTGTGTTAAAAAATATTGTTTTCATAGTCAGATAAATGCAGTGCCCTGAAATTATTCCCATGACTTACATTCCAGCAAACTCTGAACTTTCAAAAATTCCTCTCAGATTTGAATCTGTCTAATTATTTGGTGCAATTTCAGTTTGAATTTACGCGTCTGTTTTTCCAATAAGAATTCAACAAGTGCTTCTTAATCATACTGGTAGCTCAATCATAAAGCGCACACTCAAGCTTTTTGCCGTTGCTGTCCTTATCTTGCTTTTTATTGCACTAGCCCTTGCTGCCTTCTTTATTTATCGAGAAACAGAAACCTCTGCATACCAGGCACACCGTCTGGCAAAACTGGCCAATGATCTTCGCTGGGAGGTAAAAAACGGCCCAAATGGTGGTTTACATTTACCCCAGGCGGGGCCATACGATATGCGCCTTGGATATAGTCGATTACCAGAGTTGCTTAAAAATCTGACCGAACGCGGCTTCCATGTACATGCTCAGGCAAGAATTTCCCCACGCATGAAGGAGCTCGTTGAGCAAGGATTATTCGTTCCCTACCGGGAAAAAGCACAGACTGGTCTCGAAATTGTCGATGGCAACGGTCAACCACTTTACCGTGCTGTTTTCCCAACTCGCGTTTATGAAAACTTTGAATCGGTTCCACCACTGGTAACGAACAGCCTGCTATTTATCGAGAATCGTGAGCTGTTGGACCCGACCCAACCCAAAAAAAATCCGGCCATCGAGTGGACCCGGCTTGGAAAGGCCGTGCTGGACAAGGCGATTCAGTTCGTTCGCCCCGAACACGACGTACCGGGCGGTAGCACGCTTGCAACTCAAATTGAGAAATACCGGCATTCTCCCAACGGGATGACCCTCAGCCCCAATGACAAGATGCAGCAGATCGCATCCGCCTCCATGCGCGCTTATCTGGATGGTGAGGAAACAATGCCTGCCCGCAAGCGTATCGTGGTCGATTACCTTAATACGGTTCCACTTGCTGCCGCCTCGGGCTTCGGGGAAGCAAATGGACTGGGCGACGGTTTGTGGGCATGGTACGGCCTGGATTTCGAACAGACCAATCGCATCCTGAAAGCCTGGCCTGCAGGCGGCACAAACCTGGCCGAGGTGGCACGTTACTATAAACATGTGCTAAGTCTTATGATCGCCCAGCGCAGACCTTCCAGTTATTTGATTAGCGATCGCAAAGCGCTAAATGAGCTTACCAATAGCCACTTGCGTGTACTGGCGCAGGCTGGCGTAATATCGCCCAGCCTCAGTGAAGCTGCGCTGAACGTACCGCTTCGCTTCCGCTATGCCGCTGTGCCAGAGGAAACCAGGAATTTCTCTGCCTCCAAAGCTGCTAATGCGGTGCGTGCACGTCTTGCTTCCCAAATGGGGCTTCAACGTCTGTATGAGCTGGATCGTCTGGATCTATCGGTGAAAAGCACGCTCGACGGCGAGTTG
>CAZPUT010000027.1:1557-17791 GCA_964589845.1 uncultured Candidatus Nitrotoga sp. | reverse complement strand
CGCGACCCTTGTAGTAATCCAAGTCGGTCAACAGATCGGTCCACACCGTGGTCCATGTGCCGGTGGAGGACTCGGCCGCCACCGCAGCGGCGACTTCTTCACGATCCACGCCCGCTTGCGGGGTGATCTTGAAACAGGCCAGGATATCGGTATCCAGAGGCACATAATCAGGCATCCAGTAGTTCTGCCGATATTCCTTAACACCTGCCTCATACTTTTTTGCGCCCATGCTTAATCTCCTAAAACCATAGTTAAAATTTTGTTGGGGCCATCATATTAGGTTTTGACGGTTAAATATATTATGGAAGAAATATTTATTTAACGAAAGTTAAATATGTTTAATACCATCTTTAACTATTCTTTAACTATCATTTGATAACGACTGACCTTGCCCTTGAAAAACGTATATCTTAACTTATGGTAAATTTCAAGTTAAGGAGACGTAAAAATGACGGCAGCAAAAAGCAAGAGAGCGGCTACACTCTGGAGTACAAGCTGGAAACGGTGCGATTGGTTCAGGGCGGCCAGGCATGTTTGGTGACAGGCAAAGTACTGGGCATTCCGAAGCAGTCATTGGAGAATTGAGTCAGGCAGGCGGCGAAAGGGAAGTTGGCCGGTGCAGTCACCGCCGGTGAGCGCAGAGCAAATGGAGCTGGCGCGCTTGAGGGCCGAACTTGCGCGGGTCAAGATGGAGCGCGACATCTTAAAAAAGCGGCACGGCATGCGTTTTGAAACACGGCGCCAGGCGATGGATAAGGTGACTGGCTGACGTACTACAACCACAGAAGGCTTCACTCGACACTGGGCTATATCAGTCCGATACAGTTCGAGAAAAGCTGGTTGGTGGCATAGTTGAAGGATGCCGCATAATGAGCGTGTTAAGAGATTCGGATTAAAGGGGCAAGGTCATAACTTACTACGCTCACAGCATTTACTTTGTAATATAAAGCTTGCCGCCATCTCAATCATATCGCTTACGCGTCACTTGCTTATTTTGCTTTCTTACTTGAACCATCCGTGAATAACTTATTCTAATCAGGTATGGTTAAGAATAAACGGAGTACTACTTTCTTGATTGGCTGCTACTTGACTGCCTTATCTGCCGTACACCAGATCGTGGTGTTATACCACTTTAAATTCGTGGTTATATAGCGAGTTTTGATCTGTTGATAAAGGTTTTCGATTTATTTACAAGGCCTACTGTAAAATCAGCAATTGCGGCCCAATGATGAAGATAATATATGGCCGACCATAAATGATTGAAAAGTGATTTATTCGACAAAGATTTTAGATACTTCAAACCAGACAAACTTTGTTAAAGCCAACCGTAAAAGCGCGATCAGGTGTGACGTTAATTGATGCTTAATTCAAATATTACTATTGACCCGGCACCGTTTATCCAAGAAGTCGTTCGCATTGAGCTTGTCGAAATGTGAATGGCTTCTTGTGCTTCGACAAGCTCAGCACGAACGGCAGTCAAGTTCAATTCGTGCCGGATCAATAAGCTTGGATATGGTTTAGGCGCCTTCTTAAAATTCGTTAATATTCATAAAGATATTGCAGAGAACAACTCCAATGATAAATGATATTAATCGCGCTCAGTTTCTTCCTGGTGGTGATTATGCCGTACTCGCACTTCACGGCCTGCGCAGCACGCCGCTTGAATTGCAGCCGCTACTCAAGGCGCTTCATCGCGTCGGCTTTACTGTCGATGCTCCGCACCTGCCAGACTATGGTTTTTCCGCTAATGATTGCACAGGCAGCTGGCGCGATTGGCTGGATGAGGCAGTGGCTCGTTTCGACAAGCTTGCTGCGCAATACAGTCAAGTTGCAATATGCGGTTTAAGTATGGGCGCTACGCTAGCCTTGGCGGTTGCCGCCGAGCGCAGAGGCGCTGTTGCGGCAGTCGCTGCGCTATCTACCACCCTGTATTTTGACGGCTGGAACACCCCTTGGTACCGCTTTCTGAGTCCGATAGGCTATTTCACACCACTTCGGCATCGTATGGTGATCCGCGAAACCTCACCCTTCGGCATCAAGAATGAGCGTTTGCGCGAGTGGGTCGAGAGAGAGGTAGCAGCAGGTCCTATTACCGCGGTCGGCGCTTCCGTCCTCTCGCTGCCGGCACTGCACGAAGCGGAAAAATTAATGCGTCACACGCGCCGTAAATTGCAGCAGGTTGATGCCCCCACTCTAATACTTCACTCGAGTGAAGATGATATCGCCAGCCTCAAAAGCGCTTATCTGGTACAGCACCGGGTACAGGCGCGCGATGTACGCCTGGTGCAATTACATGATAGCTATCACATGATCACGCTCGACAATGAACGCGAGCGTGTCGCAGCGCTCACAATCGATTTTTTCCATGCCAGCGGTGATGCCGTTCAGCCTGTTGCTCCTCCGATCCACGATCAAAATATGGCATCAAGAAAGAAATAATGAACGATATCGAAAATCGTCTATACGACATGCTGGTTAAGCAACTTGAGATTCCCCGCGAAGGGCTGTCGTGTGAAACGACGCTGGAACAAATCGGGCTCGACTCGCTGGCCACCATGGAATTCATGTTCGAGATCGAGGACAATTTCAATATTCGTTTTGACCAAACCGGCGAACCGCCCAAAACCCTCGGTGATGTCTTGAATCAGGTTACCGCGAAGCTCCAGAAATGAGTGAATTATGTCGCGTTGTCGTCACCGGGATTGGCGTTGTCTCGCCTGTCGGCAATTGGCCCGGGCCATTTTTTGACAACGTGGCAGCGGGTCGCTCAGGCATACGTCTGCTACCTGCCGGGGAACACACTTCACCGGTACAGGTTGCTGCTTGGATCGAAGCTCCCATCGAGGATGGGAGTAAGGGTGTGCCGCCAGATCGGGTTACGCAATTGGCGTTAGCCGCTGGTCGATACGCGTTGATGGAAGCTGGCCTGCTTGATCGTCCCGAGTTGCTGACTGAAATGGGCATCCATCTTGGTACCGGCTCCGGCGCCAGCGCTACCCTTGATCACGCGTTTTACCGACTTTACAGAGAAAACCGCGACCGCTTGGCGCCAATGACATTGCCGCGCGCCATAAACAATGTAGCCGCATCAGAGTTGGCTATTCGTTTCGGCATGACCGGCGCCAATAACACCTATTCAATAGCTTGTGCTTCCTCAGGCAGCGCCATCGGTGAAGCGCTCCGCGCTATTCGCCACGGCTATAGCGAACGCATACTGGCCGGTGGTAGTGAGGCTTTGCTGACTTATGGCGTCTTGCATGCCTGGCATGCGCTACGCGCCCTGGCTACCCCCGACGCTCAAGTGGAAGCATCCTGCCGTCCTTTTTCGGCTGATCGCAATGGCTTGGTATTGGGTGAGGGTGCCGCCTTTCTGGTGCTGGAAAGCCTGGCTTCAGCGCAAGCTCGTGGAGCGACCATCCTGGCTGAACTGGCCGGCTATGGGGCTTCTTGCGATGCTGCCCATGTTACGCACCCTTCATCAACCGGACAGGTCAAAGCTATTCGTAATGCGTTAACCGACGCTGGACTCGATCCCGGCGCAATCGACTATGTCAATGCACATGGCACCGGAACGCTGGCTGGCGATGCCGTTGAAGCGGAATCAATACGTACGGTATTTAGCGAGCATCTGCACACCCTGCCGGTTAGCTCGAGCAAAGCGGTGCACGGCCACCTGATGGGTGCAGGCGGGGCAGCGGAGTTGGCCATAGCGATTATAGCCATGCAAAAAAACGTAGTTCCACCGACCGCCCACTGCCGGGTAACCGACCCCGACCTGGGCATCGACGTGGTGGCAGAAGGCATGCGCCAGAAAACGCTAAACGCAGTACTCTCCAACTCCTTCGCATTCGGCGGCAGCAATGCCGTGCTTATTGCGCGCAGATTTGAGGAATGAGCACCACCATCCACTCCCTGAGATGTTGGGCTTCATTTCATTCAGCCTAACCTACCGAGCTGAGGCGGGACCGACGGCAGGCCACCGGGGCCTGGTGGCCTGCCGTTGGGCCTCGCCTCGAGCGAGGGGTTAGGCCGCATTCGCAATACTGCGAGCTCTGCGGAGCTCTTCACTGACTTTGCAGGAGATAGCGAACAAGGCGACTGTTGCGTGGTTCGGGTAAGGCTATCGCCTCTCTGTAGAGATCCGCAATGATTTCACAATACTTTCGCTTGTCAATGCCAGGAGCCTGCAGATTCTGCAAACCTGCCAACTCTTCCTTGGTGTACTTTCGCAGCAGTCGGCCTATAACCGATTCAACATCAGGTGCAGCGTCTGTTTCAGCAACGGAAGGTCTTGTCTTTCCTGCAGCCGAAGTCACGACCTCTGCGACAAGATCAAGTTCTTGCTGCGCGGCGTCCTTCCCCAGAAGCGCAGTGAAGTCAAGCGCTTCGCCGGGCGCTGGATTGATATAAGAAAAGCATGCGTTACCGCCCTTCGAGTGAAGAATGGTGGTCGCGCTGATGATGTGGCCGGCGAACTTCACGAGCACAGCGTCCGACGCATGTGGCAGACGTCTCGTTGTAACCTCGCCCACCACTGGACGGGTTGCGGACCACATTTGCTCAAGAGGTTGCTTATTCGCTATTCCTTGCTCAAGCGAGGTCAGGATTTTCTTGTATGAATCTGGTTCGTACTGCTGCATTGCTCGATAGACGGGCATCTCCAGCAGCTTGGACTCGACTTGTTGTGCTTGTATGCGCGGCTCGACGAGTTCGCGCCCCAGGGCCAGCGCAGCCGCAAAGACCACCATGTGCAAGATATTTGCGCCTTTGGTGTTGGTCTTCCCAAGAAGCTTCATGATGCCCGTGCTGATAAGCACTGCGACGACGCCTGCTCCGGCTCCAACAGCTATTCCAATCCAGTTCATAGTTCTCCCCTGTGCATTTGTTTCAAAGCTTCGCGCATGAGCTGGCGGTGCGCAGCTACTTAATTGTGGCGCACTCGCGCGGCGCCTTATGCGGCCTAACGCAAAGCTAAGCGGCGGCGCAGCCGTCCGCTTGAGCGCCGGGTTAGCGTGCTAGCCACCAATTGCCTCTCTCAGGCGCCGAATGGTTTTAATTGCGTATGCCCCGGGTAATTGAGCCACTAGACCGTATGTCATTGCAGCTATGGCTACCTCCCAAGGTTCCGCAATAAAAATGACGAGCGCAACCAAAACCATGACTCCCAAAATAACGCCAACGAATGCAGCTTGGTTCTGAGGTACGCCGAAAATTTGATTCTGTGGTCCACGAAATTTCAGCTTTACCCCCTTCTGAGCCACAGAGAGCCAGATGCTTGGAATTTCATTGCTCTTTGCAGAGTTCAGGTACGTGGCCTTGATTGACTGACCACGATTGAAGATCGGAATGATGTACTCGCGCTGTCCGTTGTATGTAGTCCATTGCTTTTCTGAAGGACCACTACCAGGCTCGACGTGCAGTTGGTTTTTGTATTTTTCGGACCATTCAAGAATGTTCGGCGTATCCAGAAGTTGAGTTTGCTCGGTCATCAAACGGGTGTCGTTTGTGAAGGCGTTTACAACTACGTTTTCATAGTCGTTCATGCTTTCGTTCTTCATCTCTATTGTTGAGAGATAGAGATTCTGGACCGGGTTTTCATTCCACGATACTGCAACGTTGCCAAAGATGGCGTCTTCAGCGGTTACGCCAACTCTCGTATGAGTAACCGAGTAGGTGAAGATTCCGCGCTTATTGAGGACGCGCCGCGTCAACCACGCAGTAACGATGCCACCAAGCCCACCGGCAATGATGGATATGTACTCACTTTGAAATATCTGGAGGATGTTCATATGGGTACGCTAACGTAAAGTAGACACCCAAAAAAACGCCTGGAAAAGCACCTTCAAGGTGTATGAACTGACATCCGCATTGCAATGCCTGATTTTAATGTTGGGTGAAATTATTGCACACCCTAATTTTCAGGATAACAGCACCACGATAAAACTTCAAAAATTACTTGATCAAGTCCGCGAGAAATTACGCGTAACAAGAATGGGATCAGTTCTAACATTACAACATTTTATTTCCGTATTCTTTAAGCTTCCGCGCTGCGCGACTTACCTTCGTGTAGTGTACCCCGAAATGCTAATTTATAACGGTGTCCGATGGCCGGAGACCTTATAAAATGGAGCTTGTATGCGGCGCGTAGTATCATGATAACGTGTAATTTAACCAAACTCCTCTGAAGGCGGACAATAATTCCAGGTTGTCCATTTACCAGACATCAGCTTTTTTTAAATGATGATGGCGCTGTCTGAAAATCTGGTAGTTAAACAGGATTTATAAAAGTATCCATAAATGAAGAAACATAATATTGAAGTAAATAAAAAATGGTTGGTTTTGGTGCTGAGCGTATTTCTTACCGCTTGTTCCATTTTTTCCAAGCCCAAGCCGCCTGTTGTGCCACGTCCTCAACCTGTTGTGTTGCCTCCCAAAGTGGTACCAGCACCCATAGCAGGAATGCCTGCCCCGTTGTTTATGGCGAGTAAGTGGGAGATGTTGCCGGATTGGCAAACGCTCGACCTTGCGCCTTCCCAAACTGCATTTCTGCAAAGCTGTCGTGTGCTGAAAAAAAAGCCGCAGTGGCAGGAGGTATGTGTTCAGGCTGAACAATTGGGGGTTAATGACAATGCCAGGCTGCGTGCGTTTTATGAAGAATGGTTTACCCCTTATCAACTGCTCAATCCGGACGGCAGCGAGCAGGGAATGATTACTGGTTATTACGAGCCTTTGCTCAAGGGCAGCCGTTCCAAGACGCCGCGCTTCCAATATCCTCTGTATGCCGCGCCGAATGATTTGCTCACGATCGATCTGGGCGGAGCCTATCCGCAACTTAAAGACTTACGTCTGCGAGGTCGAGTTCAGGGCAAACGCATCGTGCCCTATTACAATCGTGCAGAAATTGATGCCGGGGCCGGTGCATTCACGGGGAACGAATTGTTCTGGGTGGAGAATGAAATTGAGCTTTTTTTTCTGCAAATACAAGGCTCCGGTCGCATTGAATTGCCGGATGGCAAGCAGGTAAAAGTCGGATATGCTGACCAAAATGGCTACCCTTATGTGTCCATCGGTAAGAAGCTGGTTGAAGCAGGCGAGCTTAAGCTCGAAGAAGCTTCCATGCAGGGCATTAAGGGTTGGGCCGAGAAAAATCCGGATAAAATTAATAGACTGCTGGAGCAGAATCCCAGCTACGTATTTTTACGCGAATTGCCGGATAGTCTGTCCGCACCGTTGGGTGCGCTGGGCGTGCCACTTACCAATGAATACAGCATTGCCGTAGATCCGCGCACCATCCCACTGGGCGCACCAGTTTTTCTCGCTACGACCTATCCCAATGATAGCGCACCACTCAACCGCTTGATGCTGGCGCAAGACACGGGCGGCGCCATCAAGGGCGCGGTGCGTGCGGATTTTTTCTGGGGCTTTGGCGAGTTTGCGGGAGCGCAGGCAGGCAAGATGAAGCAACAGGGGCGGCTATGGGTGCTGTTTCCGAAAGGCGGGGAGCCGATATTGAATTGAGGATAAATTCAATAGCCAAACGTTCGGGAATTCATTGCAGGCTATGCAAAATATCTATTCGTTATTCATATTTTCATCTAGCAATCGTTTCACCGCTGCCATATCCGCTTGTCTCCCGACCTTGCGGCTGCCACTGAACCTTGCATTTTCAGGCAGTACCGCGATATTCACCGGTACGCCCGTTTCAGTTTTCAGCGTAAAACTAGGCACAGTTTGTTGCCTGCCTGTCAGATGTACGGACCATTCACCACCTTCAAAGGGCAGATTATGCTTGAGCAGGAACATCATCACTGCTTTTTCGTCATCGGAATAAACCAGAAGGTTAATGTCTGAATGCTCGCCTGCCGTACCGTTCAGCACGGAGCCAGAGAGAAAGGGGTGGAAGGGTTCCAGTAGTTGCATAGCATCGAGCGCCTGCTGGCGTAATTGATTCAGGACTAGGGGGTGGCTTTCACTCTGATATAGGGCACGGAAACTGCGCAAAGCCATTTCAACTTCATCATTGCTGGGCAGGTGTTGAGTATCTTCCGCCCCCAATTGTTTAGCGGCCTTGCGTTTGGCAAACGCATAATCGGTAATGCCACCTTCGGCCATTAGACGCGCGGCGTGATGTGCGAGCTGTTCACGCATCAGGTCGCGCCGATGTAAACGATCTTTACCCATGTCAAATTAAAATATGTGATCGATGATTGTTTCGATAAGCGATTTTTCCGGTGGCGGGACGGGTTGCTCTGGCGGCAAATTTTCCTGGTAAAAATATTCCACTAATTCGCCAGCTTCATTCCGCTGTCCATCTTTGTTAATGCGAGCAGCCACCATATTTTCCGGCATGGTGTAGGTGGCTTCAGGAGCTTGTTTGAGTATTTTTCCCATGTAGTCCATCCAAATGGGTAATGCAGCCCCGCCTCCGGTTTCCCTCTCGCCCAGACTGCGCGGGTTGTCGAAACCGACCCAGGTAATTCCTACCATAGTGGGATGGAAGCCGCAGAACCAGGCATCCATCGATTCGTTGGTAGTGCCGGTCTTGCCCGCTAAATCATGGCGCCCCAATTGCATGGCGCGGAATGCAGTGCCGTGTTGCACCACGCCTTGCATCATATTTACCATGGTGTAGGCATTACGCACATCTATAACCTGCTGGGCGGTTTCTCTGGCCACAACGGGCGTGGCCTGGTGTAGCACTTTGCCATTGCTGTCCACAATGCGCTGGATGAAATAAGGAGCGATGCGGAAGCCGCCATTGGCGAAAACGGAGTAACCCGTCAGCATTTGCATGGGCGTAACCGAACCGGCACCTAATGCCATAGTGAGGTAAGGGGGGTGCTTGGCTGCTTCGAAGCCAAACTTGGTGATGTAGTCTTGTGCATATTGCGGTGTGATAGTTTGCAGGATGCGAATAGAGATCATGTTTTTGGATTTGATCAGCGCTTGCCGCATGCGCATAGGGCCTTCAAATACCCCATCGTAATTTTTAGGCTCCCAGGCTTCGCTGCCTGTCTCTGCCGCATCAATTACTAAGGGTGCGTCGTCAATAACGGTGGCAGGGGTCAAACCCTTTTCCAATGCGGCAGAATAAATGAACGGTTTGAAGCTGGAGCCGGGTTGCCTCCAAGCCTGAGTTACATGATTAAATTGGTTGCGGTTGAAGTCGAAGCCGCCAATCAGAGCGTAGATTGCGCCATCGCGCGGGCTGGCAGAAACGAAAGCTGCTTCAACTTGTGGTAGTTGAACAATCTTCCAAATATTTTTTTCATCCTTCTGTACGTGGATGAGTGAACCGGCACGCAAGCGCCGATTCAATGCAGCCTTGCTGCTCATATAGGCCTGAGCAAATTTCAGTCCTTCACCGCTAATGGTGGCGATGGCGCCCCCCTTGCTGTAAGCGCGGATGCCTTTGGAATTGGCTTCAAGTACCACCGCAGGAATCATGTCATCACTATCAGGAATATCCTGTAGCGCTTCTTCCATATCTTCCTCAGTGTTCCCTTTTTGTAGATCGATATAGCCTTCCGGGCCGCGGTAACCATGGCGTCGGTCATATTCCAGCACACCTTTGCGTAGCGCTTCATAGGCCGTTGCCTGGTCTTGCTGACGGATAGTTGTATAGACCTTGATGCCTTGCGTATAAGTGTCATCCTGATAGCGTTTGAATACCTCTTGCCTAACCATTTCCGCCAGATAATCAGCTTTGCCTGCGAATTCTTGATAGCTGCGTTTAACCATTAGAGGTTGATGCAGTGCCGCTTCTTTTTGCTGGACGTTAATGAAACCCAGCTCATGCATGCGGCGCAGTACGTACGCTTGGCGCAGTTTGGCACGCTTGGGGTTGACCACCGGGTTATAGATAGAAGGGGCCTTGGGTAAACCAGCCAGCATAGCGAACTCAGCCACGCCGAGTTGACCAAGGTTTTTGCCGAAATAGCCTTGCGCAGCAGCCGCAAAGCCATAAGCACGTTGACCAAGATAGATATGATTAATATAAAGTTGGAGGATTTCATCCTTGTTTAGATTGTGTTCGATTTTGATGGCAAGCAACACTTCGTTAAATTTACGTGATAATTTTTTCTCTTTGGTCAGGAAAAAATTGCGCGCCACTTGCATGGTGATAGTGCTGGCTCCTTGCTTGGCGCCGCCCGAGGTGAAATTGTTATAAGTGGCGCGCAATACGCCCAGATAATCCACCCCGCCGTGCTCATAAAACCGGTCATCTTCCGCTGCGAGAACGGCTTTTTTCATCAAGTCTGGGACTTCGTCAATCTTGACCAGCGCACGACGTTCTTCCCCGAATTCGCCGATCAGGACGCCCTCCACGCTGTATACGCGTAGCGGAATTTTAGGCCGATAGTCGGTCAATGCTTCGAGCGAGGGCAACGTGGGGTATGTCAGCATTGCCGCGAACATCAGCACCAACAGTGGTGTGATGATCAGGGCGAGGCCAGCTATGGCCGGGTAGAACCACCAGCGAGAAGTCATGGGATACGGAATTGTATAAAGGTCATAGTTAGGATTATATCGGCTCTTGATAGGGAAATAACCCAATCGCTTTAACACATTCATTGATTAACGCAGGGCCGCGATAAATCAGCCCACTGTAAACCTGTATTAGCGCAGCGCCAGCGTGTATCTTTTCCGCCGCATCTTTTCCGTTCAAGATACCGCCTACGCCGATAATAGGCAGAGATCCTTGTAATGCGGTGGCCAATTCGCGGATAACGGCAGTAGATCTGTCACGCAATGGCGCGCCGCTCAGTCCGCCTGTCTCTGTATGCTGCGCAAGATGTTCGATGCCTGTGCGCGTCAGAGTTGTATTGGTGGCGATCACGCCGTCGATGCGGTGGCGTTGCAAAAGTGTCGCGATCTGGTGGATTTGCTCGCTATCAAGATCGGGGGCTATTTTTAACGCCAATGGAACATATTTGCCGTGCAAATCAGCCAACTTTTCCTGCTCCGCTTTAAGTTGCGCGAGCAACGCATCCAGCTCATCGCTCCCTTGTAGCTGGCGCAAATTCTTGGTGTTAGGCGAAGAAATATTGATGGCGACATAGCTGGCGTGGGGGTACACACGTCGTAATCCGATCAGGTAATCGGCGGCGGCAGATTCAATCGGGGTGTCAAAATTTTTGCCAATATTGATACCAAGAATGCCGCGATAATTTGCGCGTTTTACGTTCTCAATGAGCGCATCCACGCCGTGGTTATTGAACCCCATGCGGTTAATGATGGCCTGCGCCTCAGGCAGGCGAAACAAGCGCGGCTTTGGGTTACCTTCTTGGGCGCGAGGCGTGACGGTCCCGATCTCGATGAAACCAAAACCCAGTGCGGCCAGCGCATCGATGTAATCGCCGTTTTTGTCTAACCCTGCGGCCAGCCCGACCGGGTTGGGAAAAGTCAGCCCCATCACTTTATGAGGGTTGTCTACCGGATGCTTTACAAGCAGCGGCAGCAGGCCAAGCCGATAGGCGAACTGCAGCGCATCAAGCGTAATGTGGTGGGCAGTTTCCGGATTAAAAGAAAAAAGCCGCGGTCGAATCAGCGGATACATGTCACGGCCTGTCAGTTGGGAGCGCTTGCCATTTGTCTTGCATAAACCCTTGCAGCGGACGGAAGTTGGCTTTGTATGCCATTTTGTCGCTTCCCTCTATCCAGTAACCCAGATACAAATATTCCAGTTGCAATTTCCGGCACAGATTGATCTGCCACAAGACGTTGTAGGTGCCAAAGCTGGCTTGCGCTACATTCGGTTCATAAAACGTATAAACCGAGGATAGCCCATCGTCGAGAATATCGATGATGCTTACCATGCGCAGCACCCCATTTTCGCGGAATTCCACTAGTGTGGAATCAACATGGCTTTGCAGCAAAAAGTTGCGGTATTGGTCTCGACTGTCATTTTTCATGCCGCCATCAGGATGCCGCTCCATTTGATAACGCTGATACAAAGCGAAATATTCCTCGTTGTCTCTCAATGCATGCAACGAGGCTTCCAAGCCGATGTGGCGTTGCCTGGAACGGCGTTGTGTGCGGTTGGGCGCGAACGATGCAACTTCGATACGCACCGGAACGCAAGCTTGGCAGGCATCGCAGCGCGGTCTATAGGTAACCGACCCGCTCCGGCGGAAGCCGTGCCGCACCAGTTCCGAATACACAGCCGGGGTGATCAGGAAACTGGGCGTAGCGACCTGCGAGCGCGCTAGTCGATCCGGCAGGTAGCTACACGAATAGGGGGCTGTAAGGTAAAGCTGCAGCGCCGACAGCGGAATGTCATGCAACAAGTTCATGGTCGAACTGCCATTTGAGCGGAGTGTCCGGACAGTGTATCAATTCTTTTAAGCGATGCATAAATTCCGCACGCGGGATTTCGCGTGCGCCGAGCGAGGCAAGATGCGGTGTGCTCATCTGGCAGTCAATCATGCCATATCCCCAACGCTGTAATTGTGCAGTGAGATGGGCGAGCGCAATTTTGGATGCATCCGTGGCGTAGCTGAACATCGACTCGCCATAGAACATGTGTCCAATACTGATGCCATACAGCCCACCCACCAGATTGCCATTTATCCATATCTCCACCGAGTGCGCTACGCCCATTTGATGCAGCTCGGTATAAGCGGCAATCATGTCTTCATGTATCCATGTTCCCGCCTGTTCGCGGCGCGGCGCGGCGCAGGCACGCATTACTTGTTCGAAAGCGCTATCGGTACGAACTTCATAGCTCTTGTCGCGTAGGGTTTTGCGTAACGACCGGGAAATCTTGAACTCCTCAGGAATCAGCACCATGCGTGGGTCGGGGCTCCACCAGAGTATGGGTTCCCCGGTGTTGAACCAAGGAAAGATGCCGTGCCGATAGGCGTCCAGCAGACGGAGTGCAGACAGGCTGCCTCCTGCGGCCAGCAAGCCATTGGGCTTGAGCAGTGCCTGTTCTACAGGCGGAAAGGGCGTGCCAATATCCAGGAACGTGATCATCTTTTATAACGAGCCGGGGTGAAGTAGTTTAAGCAGGCAATCTGCCCGGCAGATGCTCGCAAATAAAGGCTTAAAGAGGGTTTTTATTTAATTTGTGTGTCAGCCAAGTCTGGATATCACGCACTTCTTCCGCGCACACCGAATGCGGCATGCCATATTCATGCCACTCAACCTGATAACCCCGTTTTTTTAATTCGCTTGCCGAGTCTATTCCTCGCGCATAAGACACTACTGGATCACTATTCCCATGTGCCATGAAGATGGGGATATTGAGAGCAGCTGCACTGGCTTCACTCGACAATGTTTCGGCCTGAAGGAGATAGGCGGATAGGGCCAGAATACCGCCCAGGCGCGACGCATGGCGCAAGCCGGTATGCAGCGCAATAGCTCCGCCTTGTGAGAAGCCCGCGAGAAAAATATTATCTGCAACAATGCCACGCTGTTTTTCCTGTGCAATAAGCATTTCAATAGCGGTTTGCGAAGCGCGAATACCCTTAACATCCTGCTTAGCGTCAGCATTAAAAGCTGTGATGTCATACCACGCACGCATGATTAAACCGCCGTTGATGGTGACTGGCTGTTTGGGTGCATGCGGAAACAAATAGCGTACCGCTACCGGCAGTTTCATTTCTTCCGCAATGGAAACAAAATCTTCGCCGTCAGCGCCCAAGCCATGCATCCAGATGATGCTGTGTTGGGGCGACTTCCCGGTTTCAAGAGTGATATGTGGTAGAACGCTATTCATGGTTTGATGTTGCGCATCTGAAAATGGTGGATGAGCTTATTCGGGTGCTGGGGAAGTTGGCTCCGGCAGAATTTCACGCAGCACCTGGAAAATTTCGCGATAGCTCTTTGGCGGTTTTGCCAGTTCTTTTTCTTTTAGCGCATTTCGAACCAACGCGCGCAGCCTTTGTGCATCCGCTTCGGGATGATCAGCGAGCAACTCGGTCAGCGCCGCATCGTTTTCTAGAAGACGATCTCTCCATCGTTCCAGTTGATGCAGCCAAGCAATATGCTGATGCGATTTTCCGCTCCATGCTTCCAGCTTGGCGATGATGGGGGCGGGTTCTACGTCGCGCATTAATCTGCCAATGTATTGCATTTGCCGTCGTTGCGCGCCAAATTTATTGATGCGCTTCATCTCGCGGACGGCGTCAAACAAGCGTTCCGGCAAATCCATCTGTTTCAGCTTGTCGGCACTAAGTTCAACCAATTGCTCACCGATATCCTGCAGATCATGCATCTGCTGCTTGATCTTGGTCTTGCTGGGTGGCAAATTTAATTCTTCTTCATTGTCATCGTAGCGGTGCATAGGTGCGAAATTATAAATAGATATTGTTATGATAACGCTTTCCCACGAAAGCGTTTACCTTATGAATGACATTACACCACCCGAACATCGTTTTTCCCACTCCGCCGATACCCTGCGCCAGATTGCGCGGGACATGCTTGAATATGCCAACCACCAAGGGGCAACTGCCGCTACGGCGGAAGTGTCGGATGGTTTCGGGCAAGCCGTCACTGTCCGTCATAGTGAAGTCGAAACCATAGAATACAACCGTGACAAAGGTCTTGGTATTACCGTTTACATCGATCAGCGGCGCGGCAATGCCAGCACTTCTGATTTTTCGCCGCAGGCAGTACGCGACACGGTGGACGCCGCCCTTTCAATTGCTCGCCACACCGCCAGCGACGACTGTGCCGGGTTGCCTGAAAAAGATATGCTGGCCATCGAGTTTCCCGATTTCGACCTGTATCATCCCTGGTTGCTGGACGTGGAAGGCGCAATTGAGCTAGCCAAGACCTGTGAGCAAGCTGCATTTGATGCCGATAAGCGGATCGACAATTCGGAAGGCGCCACGGTAAACATACATGAGTCCCAATTTGTGTATGCCAACAGCTTGGGCTTTATCGGTGGTTATCCTACCTCACGCCATGGCATCAGCTGCGCCGTCATCGCTGGCAAGGACGAAGCCATGCAGCGCGATTACTGGTACAGCGAAGCGCGTGCTGCGAGCGACTTGCTGGCAGCGGAAAAGGTCGGCCAAATCACTGCAGAACGCGCCGTGCGGCGGCTTAATGCCCGCAAGCTTGACACCATGCAAGTGCCCGTGCTGTTCGAGGCGCCGATAGCCGCCAGCTTGCTCGGCCATTTTGTCGGTGCAGTGAGCGGCGGCAGCCTGTACCGAAAATCCTCCTTTCTGCTCGACTACATGGGCAAACAGGTGTTTTCACCCAACATCTGTATTGATGACATACCCGACATTCCCCGTGGCTTGGCGAGCAGCGCGTTCGATGGCGAAGGCGTGAAAACGCAGCGCCGCACCATCGTTCAGGACGGCATACTGCAAAGCTATTTTCTCTCCACCTATTCCGCGCGCAAACTGGGCATGAAAACGACCGGTAATGCAGGCGGAAATCACAATCTCATCTTGCGCCCTGGCGAACTGGATTTTAACGGTCTGCTAAAGAAAATGGGACGTGGCCTGCTGGTCACCGAACTGCTCGGGCAAGGTGTAAATCACATCACTGGAGATTATTCGCGCGGCGCGGCCGGATTCTGGGTGGAGAACGGAGAAATCCAATATCCTGTAGAAGAAATCACCATCGCCAGCAATTTGAAGGACATGTACACGCATATTGCGGCCGTGGGTAATGATGTGCTGGTGCAGGGGTCGCGGCAGTGTGGTTCCATCTTGGTTGAAAATATGATGGTGGCGGGACAGTAAATTTATTTGAGGCGGTGAACTGTTGATGCCAATTATTTTGCGTTGACACATGGAAGCCATCATTCTTGCCAAATTTTGCCAAACAGGCTAGTCTTGAATTATGAGCACAATGAATATATCCCTACCCGATACGCTCAAGTCCTTCGTGGATGAGCAGGTCAATCAAGGCGGCTATGGCACGAGCAGCGAGTACGTGCGTGAGCTGATCCGCAAGGATCAGGGTCGCCTGCAACTGCGCGGCCTCCTGCTCGCGGGCGCGGCATCTGCACCTGCAGGTCCGATGGCCCCAGCCTACTTTGAAGGACTGCGTGATCGGGTGCGCAAGGCGGCCAAAGACGGCGCTTGCGGGTGACGCCCAAACCTATCGTTCCGCGTGAGCTGGCCAACCGGGACATCGATGACGCGATTGCCTATTACCTCAACGAAAGCACTGAACAAGCGGCGCTCGGCTTCATTGACGCCTTGGAGCAAGCTTATACGCACATCGGTCGCCATCCGGCTACAGGGTCGCCACGCTATGCTCACGA
>CAZPUT010000027.1:0-1547 GCA_964589845.1 uncultured Candidatus Nitrotoga sp. | reverse complement strand
TAAACCTGCCCGGCCTGCGCTTCTGGCCACTGGCACACTATCCCCATCTCGTATTCTATATCGAGCGTCCACAACACATTGATGTCTGGCGTGTGCTGCACGGCCAAAGCGATATCCCGGCGTGGATGCAGGTGCCCGAGGCTATCTGAGTTCCGCTTAGGCGAAAGTGATCTTTCCCGACGAGCAAGCGTAGCCTGGGCTAACGTAGGCACCGTCTTTAAAGTCAAACATTTTTCAGGAATCGTGTTGATACGGCTGTTGAGTTTTGAGTACGCCAAAGCACAAATGCACCAGCTTGCGCATTGCGGCACCGAGGGAGGGCATCTTGGACTTGCCTCGGGTAAGCAGGCGTTCATAAACAGCTTTAACTTTGACTTGCGCGGTTGAAAGTCCTACCCTTTACCCATAACACCACGAATTCACGGAGAGATCACATGTACAACGGGTTAACTGTTTTTCGAAACTTCCTCGCTGGCGCATTGATACTCGCCGCTTTTATGCAACCCGCCGGCGCCGGCGAGGAGGGACATCTCGGGACCAGCCAGAGCCCGCTCATCTCCGATGTCCCCGTCACTGAACAACAGCAGGAGCAGATAGGGCTGCTGCAGATGTCGGCCAATGGTCGCGGCTGTAGCGCGAGCCTGCTCACCAATAGCTGGGTTATCAGCGCGGCGCATTGTCTCGACGCTGCCGCCATGCGCATGCCTGCCAATGTGCAGCTGAACGGCAATTGGGGCGCGAAGGCGCAGATCGGCAATGCGGACTATATCTATCGCTCCTGGGGCCTCGATGACCGGGGCTTTATGTACGACTTTTCGTTGATCCACCTGCAAAGTCCGATGCGCGTGAACGGCTCGAACACCGGCTATGTGCGCGAGCTCAGCGAGCTTTCGCTCAACGACATGAACAACGTCAACGTCGCGGTGTATGGCCGCGGTATCAACGTGCTCGCGGTCAAGAACGGAAATGTCTTCATGCCGACCTCCGGCGACAACCAGTTTCGTAGCTTTGTGTTCACCGTCAACCGCATCGAGCCCAACCTCTTCTGGTATCCGAAGGGACCGAAGGGCGAGATGGTCGGTGGCGGCGACAGCGGCGGCCCGAGCTTTGAGGTGAGCCACGGCGTGCCGCGCATCGCGGGCGTGCACGCGCTGTGTCACGCCGATTGCCTCGCAGGTAAACAATGCCCCGCCAGCGATCCCTGGACGTGGGTCAGCGATATCAAGGAATGCGCCGATGCACCGGTGGGTTACTTCGGCGGCGCTATCTACGACCTCATGAAGCAGGTGTGGGATCCGGCCAGGCCCGTGCAAACGGTGCAGGTGCAACACAGCGAAGCACAGGTTCAGAAAGAGATGTTGTTAGGCCATATCGACTCTCTGCCGTGGGACTACGTTCGCCGCGCCGCGCAGCTGGTGTGCCACAACCGCGGCTTCGAATTTGGTTTTTTCGACGGTAACTTTCAGCCCGGTGTGCGCTACCAGGTTCGCTGCGCGAGTGCTGCGGCAGGCCGCTGGTATGACGCGGGCCCCGCCGACATGGCCAAA
>CAZPUT010000026.1:0-17834 GCA_964589845.1 uncultured Candidatus Nitrotoga sp. | reverse complement strand
TGCGTGCTCGCCATGTACCACGACCAAGGGCTACCGGTATTGAAGCACGCCAGCTTCGGGCGGGGAGTAAATGTGACGCTGGGCCTGCCCATCATTCGTACTTCCGTGGATCACGGTACCGCGCTGGAACTGGCCGGCAGTGGTCGCGCCGAGGCAGGCAGCATGCTCGAAGCGATTCAGATGGCAGCAGATATGGCTCAACACGGAAGACTGCATGATCCAGCTCTCCCTTGATCGAGAAATCGTTATTCTCGCAAAAGCAGAAATGAAAATTTCCTGGTACTCCCATGCATAAAGCACGTAAAAGGTTTGGTCAAAATTTCCTGGTAGATGAGCAAATCATCGCCGACATCATCCGTGTGGTTCGCCCAGAAGCCGCAGATATCATGGTGGAAATCGGTCCTGGCCTGGGTGCGCTGACTCGTCCGTTGCTGCAGCGGGTCAATCAACTGCATGTAGTAGAGATCGATCGCGACATTATCGTGCGCCTGGAAAAAGACTACTCGCAGGATAAGCTGATCATCCATGCGGGAGACGCACTTAAATTTGACTTGGCGCAATTGCCCGCGCCCTTGCGCATTGTGGGCAATCTGCCCTATAACATTTCTTCCCCGCTGCTGTTCCACTTCTCAGGCTACTGCGAGCGCATACGCGACATGCACTTTATGTTGCAGAACGAAGTAGTGGAGCGCATGGTAGCTGAACCATCAACCCCAGCCTATGGTCGCTTGTCGGTGATGCTGCAATACCGTTTCCACATGGAAAAATTACTTGACGTTCCGCCGGAATCTTTTCGGCCCTCACCCAAAGTGGACTCCGCCATCGTGCGCATGATCCCGCTGCCAGCGAGCGAAATGCTGGTGCAAAACGAAAATTTATTTGCACAAGTTGTCGCAGCCGCCTTTGGGCAACGGCGCAAGACCCTGCGTAACACGCTCAAGGCCTATTTGAGTGAAGATGATTTTGTCCGGCTGGGAATAGATGCGCAACTGCGCGCGGAAAACCTGGGAGTGCAAGAGTTCGCGCGCATCACCAATGAATGCAGTGTCAAGAGTTTTTAGAAGTGTCCGTTTTTGTTACCTTGCTTGAGGCAGTATCTTTCCTTCTCGGTTGTAGTCGGCCAGCTTGCGTGGTCCATGGAACACCGCCAGATTGCCTCCAATCCATGGCACGAAAGCTGTTCCTTGTTTCTGTGCCGGACAGGAAAATTCGGTGTTGAAAGCGGGCATATGGATTTCTAGTAAATAGCGGTTAGCGGCTTCCCTGTCGGTAATGCCTGCGAGAGCCAGTTCGTTTGGTAGTAGAGTAGAAAACAGGTTCTCGCCTGCCCTCCCTCATCAGTAGGGTCGAGAACTGGCGCGTTAATTCCGGACAAACCGCCATGTCAAGATGTGACCCTGTTTTCTTTTTGAAGTCGTTGATGCGAACAAGTTCGCTACGCTTCGCGCTATGAGACATTTTTTGGGGCCTTATAGTTCGGTTATTTTGCGCCAGGGAGAAAATATAAATGGGAGCGCATTACGTAGCGAGAGTCTGGGGTAGCGGAGCATGGCAATCGTCGCCTAACGTTACGTTAGAGGGAACACCGTCCGCTACGCTCCCGGCTACGCCCCACTTGTCGGCTTGCATGTCAGGCTCGAAACCGATTTATACTACGTTGTCAGATTCCCTGCTCGCCTGCCATAAACGCAAGCCGCCTGCGGGGGTGTCCCTCAACTTTAATCGTTAGGCATACGCATGAACGCACTTTACATACTTTCTGAAAATTCAGTGGGCGCATTGGTTGACCGCGTCGCGTCAGCGAAAACGAATGAAAAGAATAGTCACACCGTTCCAAAGGACTGCATTAAAGGGGATCGCTTTCTATACTTCGACCAGGAATCCCTAGCATTCGTTGCATGCGGAGAGATTACCTCCGACGCAACACAATATTCGAAGGATAGCCCAAGGATTTATGTGTCCGCACTCAAGTTTTATTCGTTTTTTGATATTGACAATGGAATCCCGCTCAAACAGGTACTCGAATTGCACTCCGCATGGGTTTCCGAATTTCCTAAATGGAAGTGGATTCAACTAGCACCCCAAGGCCGTCGCCCCGGTTACGTATCCAACACCAAAGTTCCCGATGCCATTAGCGAAAAGCTCTGGGAATTTGTGCTTGATGCCGCATTCGGAAAATCAGTGTGGCGCAGTTGGCCGCAAGCACGCGAGAGTGACGATCGCCTAGAAGATGATGTGCAACATTTCTACAACGATGTATTGGTATCGCTGCAAGACAGCCCATCATCAAGACAAGCTCGACTGGCAACTGCTCCCAAAATACCTGATCGTATCACCACCACATCAACATCATTTCGGCGCAATCCAGATGTTGTCGCTGAGGTTTTATTGAGGGCAAACGGAACGTGCGAGCGCTGTCTTCAGCCGGCCCCATTTCTGCGGGCATCTGATGGAACACCATATCTTGAAGTGCATCACTCGGTCATGCTCGCGTTTGGCGGGGAAGATACTGTAGCCAATGCAATTGCTCTATGTCCCAATTGTCATCGTGCCGCGCACTATGCCTAACGAGTAAGGTTAGATTGTGATCGCGAAGCGAGCCACAATCTGAACCGTTTGTTGGACAAGCCCGGTGAGGTTGCTGTGAATCTGCTTGTTATGGAAATATCTCTCTGATCGGTGCGGCGCCATCGGGTCCTGTTCTGCGTCAACCCCAAACTCCACCGCTAAAGTTGCCATTGCAGAAACACTTAAAGGGGTCAGGTTCAAATTAAATTCTTGGAAGGTCTCTCGAAACCCCTAGACCCACGGGTTGATGACTTCTAATCCGGGGTAGGCGAAATCTTTTTGGTTGCGCGTGACCAAGCGTAGTTCATGATGCAGGGCGGTCGCGGCCAGCAGGCTGTCTATGCTGGGCACAGGCCCTCCCATCTGTGCAATCAGTCTGCCCCAGCGGTCTGCCACCTGAATATCTATGGGTAGTACTCTGGTTTCGAACCAGTCAGCCAAGTCGTGTTCGAGCCACAGCCGGAGCTTTTCGCGGCGCGCGCCGTCCGGCATTTGTTCAACACCTTTGCGGATTTCTCCCAAGGTCAATACGCTGATGTGCAGGGCTTCGGAAGGGATGTTTTCGAACCACGCCAAGACTGCTTTGGCGGGCTTGGGGCGCACCAATTCCGAAATGATATTGGTATCGAGCAGATAACTCATAAGGGCACCTCTAAAAATCCAATTTTCGTTGCCATACTGCGTTGCTCACAAAAAATCACTTCTTGCATATCAATCATATGCGGCGGCGTGATTTTTTTCTCGCGCCTTGCCTAGCTTAGAAAGCTTGAATTTTTAGAAGCGCCCTAAGTTGATTTTGCGTGTGGGAGTTTGCTCGCGCGTAATTTTAAGATCGCTGCCCGCGAGCGGCGATGCCCGCAGCAATTCGACCAGGCTGGGTTTGGGATGGGTGAGCTTCAGATAATCGCGACGGGAAATCAGCACGGCAACTGACTCACCATGCACGGTGATGTTTTGCGGTCCCTGGCTTTGCGCGCGTTTAACGACTTCGCTGAACTTGCCCTTTGCTTCCTGTAGTTGCCATGTTTGCATGATGCCCTCCAAATCTAGTCAGTCTGACCAGATTGTATCAGATGTGATGCGGATCGTGTTGAATTGTGCCCGGCTGTAAATGTGCCCACGCTGTGTCCTCCTTGGGATTGAGCCAGTCTTGCGCCAGTGCAGACTCGGCCATCAAGGCAGGTTCGTGTGCGGTATCAGGTTCCAGCCAAGTCAGTAATGCGCGTCCGGGTTTGATGGTTTGTCCGAGTGTAATTAAAGTGGCCAGGCACGGACTATTCAATGTGTGCTAAGCAAAGGGGCTGTCCGTGGCGGACAGCCCACATGCTGTGGCATAATCACGCGCTCTAAAACGAAAGCGAACATGGGTACACAAACTCTTTACGATAAACTTTGGAACAGCCACGTGGTGCGAGAAGAACCCGATGGCACCACGTTGATTTATATCGATCGCCATTTAGTGCATGAAGTGACTAGTCCGCAGGCATTTGAGGGCTTGCGGCTGGCTGGGCGCAAGCCCTGGCGTATCGCTTCCATGCTCGCCGTGGCGGATCACAATGTGCCAACTACAGACCGCACGCAGGGCATTTCCGATCCGATTTCGCGTCTGCAAGTGGAAACGCTGGACAGCAATTGCGATGAGCTTGGTATTACCGAGTTCCGGATGGCGGATGTGCGCCAGGGCATTGTGCATGTCATTGGGCCGGAGCAGGGCGCGACTTTGCCGGGTATGACCGTGGTATGCGGTGATTCGCACACCAGTACGCATGGCGCGTTTGCTGCGCTGGCGTTTGGCATTGGCACATCAGAGGTTGAGCATGTGATGGCGACTCAATGCTTGCTGATGAAAAAAGCCCGTGCCATGCAGGTGTTGGTGGAAGGCGTGCTCGGTAAGGGTGTCACTGCCAAGGACTTGGTGCTGGCGGTGATCGGCAAAATTGGTACGGCAGGCGGAACAGGCTATGCGATTGAATTTGCCGGTAGCGCAATCCGAGCGCTGTCTATGGAAGGGCGAATGACCGTATGCAACATGGCCATCGAAGCAGGTGCCCGCGCCGGCATGATAGCGGCGGATGAGACCACGATCAGTTACCTCAAGGGTCGGCCTTTTGCGCCGCAAGGTGAATTATGGGACAAGGCAGTAGGGTACTGGCGTACTTTGCATAGCGACGAGGGTGCGCAGTTCGACAAGGTGGTCCGACTGAATGCTGCGGAAATAAAACCGCAAGTAACTTGGGGTACCTCGCCGGAAATGGTGGTGGCGGTGGATGGCAACGTACCTGATCCGGCACGGGAGAGCGACCCAGTGAAGCGCGGTAGCATTGAGCTTTCTCTAAAGTATATGGGATTGCAGCCGAATACGCCGATTACTGAAATTCAGATTGACAAAGTATTTATTGGTTCATGCACCAACGCTCGCATTGAGGATTTGCGCGCTGCGGCAGCGGTGGTGCGCGGCAAGCATGTTGCTGCCAATGTGAAGATGGCGATGGCGGTGCCTGGCTCTGGATTGGTCAAGCAGCAGGCTGAGCGCGAAGGATTGGATAAAGTATTTGTCGAGGCAGGCTTTGAATGGCGCGAGCCAGGGTGTTCTATGTGCCTTGCGATGAATGCGGACAAATTGGAGCCAGGTGAACGATGTGCTTCTACTTCCAACCGCAATTTCGAAGGACGGCAGGGGCCGGGCGGCAGGACACATTTGGTGAGTCCCGAGATGGCGGCAGCAGCAGCTATTGCCGGCCATTTTGTAGACGTCAGAAACTTTTAGTATCGCATTGCGTACAGGAGGAAATGTGTATGTTTAAAATGGTGTTGGTGCTGGTATTGCCGTTGATGATGGTGATGGTGACAGGATGTAATACCGTGGAAGGATTTGGCAAGGACTTGTCCAAAGTCGGCGGCTCGATTGAGAAGAAAGCGGATGAGGTAAAGAATAGCCATGGAAAATAACAATGGATAAGTTTGTCCGTGTTGATGGCTTGGTTGTGCCGCTTGACCGTGCCAACGTGGATACGGATGCGATCATCCCCAAGCAATTTCTGAAATCGATCAAACGCACCGGTTTTGGTCCCAACTTGTTTGACGAGTGGCGCTATCTTGACCATGGCGAACCGGGCATGGACAATTCCAGGCGGCCACTCAACCCGGATTTTGTGCTGAATCAGCCGCGTTATCATGGTGCGCAGATTTTGCTGGCACGTGAAAATTTCGGCTGTGGTTCATCACGTGAGCATGCGCCGTGGGCGTTGGATGATTACGGCTTCCGCGCCATCATCGCGCCTAGCTTTGCTGACATTTTCTGCAATAACTGTTTCAAAAATGGTTTATTGCCGATTGTGCTGGATACTGCGAGCGTAGATGATTTGTTTCAGGCGGTGACCGCGACGCCGGGCTATCATTTGAAGATTGATCTGGAGCAGCAAAGCGTCATTGCGCCGAATGGGATGGTGTATCGCTTTGAAGTGGATGCCTTCCGCAAAAACTGCTTGTTGAATGGACTGGATGACATTGGGCTGACCATGCAGCATGTGCGAGAGATCAAAGAATATGAAGCACGGCGTAAACCTGAAGCACCGTGGTTGTTTACCTGATTCAATGGGATAGGCCGAAAAGAAAGTTGAGTTTATGAAAATCGCTATATTGCCGGGTGACGGCATTGGGCCAGAAATTGTTGCACAAGCTGCCAAGGTGCTGGAAGTCTTTCGACGCGAGGGGCTGCCGTTGGAGCTGGAATATGCGCCTATCGGAGGTGCGGGATATGATGCTTCAGGTGATCCGCTACCGGATGCTACGCTGAAGTTGGCACAGCAGTCAGATGCCGTATTGCTCGGAGCAGTAGGGGGCTATCAATATGACGCACTGCCTCGCTCGCTTCGCCCGGAACAAGGCCTGTTGCGCATTCGTAAAGGGCTTAATTTGTTTGCTAACCTGCGCCCGGCGCAGCTGTATCCGGAGTTGGCAAATGCGTCTCCGCTGCGTCCGGAAATAGTGTCCGGGCTAGACATCATGATTTTGCGGGAATTGACTGGTGATATTTATTTCGGCCAGCCGCGCGGCATTCGGACGCTCGATAATGGTGAACGGCAAGGTTTTGATACCATGATATACAGTGAATCCGAGATATCCCGCGTGGCGCATGTCGGCTTCCAGATTGCCATGAAACGCGCCGGTGAAAATGGTAAGGGGAAAGTGTGTTCAGTAGACAAGGCTAACGTGCTGGATACGAGCATGTTGTGGCGTGAAGTTGTGACTGCGGTAGCAAAGGAATATCCAACAGTCGAGCTGTCGCATATGTATGTGGACAACGCGGCAATGCAACTGGTGCGGGCGCCCAAGCAGTTCGATGTAATTCTCACCGGTAACATCTTCGGTGACATCCTGTCGGATGAAGCCTCCATGCTGACTGGCTCCATCGGTATGCTGCCTTCCGCTTCGCTGGATGCGAATAACAAAGGTTTGTATGAGCCTTGTCACGGCTCTGCGCCGGACATTGCAGGCAAAAATATTGCCAATCCATTAGCGACAATTTTGTCATTGGCAATGATGATGCGCTACACATTTGCACGCGTAGATATCGCACTACGCATCGAATCTGCAGTGCGCAAGACTCTGCAGCGAGGTTTGCGCACTGCGGACATTGCCGAGGTGGGTATGGAGAAAATTGGTACGGATGCGATGGGCGATGCCGTAATTGCGGCCTTATCAAATTAATTTAATGAGGTAGATAGCGCGCTTTGCCTAAGTGCTCATCAAGGTTATATCTGCAGTCTCTGAGTCATATGAGATGGGACGTAATTACCATGTGGTTTTTATTCCCAAGAGGCAGAAGCGAGCGATATTTGGGTAGCACATGGGATGTCAGCGCCTTTAAATATGATCCAGCAATAGTCTTCCGGTTCTGCCGGGGGTAATTAATAAAGAGGGTAGAAGCATGAACAAGAAATACGATGTCGCGATATTGGGTGCGACGGGTGCGGTTGGCGAGGCAATGCTGTCAATTCTGGAGCAGCGCAAATTTCCGGTTGGTAAGCTTTTCCCTTTGGCTTCCAGCCGTTCAGTCGGTTCCACAGTGACATTTCGCAACCAGGAAATTACTGTTCTGGACGTAGAAGGCTTTGATTTTTCGCAGGTGCAGATCGGCTTGTTTTCCGCGGGTAGCAGTGTGTCGGAAAAATATGCGCCTATCGCTGCGGCAGCTGGCTGCGTGGTGATCGATAATACTGCGCAATTCCGTTACGACGACGACATTCCGCTTGTGGTACCGGAAGTGAATCCGCATGCCATTGCGCAATACAAGAACCGGGGCATTATTGCCAACCCGAACTGTTCCACCATCCAAATGCTGGTGGCGTTGAAACCTATCCATGACGCAGTAGGCATAGAGCGCATTAATGTTGCCACGTATCAGGCAGTGTCTGGCACTGGCAAGGAGGCCATTGAGGAGTTAGCTGAGCAGACACGTGCTTTGTTTAACCATCAGGAAGTGAAAGCCGAGGTTTATTCTAAACGCATTGCATTCAACGTGCTGCCGCACATTGACGTGTTTATGGATAACGGTTACACCAAAGAAGAAATGAAGATGGTGTGGGAAACTCGCAAAATCATGGAAGACGAGAACATCATGGTTAATGCTACCGCTGTGCGGGTGCCGGTGTTCTATGGTCACTCGGAAGCGTTGCATATTGAAACACACAAGAAAATCACGGTGGACGAAGTGCGCGCTTTGTTGGAAAAGGCGCCAGGCGTGCAGGTGATGGATAGGCGCGAGCCTGGTGGCTATCCCACTGCCATTGATGCAGCAGGGCAGGATGCGACGCTTGTCGGTCGTATTCGTGAGGATATATCACATCCGCGTGGTCTGAATCTGTGGGTGGTGAGTGATAATGTCCGTAAGGGTGCAGCGCTTAATAGCGTGCAGATTGCTGAGATTTTGATTGAAACTTACTTAGCCTGAGCTTTTAGCTTGCGCTGATAACTTCATGATGTTATGTTCTTCACGTTAAACATTATATTTTATAAAGGTGGTCGTGTGCTGAAATCACTCGTCAAAGCATTAGGGTTGGTTATTGGTTTGGTTTTGTCCGGTTTTTCTTATTCGATTAGCATGGGCGATATTAACGTGGCCAACACCTTGGGTGAGCCCATGAATGTGTTGATCGAACTTGGGACGGCCAGTAAAGGTGAAATAGGTAGCCTGTCTGCGCGCTTGGCTTCGCCCGAAGTATTCAAGGATGCGGGCTTGGATTATCCATCCGGGTTGCCTCCTTTGAAATTCAAGATTGAGACGAATGCTAATGGCGAACCTTATATTAAAATAACTTCAGTGCAACCGATTAACGAGCCATTCGTTAATCTATTGGTAGAGTTGGTTTGGTCGTCTGGCAAGCTGCTGCGAGAATACACTTTCCTGCTTGATCCTCCAGGATATGTCCCAGCGCAACCCAAGCCAGCAGAAGTGAAGCCAGTAGAGCCGAGCATTGTTGATGTGTCCGAGCTTGAGCCAAAAGGCAAGGAAGAGATAGTCGAATCCCCGTTGTCGAACACTACCCCAATGGTGGATGAAAAAAAAGCTGTTGACGAAATACCTGTCGCTGTTAACAAACCCAATGAGAGTAGTAACGTTGCTTCCGACGAGATTAAGGTAAAACGCGGTGATTCCCTGAGCAAACTTGCACTTCAAACAAAGTCTTCCGATGTTAGCCTGGAGCGCGCGCTGGTCGCTCTGTATCACGCCAATGCCGATGCATTCGATGGCAAAAATATGAACCGTCTGAAAAGAGGCAAAATCCTGCATATGCCAGAGCAATCCGAATTGGATAATCTGTCGCAGGTGAAAGCTGTGAAAGAGATCCGCGCACAAGCCGATGATTGGAACGCCTATCGCCAAAAGCTTGCGGCAGCCAGTGGGCTTGCTAGAGGGGATGAATCCAAGCAGGAAGCTTCCGGTAAAATTAGTACCTCTGTGGCTGATAATGCCCCTGTGGCCAAAGAATCCGTGAAGGAGGTAGTGAGATTGTCCAAGGGTGAAGCACCTGGGGACAAAACCTCTGCAGGCGACAATGCAAAAGCTTTGCATAACAAGATTCATACTCTGGAAGAAGAAGCGATCTCCAAGAGCAAGGCGCTCCAGGAAAGCAATGAACGTGTTGTAGCGTTAGAAAAAAACGTCCAAGATTTGCGGCGCCTGATTGATTTGAAGAGCCAGCCACCTGCAGCACAAGTGAAGCCTGTCCAGAACCCAACCGAAGGTCAGACTGCAACTAGCTTGAATGAAGCCCAATCGGGTGTTATGTCACAAGTCCCTGTTGTTGCTTCACAAGTAGCTGTTGCTGCTTCTGAGGTTGCAGCCGTTAGCGCAGTAGCGACCGTCAGCCCGGTGAAACCAGTCAAGCCAATAACAAACCCCAAGTTGGTCCCTACGCAACCTTCTCTGTTGGATACAATTCTCGGCCAACCGACTTATATGGCGGGTGCGGCGGCTGCGCTGCTGGGGCTGGTCGGACTGGGTTATTTGCGAACCCGGCGTGGTAAGAACAATAGGGAGAAAACCAAACTTGATGATAAGCCGATTGAGCATACGTTAGGCTTCTCTAATCAAAATGGTACGTCGGTCCCTTCTTCTCCAAAGGCCGATGATTTGACTAATTCCATTACCACGGTTAGCGGTACCAGCCAAGCGCAGTCCGAGGATTTTGATCCGATCAGCGGGGCGGATTTGTTCTTGAGTTTTGGTCGTGATGAGCAAGCGGAAAAAATTCTGAAAGAGGCGTTGATCAAGGATCCGGCTAATCATCAGATCCACCTCAAGCTACTGTCCATTTATGCAAACCGTAAGGACACGCGTTCATTCGCTACCATTGCGCGTCAGTTGCTGGATTCAGGTGATGCGAATGCTTGGGAGCAAGCAGCCGAAATGGGCATCCAGCTTGAACCGAACAACCCAATGTATGGCGGTATTGTAAGCGCGGTAGCAGAGGAATCATTCGTTGCTGGTTACTCTCCCGATGCCATGCTTAATGAGGGCAAGGCAACGCAAGCGTCATCTTCTTTGGATTTTGACCTCGATCAAGATTTTAGAACACCGAAAGCATCGACAGGTAGCGCCGCTGAGATAAGTCAGTCGAGCTCTGCCTCAAAAAATACAACGATGGATTTTGATGTAACTACCAGCCATATAAACTCAGAGAGTACAACGATGGATTTCGATGTGACTTCCAGCCATTCGAAATTGCCTGCGTCGAGCACTGGTAAAGTCGAAACGACTCCAATGAGTTTGGATGATTTTATGTTAGATGTGACAGCTAAGATTGCCCCAACCCCTGCAATAACTCAAGAAGATGCTCGGGCGAATGTCAATGAAAATACGGATTTTACGCTGGATTTCCCATCTGCGGATAAGAGTGCGGGCAAGGTTGATGATTCCCCTGTAAAAGCCATGCCCAGGGAAATAATGGATATCGGTCTGGGCGATATCAGTTTGAATCTGGATGAACCAGCTCCCCCTATTTTGTCAGCGGAGGAAAAGGATGCGCAATGGCATGACGCCGCCTCCAAGCTTGATCTAGCCAAGGCCTATCAGGAAATGGGTGATGTCGCAGGCGCGCGTGAAATTTTGGAAGAAGTTGTGCGTGAGGGGGGTGAGCAGCATCGAACGGCTGCTGAAACCTTGCTGCAGCAACTGCCTGTGTAATTTTCTTATTGGCACACCGAACGGTAGCCCGCAACTTGCGGTTGCCGTTTTTTTTTGAGTCGACAGTGTTGCGAATGGTCTGCTTATCTGCATTCGCATTGCAGCCCAATTGAAATAAAGTGGTTGCAGATAATTTGAGCAACCGATATTTTGAAGTCTGGTTTCTTAGAAACTTTCATTACTATTCTTACCGCCAAATGGATTTAAAGGCTCCCCCGATGACGCACCCTGCCGTGCTTATCCTCCTTTGGGTCTGTCTAGTTATCTCTATTCAATTATTGCAAGCCACAAAATTGCTGCTCGCAGGCTTGCCACTGCTGGCAGTGAGCTACGCTTTGTCCGCTACCCGTTTGATCACACTGTTGCGCCGCACGCGCTGGATTATGCTATCGCTGCTCCTCATCTATGCCTACGCTACACCGGGTGCAGCCGTGTGGGCATCGCTTGCACAATTCAGTCCAACACATGAAGGTTTGATTAATGGTTTGCTGCAATTGTGCCGCTTGGCATTTACCCTGGCAAGTTTGGCTATTCTGTTAAGTCTGTTGCCCCAACAGCAGCTCATTTGTGGTCTATACGTTTTGACATACCCATTACGATATGTCGGCCTGTCCCGCGAGCGCCTGGCATTGCGCCTGGCACTAACCTTGCAGTATGCCGAATCCGTTGTATGGGATACCACAGGTAATTGGTGCACCAACATATCGGACAGATGCTGGCCCCAGCGGAAGTTAAACCGCACAGCATTGAACTGCACACCACCCCATTCACAATGCATGATGGCATGATACTCACTATAGGCTGTGCCCTGCTTATGTTTGCGCTGCTGTGAGAATTGCACTCGGTGTGGAATACGACGGTAGCCAGTATTTCGGTTGGCAAAGTCAAGCCGGTGGCCATACTGTGCAAGATGCACTGCAAGTTGCTTTGAGCGGGATTGCCAACGAACTTATTTCAGTCGTCGCAGCTGGTCGTACTGATACCGGTGTCCACGCGCAGGAACAAGTAGTGCACTTTAATACCAACGTAGCAAGGCCGCTGACTGCTTGGGTACGCGGCGTCAATGCCTTGTTGCCGAACAGCATCGCTGTATTGTGGGCACATACTGTGCCGGAAGAATTTCATGCGCGTTTTTCTGCCCAGGCACGTAGTTACCGCTATCTACTTATCAACCGCTCCGTGCGCAATGCCATGCTGCATGGCAAAGCAGGCTGGTTTCATGCGCCACTGAATGTGGAAAAGATGTGTGAAGCCGCGCAGTATTTGTTGGGAGAGCATGATTTTAGTGCCCTGCGCGCCGCGGAATGCCAAGCCAAATCACCTATCAAAAATCTGGCACAACTCGACATTCAAAAGCGAGGCGATACCATAATTTTCAATCTCAGCGCCAATGCTTTCCTGCATCATATGGTGCGCAACATCGTTGGTTGTCTGGTATATGTCGGAAAGGGCAAGCACCCGCCGCAGTGGATGCGTGAAGTGTTGGAGGGTAAAGAGCGCAGTCTTGCTGCGCCAACCTTTGCGCCAGATGGCTTGTATCTGCGCCGGGTTACTTACGATGCTAAATGGGAATTGCCACAACTTAAGTAGGGTGCGCTTGCGCGCTAAATTTAAGTGATACCACGGTTCGTGGCGAGATGATCACCTTAACTTTGTTTTGTAAAATATTTTAGTGATGTATCAGTATTTCTTGATACGTTGAAACGCTAATCAAAGCTGGCAACCCTCGTTTGCAAACTCGCTCGGGGCCGATCAATTTAAAATATTTAGATTGCAATTTAGTCAATGGCTTGAATGCATTACAATGCTGCCTGGATTTATTGTCAGCGTGTTTCATAACTATGACCCGAATCAAGATTTGCGGCATCACGCGTGTGGAAGATGCGCTGGCCGCCGCGCATAGCGGTGCGGATGCGCTCGGACTGGTGTTCTATGATAAAAGTCCGCGTTATGTAACGCCGAAGCAGGCTGTTCAACTGGCGGCTGCGATTCCGCCGTTCGTGACGCTGGTGGGGTTGTTCGTGAATCCCAGCGCAGAAGCGGTGCAAGAGATATTGCAGCAGGTACCGTTGGATGTGTTGCAGTTTCACGGGGAGGAAGAATCAGAATTCTGCGCGCAGTTCAATCGCCCTTATTTGAAGGCGGTACGAGTCAAATATGGAGTGGATTTGGTACAATACGCGGCGCGTTATAAAGATGCACAGGGTTTGTTGCTTGATGCCTTCATCGAAGGTACGCATGGTGGCACGGGAGTATCGTTTGACTGGACACTGATTCCGCGCAATTTGCCCTTGCCAGTAGTTTTATCCGGGGGCTTGCACGTAAATAATGTGGCGGATGCAATCAAGCAGGTGCGACCTTGGGCAGTAGATGTTTCCAGCGGTGTGGAAGCTGCGAAAGGAATTAAGGATGCAGCGAAAATCGCCGCATTCATCAATGAGGTTAAGAAAATTGGCTTACAACTATCCTGACAGCACGGGTCATTTCGGCCCTTACGGCGGTATTTACGTTGCGGAAACTTTAATGGGCGCGCTGGATGAATTGCGTGCTGCTTATGAGCATTATTCTGTTGACCCTGAGTTCAAGGCTGAGTTTGCCTATGAGCTGAAGCATTATGTCGGACGCCCCAGCCCGATTTACCACGCACGGCACTGGTCGAAACGGTTGGGTGGCGCGCAGATTTATCTGAAGCGTGAAGATCTTAATCATACCGGTGCGCATAAGGTGAATAACACCGTAGGACAGGCGCTGCTGGCTAAGCGCATGGGCAAACCGCGCGTGATCGCCGAGACCGGCGCGGGTCAGCACGGCGTAGCGACGGCTACCGTGGCGGCACGTTACGGCATGGAATGCGTGGTGTACATGGGTGCGGAGGACATTAAACGTCAGGCCACTAATGTCTATCGCATGAAACTTCTGGGCGCTACGGTAGTGCCAGTTGAGAGCGGTTCCAAAACACTCAAGGATGCGCTCAACGAGGCGATGCGCGATTGGGTTACCAACATCGAAAATACTTTCTACATTATCGGCACTGTGGCTGGCCCGCATCCGTATCCGATGATGGTGCGTGATTTCAATTCAGTGGTAAGCAAGGAATGCGTGGTTCAGATGCCGGAATTGGCAGGACGTCAGCCGGATGCGGTGATCGCCTGCGTGGGCGGGGGCTCGAACGCCATGGGGATTTTTCATTCTTACATCGATGTGCCTGGTGTGCAGCTTATCGGTGTGGAAGCTGCGGGCAGCGGCCTTGCCAGTGGCCTACACGCAGCCGCACTGACTGCGGGCAAGCCGGGCGTGCTGCATGGTAATCGTACTTATTTGTTGCAGGATGAGAACGGCCAAATCATTGAAACGCACTCTATTTCCGCCGGGCTGGATTATCCCGGTGTCGGCCCGGAACACGCATGGCTTAAAGACAGTGGGCGCGCGCAATATGTAGCCATTGAGGATAGTGAGGCGCTACAAGCTTTTCATGATCTATGTCATTACGAAGGTATTATTCCGGCGTTGGAATCAAGTCATGCTTTGGCTTATGCGGCCAAGATCGCACCGACGATGGGGCATGATAAAGTTCTGCTGGTCAATCTATCCGGACGCGGCGACAAGGACATGGCGACCGTAGCGCGGGTTTCTGGTATTGAACTGTAACCTTTTCTGGAATTACTTTGCAGGTACCCCATGTCACGTATTCAGACCACTTTTGAAAAACTTAAGCAGCGCGGCAGTAAGGCACTGATTCCCTTTATTACGGCAGGTGATCCCAATCCGCAAATTACTGTTTCGCTGATGCATGCGCTGGCAGAGGTGGGTGCAGACATCATTGAAATTGGCGTGCCATTCTCCGATCCAATGGCGGATGGTCCAACTATACAACGCTCTTCGGAACGAGCACTCAAACATGGCGTAGCGTTGCATGACGTACTCGATATGGTGGCGAAATTTCGCGCCACGGATGCGAGCACGCCCGTAGTGCTGATGGGTTATGGCAACCCTATCGAGGCAATGGGCTGGGAAAGCTTTGCTGCGCGCTGTGCGGAAGTGGGAGTAGACGGCGTGCTGACGGTGGATTTTCCGCCGGAAGAAAGCCACGAGGCGTTCGGTCACCTGCATCGCCATGGCGTGGACCCCATCTTTTTGCTTGCACCCACTACATCCGATGCGCGCATCGCGCAAGTGGCCAAACTGGCGCGCGGTTACGTGTATTACGTGTCGCTTAAGGGCGTGACTGGGGCGGGGCATCTGGACTTGTCAGCGATAGCACAGAAAATTCCGCACATTCGACAGCACATCGGCCTACCTATATGCGTAGGCTTTGGCATCCGTGATGCAGATACAGCGCGAGCAGTCTCAAAGCTGTGCGACGGCGTGGTGGTTGGCAGCCGCATCGTGCAGGAAATTGAGGATTCGAACGAAGAGTCTGTAATCCTCAATGTCGCAAGGCTGGTTAAGGAATTGCGCTTGGCAATCAATCAGGCCTAGAAGGAGGATTGCATGAGTTGGTTTCAGAAATTATTGCCCCCAAAAATAAAGCGCAGGGAGTTGGGGGAAGAGAGCAAGAAGAATGTGCCAGAAGGGCTATGGCACAAATGTCCATCATGCCAGGGGGTGCTGTATTACTCTGATTTGGAGAAAAACAAAAGTGTTTGCCCCAAATGCAATCATCATCACCGTGTTACCGCGCGCACTCGGCTGAACTGGCTTTTGGATGCGGAGGGGCGTTTCGAGATTGGTGCTGAAGTGCAGCCGCTGGATACACTGAAATTCAAAGATAGCAGAAAATACAGTGAGCGTCTGACGGCGGCGCAGCGTGACACGGGTGAGAGTGATGCGCTGGTGGTAATGCAGGGAAGTGTGCATGCCATTCCGCTGGTGGCGGCAGTGTTTGAATTCAGCTTCATGGGCGGCTCCATGGGTTCGGTAGTGGGAGAACGCTTCGTGCGCGGTGTGCAGCTTGCTACCGAACAGAAAGCCCCTTTCGTGTGTTTTGCCGCCAGCGGGGGTGCACGTATGCAAGAAGGATTGTTGTCGTTAATGCAAATGGCAAAAACATGTGCCGCACTGACCCAGTTGAGTGCAGAAAAACTGCCATTCATTTCGGTGCTGACCGATCCGACCATGGGCGGCGTGTCCGCCAGCTTTGCTTTCATGGGAGACGTGGTAATTGCCGAGCCCGGTGCAATGATCGGCTTTGCCGGTGCGCGGGTAATTCAGCAGACGGTTCGTGAGACGCTCCCAGACGGCTTTCAGCGCGCGGAATTTTTGATGGACCATGGCGCTATTGATATGATTGTGGATCGTCGCCAAATGCGCGACCAACTCGCTACGTTAATTACGCTGCTTACCAAGCAGCCGACAGTCATGGCAGTGGAAGGCTCTGCTGCAAACTTTGCCACAGATTAGTGTAGGGCTACAATATTTTATGCAATAGATTTGATCATCATTCCAGCCGCTACGACTGCGGATAGAACAGCAAAACTTATTTGCAACTGGGGCCCAGCCAGCCGAGAAGATATTAACCTTCCAACCATCATTCCTACAAAGGCACCAACACAAAACGGTATCGCAACTACCCAGTTCAAGGCACCAACGCTAGCACTGAACAGGACGCCTGTTAGTGACACCAACGCGATGACTGTCAATGACGTGGCGACGACGGACTGAATGGCCAGATCCGTATAACGTTGTAAAGCTGGAACAATTACAAAGCCGCCTCCCACACCCAATAAGCCAGAGAATAATCCCGCGATGCCTCCAGATATTGCCAAGGCGCGTGCACAGCGAGTGGTCCAGACGAACTGGCCGCTATTGGCGTCTCGAACGCATGCGAGTTTTTGGATGTTGCCCCCTTCATTCTCGGTTGAATGATCCTTGGCCTGGCGGAAAGTTCGATACGCAATGAAGAACAAAATGATGGAAAACAGAATACTCAGCCAACGGTTGTCGAGTCTGTGCGCAAGCCATACACCGACAGGCGACAGGAACATGCCGGTAACGGACATCAACATTGCCGCTCTATAGCGAACGATACCCGTTTTCAAACCGGCTGCCGCTCCCAAAGCGGCAGCTAGCCCTACGGCCAATAAACCAATCGGCCCTGCTTGGGCAACACTAAGTTGCAGGCCGAATACGAGCAGCGGGACCGCCAATATCCCGCCCCCAGCACCAGTCAGCGCCATTATTGCGCCAACCGCCAAGCCTAATCCCAGTTCGACTATCATTGTTGCCTCTTATTGAATTGCACGTTGCATATCACTGTAGTCATCGCCATTCGTATATGCGGCTCCGGAAAAATTACACTAGACTGCTTTGCGTTTGTGCGCGCTTGAACGCCTATCGTGAATCTCGAAAATCGCCATACCGGCAAGCATGGCGACGACAAAGATCAGTGGCTTGCTCCCACCGATGGCAAGCGAAGCCACCGCCGGGCCAGGGCAATAACCAGTCAAGCCCCAGCCGACTCCAAACGCCAATCCGCCCAAAACTAGTCGTCTGTCAATCTGGCGTGCAGTTGGCAAGTGCATAGCGCCACCTAGCAAAGCTTTCGGGCGAGTGTTGGCAAAATGAAACGCGATCGACG
>CAZPUT010000025.1:0-18600 GCA_964589845.1 uncultured Candidatus Nitrotoga sp. | reverse complement strand
GCGTGTCAAATATTGAGTTACGGAGATTGTATTCTTTGGGTAATTCAGCGGACTGCCTTACAGAAAAATTTCTGGCCGAAGGATTTAGCGGCAGCAATATCGAGTTACATTTGGCTTTGTAGCCAATTCTGGATGCCGACTTTCTGCATTACGTCCAACTGGGTTTCCAGCCAATCAATGTGCTCTTCGGTGTCTTCCAGAATTTTTTTGAAAATTTCGCGAGAGACATAATCGTTAGCGCTTTCGCAGGCAGTCATCGCAGCGACCAGATTTTCGCGTGCAGCCATTTCCAGCTTGAGATCGCATGCCACACACTCCTCGGCTTTTTCGCCGATCATCAGCTTGCCAAGTTCCTGCAAATTAGGCAGGCCTTCCAGAAACAAAACTCGCTCTATCAGCATGTCAGCGTGCTTCATTTCCTCGATGGATTCGTCATGCTCATGTTTGCCCAGGCTATTGAATCCCCAGTTCTTGTACATGCGTGCGTGAAGAAAATACTGATTAATGGCAGTCAGCTCGTGTTTCAGTTGACGATTGAGAAATTGAATGATGTCTTTATTGCCTTTCATGTTGGTTTCCTTAAATTATGGCCTCAACCAGGCGGCTGGGTTGATGCGGAATTATTTTGATATGCCTTAAATCTGCCAGAACTTCATTCAAAACCTGCTTGGCATGGCAGGCACATTTACCGCACTGCGTACCTACACCCAGACAAGTTTTCAAATCCCGCATACGACATGCGCCCTGGCAGACGGCTTCACGAATGGCGGAATCGGTGATGCCCTTGCAAATACAAATATACATAATTCTGGCCTTTATCTTATGCGGATCAGCTTGTTGTTGTCCAGCAATAAAATTTATTTTGCTGCTGGGCGACGGGTTCTGATCAAACTTTTCAACGGCTGACTTGCTAATAATAATGAGAATGATACTTAATAATAAATAAAATGCAACTAATTTGTTATTTGGAGGGATGCTTAACTTGGGTGGATAGGCTGGCGAGCCTCTTGCAGTTGCAAGAGAAAGCTGAGAAAGCAAGAAGTGCTACGCGCCTTACGGCGTGCGGTTGTTGCATTCAAGTTATAATCCACGCACTTACACAGCGCGCACCTATCATGCAAATTACCCGAAGGCTAGAATTTGATGCAGGTCACCGCATCCCCAGTCACACCAGCCAGTGCCGGCATTTGCACGGCCACCGCTACGCTATTGAGATTACCCTGTCCGGTGAGATTATCACCACCGATGGCTTATCCGAACAAGGCATGGTAATGGACTATACTGAAGTGAAACGTATCGCCAAGGAACAGCTGGTTGATGCGTGGGACCATGCCTTCCTGGTATATCGCAATGACACGGCGGTGTTGGATTTTTTGAACTCACTGCCCAATCACAAAACTGTAGTTCTGGAAGTGCCGCCCACCGCAGAAAATCTCGCCATGCTCGCATTCAAGCTGCTCGACAGTGCCTACCACCATAGCTTTGGGAATAACCTGCAACTGGAACGCGTGCGCATTTACGAGACGCCAAATAACTGGGCAGACTGCCTGCGCAACTCAAACTGACTTTGATGGATTATTAATTGCTGCATCTGCACAATCTTGTGCATCCTCAGCTCTTGAGTCGGTATCCCGTCTTAAAAATCCACCACACGGATGTGAGGCACAGGAGAAGAAAGACCAGCGTCATGCTAACGCTGATAGCCACGTTGACGTCGGAAACGCCATAAAAGCTCCATCGGAAACCACTGATCAAGTAGACCACCGGGTTGAACAGCGTGATTTTTTGCCACAGGGGTGGCAGCATGCTGATTGAATAAAAACTTCCACCCAGAAAAGCCAGCGGCGTGATGATCATCATGGGTATGATTTGTAATTTCTCGAACCCGTCAGCCCAAACACCAATTATGAAACCGAAGAGGCTGAAGGTAACGGCAGTGAGTACCAGGAAGATAACCATCCACAGTGGATGCGCGATCTCGAATTGAACGAAAAGCCGCGCCGTGGCCAGAATGAGCAAGCCCAGGATGATGGACTTGGTGGCCGCAGCCCCAACATAGCCAATGACGGTCTCCACATAAGAAATAGGAGCGGAGAGAATCTCATAAATGGTGCCCGAAAATTTCGGCATGTAAATACCGAAAGAGGCATTGGAAATACTTTCCGTCAGCAGGGCTAGCATGATCAGACCGGGGACAATAAAGGCTCCATAGCTGATACCGTCGATCTCGGTCATGCGCGAGCCGATCGCTGAGCCAAACACCACGAAATAAAGCGTGGTCGAAATGACTGGCGATGCAATGCTTTGCATCAGCGTTCGCCAGGTGCGCGCCAGCTCGAAAAAATAAATTGCGCGAATTGCATAAAAATTCATGGGCACCCGCTTACCAAATTAACGAAAATTTCTTCCAGTGAGCTTTGGCTGGACTGGAGATCCTTATAGTCTATCCCGTGCTTGGCGAGCTGTCGTAACAGATCTGCGATTCCTGTCTGCTCGCCCTGGGCGTCAAAAATGTAGATCAGCTCGTTGCCGTCAGCCGATAGTTCAAGTGCATATCCGGCGAGTTCCTCGGGGATTTGTGCCAGTGGAGTCTGCAGATACAACTTGAGCTGTTTTTTGCCTAGCTTATCCATCAATCTGACCTTGTCCTCCACCAGGATAATTGCGCCTTTGCTAATTATTCCGATGCGGTCGGCCATTTCCTCGGCTTCCTCAATATAATGTGTGGTCAGAATAATGGTCACGCCACTTTTTCGTAAACCCCGGACAATTTCCCACATGTCGCGGCGCAGTTCGACGTCGACGCCTGCTGAAGGCTCGTCGAGAAATAGAATCTGCGGTTCATGGGATAGCGCCTTGGCGATCATTACCCGACGCTTCATGCCGCCCGACAGCGTCCTGATTTTTGCATCTTTCTTGTCCCACAGGGACAGATCGCGCAGCACTTTTTCGATATAGGCCGGATTGGGCGGTTTACCAAACAGGCCGCGACTGAATTTCACCGTGGCCAAAACAGTTTCGAAGGCATCGGTGGAAAGCTCCTGCGGCACCAAGCCGATTTTTGATCTGGCCGCGCGATAGTCAGAAACGATGTCATAACCGTCGGCCAGCACCTTGCCCTGGCTCGGATTAACAATCCCGCAAATGACGTTGATTAATGTTGTCTTGCCGGCTCCATTCGGACCCAGCAGGGCAAAGATTTCTCCATGCTGAATCTCAAGATTGATGCTGTTGAGCGCCATAAATCCCGAGGCGTAGGTCTTTGTGAGATTTTCGACTGATATAGCTGACTGCACGCCATGTCCTTATTGATAATACTTATTGATAATAAATATTCTTTGAGCCGTTTGCGTGTGCTGGAGTGGAAGGAAAACGGCACGCCTAGTGACGTGCCGCTCATGCCTGAAGCCCATCAGTAAATCACACCTGCGGATGTGCACGCTCCGCTTCATTGTCCAATTTATTCAGCGCATGCAGGTAAGCCTTGGCGGAGGCTACCACGATATCCGTGTCTGCACCTTGGCCATTGACTATACGGCCGCCCTTGGATAGCCGCACGGTCACTTCGCCCTGTGCATCTGTGCCGCTGGTAATGTTGTTTACCGAATAAAGTTGCAGTTCGGTGCCACTTTGCACGATCTGCTCGATGGCTTTAAACGTCGCATCTACCGGCCCACCTCCCTGGCACTCGGCAGCAAATTCCTGTCCGCCCACACTCAATCGCACCTGCGCCACGGGCAGAAGGCCGGTTTCCGAATGCGCGCGCAAGGATACCAAACGATAATGCTCGCTAACTTGCGCTACCTCGCTTTCACTAACCAAGGCTTGCAAGTCCTCATCAAAAATTTCACGCTTGCGGTCAGCCAATTCTTTGAAGCGGGCAAAAGCGTCGTTCACCACCTCCTCGTTTTCCAGCACGATGCCGAGTTCCTGCAAACGGGTGCGGAACGCGTTGCGACCGGAAAGCTTGCCCAGGGTTAATTTGTTCGTGCTCCAGCCAACATCTTCGGCACGCATAATTTCATAAGTCTCGCGGTGCTTGAGCACACCATCCTGATGAATGCCGGATTCATGCGCAAAAGCATTCGCGCCGACAATCGCCTTGTTAGGCTGCACCGGATAACCGGTGATGCTGGACACAAGTTTGGAAGTCGGCACGATCTGCATGGTATCGATGCGCGAATCGCAACTGAATACATCGTGGCGCGTCTTAACCGCCATTACGATTTCTTCCAGACTGGCGTTCCCGGCACGCTCACCCAAGCCATTGATAGTGCATTCCACCTGACGCGCACCGTTCATTACAGCAGCGAGAGAATTGGCGACCGCCATTCCGAGATCATTGTGACAATGGGTGGACCATACTACTTTCCCGGAATTCGGCACGCGTTCGATCAACTGCTTGATGCGCTCGCCCCACAAAACCGGGATGCTGTAACCGACAGTATCCGGCACGTTCAGGGTCTTCGCTCCCGCTTGAATCACTGCATCAAAAATACGAACGAGAAAATCCATTTCCGAGCGCACCGCATCCTCGGCAGAAAATTCGATGTCGTCGGTATATTCTGATGCAAGCTTCACCGCTTTCACCGCCGCTTCCACCACTTGGTCGGGCTGCATACGCAACTTCATTTTCATGTGGATCGGTGAAGTAGCGATAAAGATGTGAATGCGACCAGACTTGGCTGGCTTGATCGCTTCGCCAGCAGCGCGGACATCGCTTTCAGTGGCGCGCGCCAACGAGCAAATTGTAGAACTCTCGATGATTTGCGCAACGCTGCGGACTGCATTTGCGTCCCCCGGACTGGCAGCAGCGAACCCTGCCTCGATAACATCAACACCCAGTTTTTCCAATTGCCGTGCGATGCGGATCTTTTCTTCCTTAGTCATGGACGCGCCTGGGCTTTGTTCGCCATCGCGCAAAGTAGTATCAAATATTATTAATTTTTCTTTCATGCTGAACTCCATTGCAATTATTTAATTCGCACAATCCAGGCGAATAAAATTCGGCTGGATGCCGCTTGCTTCAAAACTTTGGGGATGTATTTTAGCGCGCGGTGCGCAGCAGCAACGCAGCCAGAAGGCTGGATGTAGAGTGCGATTGCGAGATGTGGCGAGAGAAGTGCATGACTGGAATATAACGGCTTTTGTTTACTTACGCAATATTCACGCTCTGCTCCAGCGAATAAAATTGTTACTTGAACGGTGGCGTAAAGTGAAACGATCAACAGATGGTTAATGCCAATATGAGCCATTAACCATGAGTCGGGCGAACGGACTTCCCCGGTCGAACGGACTTCCGGGAAAGCCCGTTGCAAATATTAAACCCAGATAATCCATTAGGCCGTTCGTGGTGAGCTTGTCGAACCACCAGCCTGTGAGAACAAGCCCTTCGACATACTCAGGGCGAACGGATACCGTGAAATCATGCTGAATTGTGCCTAATGGACAATCTGGGTTAAACGTTACAGACTGTAATACATGTCGAATTCAACCGGATGCGTTGTCATGCGATAACGGGTCACTTCTTCCATTTTCAACTCAATGTACGCATCGATGAAGTCATTAGAGAATACACCGCCACGGGTCAGGAACTCGCGATCCTTGTCCAACGCTTCCAGAGCTTGTTCGAGGCTGGAACACACTGTTGGGATTTTTGCATCCTCCTCTGGTGGCAAGTCATACAAATTTTTGTCCGCAGGATCGCCTGGGTGAACTTTGTTTTGTATGCCATCCAAACCAGCCATCATCATGGCGGTGAAAGCCAGATAAGAATTGGCAGTTGGATCCGGGAAACGCACTTCAATACGGCGTGCCTTATCACTTTGCACGAAAGGAATGCGGATCGAGGCAGAGCGGTTTCGCGCCGAGTAAGCCAACTTTACGGGAGCTTCGAAGCCGGGAACCAAACGCTTGTAGGAGTTAGTGCCGGGGTTGGTGATGGCGTTAAGCGCACGGGCATGCTTGATAATACCGCCAATATAATACAGGGCTAATTCGGACAGTCCGGCATATCCATTGCCTGCAAACAGATTTTTGCCGTCCTTCCAGATGGATTGATGGACATGCATGCCTGAGCCGTTATCACCGACAATCGGCTTGGGCATGAAAGTCGCGGTCTTGCCATATTGATGTGCGACGTTGTGCACTACATATTTAAGCTTCTGGGTTTGATCGGCACGATTTACCAAGCTGTCAAAGCGGGTGCCAATTTCACATTGTCCAGCGGTCGCCACTTCGTGGTGATGCACTTCGACAGGAACGCCGATTTCTTCCAATATCAAGCACATTGCAGAGCGCATGTCTTGTAGCGAATCGACCGGAGGTACCGGGAAGTAACCGCCCTTGACCGTGGGACGATGGCCAGTATTTCCACCATCATATTTTTCTGCGGAAGACCAGGCGGCTTCTTCAGAGTTAACCTTGCAGAAGCAGCCAGACATATCCACTTGCCAGTTGACTGAATCAAAAATGAAAAACTCAGGCTCAGGGCCAAAGTAGCAGACATCGCCTAATCCGGTGGATTTCAAATAGGCTTCAGCACGCTTGGCGATTGAGCGTGGATCGCGGTCATAACCTTTGCCGTCGGATGGTTCCACCACGTCGCAAGTCATCACCAATGTGGTTTCGTCCATAAATGGATCGAGAAATGCGGATGCAGGATCGGCCATCAGCAGCATGTCGGATGCTTGTATACCTTTCCAGCCAGCGATGGATGAACCGTCAAAGGCGTGGCCGGATTCGAACCAGTCGTCACTATCTGACACCACATGTGCCGGAATCGAAACGTGCTGTTCTTTGCCACGAGTATCAGTGAAGCGTAGGTCAACGAATTTAACTTCATTGTCTTTAAGTAACTTAAGAACATCAGCAACTGACTTCGACATAATAATTCTCTCCATAAACGTTAACGACTAAACTAAAAAAATAAACTGGAAATTACACAAACTTAAACTTGGAAATCAAGCACTGGGAATCAAGCACGAAGTGTTCCACTGCATATTCCAGCGCTAAAACGAGCATTTTGCCATATTCATGAAGATAATTGGATTTAAATGTGCGCTTTTTTTCGGGGCGCATGCAATGGTTATGCACTATTTTTGTGCATAACCATTGATGGTGATGCAAGATGTTGAGGTACGCATATCGTCGTCCAATTTTTGCTGAACTTGCATTATAGAGTCTCGGTCTTGTATGTTTGCAGGGTTATGAGCGGATAGGATTTTTTTCTGCATTGGGATAGTATGCAATCGTCCTCCGCGAGCAGTATTCGCGGGTTATCTATTGAACAATAGCGGAGAAATATCATGGGGAAAATCACAGAAATTTTGAACGCCGCGCAAAAACGCGCCAAAGAAATGAATTTACCCTATGAGGGTGCCCTGCTGCCGAATGAGGCTTACGACATACTGCAAGCTGCGCCTGGCGCCAAGCTGGTCGACGTGCGCACTCGCGCTGAGCTGGATTGGGTGGGGCATATTCCCGAAGCAGTGGAAATTGAATGGGCTACCTATCCCGGCATGAAACCCAACCAGAATTTCATGGCGCAGCTTGAGCAGCAGGTAGACAAAGAGGCATTGGTATTATTCATATGCCGCAGTGGTGCCCGCTCTCATAATGCTGCTGTAGCTGCGACCGAAGCCGGTTATACCGAATCCTACAATGTGCTGGAAGGCTTTGAAGGCGACAACGATGCCAACAAGCACCGCAATGTGCTGGGTGGCTGGCGCGCACGTGAATTACCGTGGGAACAGAGCTAAACTATGTAAGTCTATCGGCAGCTAATCGCTTGAAAAGCTTACCATGCTACAACACCGCTGTAGGCGGTAACCAGTACTATCAGGCCGAATACAATGCGATACCAGGCAAACCCCACAAAAGTATGATTGGAAATAAATTTAAGTAAGGCCGCTACGGCCAGATAGGCGCTGACGAACGCGGCGATAAAGCCTACTGCGAATACTGGCAGATCTGCGGCTGATAGCAGATGCCAGTTCTTGTAAAGATCGAGGGCGGTTGCCCCGCACATGGTAGGAATAGCAAGAAAGAAAGAAAACTCAGTCGCAACTCGTCGATCAAGCCCAAAAATCATCCCGCCCATGATGGTTGCGCCGGAACGGGAAACGCCAGGAAACATGGCCACCGACTGGGCAAATCCCACCTTGATTGCATCCTGCCAGCGCATATCTTCGATACTTTTGATGTGCGGGTGAAACGCTCGTTTCTCCACCCACAGAATCACCAAGCCTCCCACGATTAGCGCCATCGCCACGGTGTAAGGATTAAACAGATAGGTCTTGATCAAGTGGTGGAACATTAGCCCAAGCACGACAGCTGGCAGAAATGCCACCAACACGTTACTGGCAAAGCGCAAGGCAATGGGTTCGCGCGCCACTAAACCACGCGTCACGGCCACCAGCTTGGCTCGGAACTCCCATACCACTGCCAAAATCGCACCCAACTGGATGACGATCATGAATACCTTGCCCCTCTCATCATTAAAGTTGAGTAAGTCGCCAGCAATGATCAGGTGACCCGTACTGGAAATGGGCAGGAATTCGGTTAGTCCTTCAATAATGCCGAGAATGAAGGCCAGGAAAAGCGGGTTGATGTCCATAATAATTTAGGTGCGCATCAAGTAGGTGCTGGCCACTCCGGCATGGTTTCCAATTCAGGATGGGTTAGTTTCATTACCGCCATAGAGCCTCCTGGCATACTTGAGCCAGCCGGTACCAACGCGCAAAATTCTACATTCAGTGTCCACGCGCTCCCGTTTATGGCTACTACCTGCGCCTTCAGCACACGATCATCTGGCACGCCTTCAAGAGCCTGTCTTAATTCACCAACTGTTTTCATGATTTTCCTCTTGATTGTAATAATTTAACGGTGAAAGAACGTACCACTGCGTTTTTTTATGCTGACGTTATGCATCAAATTTTTGTTTCGAAAACAGATTCACTTTTTCGCCAAACTGCTGGGCAAAATTTCGCATTGATTTCGCCACTTCCGCTTCCCCGGTAGCACGCTCGAAAGTATCCGCCATTGATAAAAAAGTTTGGTGATAAAACTGACACATTTCATCGACCATCATATCTTTGGTCCAGAAATCAATCCGCATCGTATTGTTTTCCTTGGTATCCCAAACTGAGATCATTACTCCTTTGCTCGTGTTGGACTCTTTTGTATCAGAAGCGCTCCAGTCAATTTTTTCTGCCACCATGTTGTCGTCAAGAGTGACCGTAAATTTAATTTCAGATTTCGTCATTTTTAATTTATTCCTTTAAGGATTGTTTGTTGAAAGTAATAGCGCTGGATTATCGTTGTGCCAAGGGCAGGATGGTAACGTTGATTGGTTTAATTATTTTTTAGAGTGACAAATTTATTTTCCATAACCAGATTCATTTTTTCGCCCATAGTCTGGGCAAAATTTCGCATCGCTTGCGCGGCTTCCACATCTCCGGTAGCACGTTCAAAATTATCCGCCATGAACAAAAGACTTTGATGATAAAACTTTTTCATCTCCTCTTTCATCATGTTTTTGGTCCATAAATCAATACGCAGCGTATTCTTCTCCCGGGCGTCCCACAGAGCAATCATTATTGCATTAGTGGTAGTTTGTTCCTGAATATCAGAGGCGCTCCAGACGATTTTTTCGGGTACCTTTTTGTCGTCGCGAGTAATGGTGAATTTAATTTCAGATTTTTTCATTTGGCTTTGATAGGCGGATTCAAGTTAGAAGTGCAACAGCCAGTGGTTGTTTGGTGTAGCGTAATTCCACCCCGAAAAATACCTAATGCGGGGTTCTAAACCCCAGCAACTTGGTAAGCCAATTCACCAGTAATTGGATCCGCTACATCATTTGCCCAGATGCGTCCAAATGCACCATGCCCCCTTTGTTTCAGCACAAAGAGGGACACCTGAAAACAAGCATTAAGGGCCTTATAAACAAAAATCAGCCCGCCAGCACTTTTTGCGCTGCAGCAACTGCCACGCCATGCTGAACCGGAGCCTTCATCCTGCCTAATACGTCATCCAGCGCACCGAGGCACACCAAAATATTGCTCTGATTGCTGGCGTAACCCATCAAACCTATGCGCCACACCTTGCCTGCCATTACGCCCAGGCCCGCACCAATTTCCAGTTGATAATCGTTTAGCAGGGTGGAACGCACGGCGGCATCGTCCACGCCATCTGGAATGGTAAGTGCGTTCAGTTGTGGCAGACGCTCAGATTCTGGCACCACAAACTTCAATCCCATTGCTTCCAGGCCGGCGCGCAGGGCAAGGTGGTTTTTCGTGTGGCGAGCCCATGAATTTTCCAGGCCTTCTTCCTGCAGTATCACCAATGCTTCGTGCAGGCCATATAGTGCGTTGATCGGCGCGGTGTGATGGTAGGCGCGTTTGGTTGAACCGCCCCAATAGCTCATGACCAGATTCAAATCCAGAAACCAGCTTTGCACTTTGTTCTTGCGGTTTTTGATTTTCTCCAGCGCGCGCGTACTGAAACTGACTGGGGAAAGTCCAGGCGTACAGGATAAACATTTTTGCGTGCCGGAATAAATAGCGTCTATTTCCCATTCATCGACCTTGAGTGGCGAACCGGCGAGTGAAGTGACTGCATCCACAATGGTCAAGCAACCATGTTTATGAGCAAGCGCCACCAAGGTTTTAGCATCAGACAAAGCGCCCGTGGAAGTTTCTGCGTGCACAAACGCAACGATCTTGGTATCAGGATTAGCCTTGAGTGCATCTTCCACTTTTTGTGGGTCGACTGCGCGTCCCCAATCGTCCTGCACCATCACTGCAGTGCCGCCGCAGCGCTCAACGTTTTCCTTCATGCGTCCGCCGAACACGCCGTTCTGACATACGATGACTTTGTCGCCGGGTTCGACCAGGTTGACGAAGCAGGTTTCCATTCCGGCCGAGCCGGGGGCAGAAACGGGCATAGTCAATTCATTTTTAGTCTGGAAAGCGTACTTCAACAGCTCTTTCATCTCGTCCATCATAGTTACGAACACTGGATCAAGATGGCCGATAGTGGGGCGCGACAAGGCCTCCAGCACACGTGAGCTGACATCCGAAGGGCCTGGGCCCATCAAAATGCGTTGCGGGGGATGGAACGATTTTATTGCCATGCTTTTTCTCCTTGCGGGTTGCGATTCGTTAAATCCTACATTTTAACTTTTTTCACTGCTTTCAGGGCGACCCTTGTTGTAACAGCTCGATCCAGTGTTTAACCGGCAAGTGAGCTGCACTTTCCAAATGCAACTGGCAGCCTATGTTGGCGGTGGCAATAACCTCGGCCGCGCCCTGTTGCAGCGCACCCAATTTATTTTCCAGCAACTGCTGCGACAGCGCAGGTTGCATCAGCGTATAAGTGCCCGCAGCGCCACAGCATAGATGGCTGTCTGCAACTGGCGTCAGCGTGTAACCGCAGTTTTGCAGGATAGTTTCAACTACGCCAGACAGTTTTTGCCCATGCTGCAAGGTGCAAGACGATTGATAAGCGACGCGCACACCTTTGCCCACATCGGCCAAGGCACTCAAATCCTCGCGGCTCAGAATTTCGCTCAAGTCGCGTGTCAGTTCGCTGATGCGTGCCGCCTTCGCGGCATAGTCCGGATCGTGTTTCAGCGTTGCGCCGTATTCTTTCACCATCAGGCCGCAGCCGCTGGAGCTCATCACAATTGCCTCTGCGCCTTGCTCAATATACGGCCACCATGCATCAATATTGCGGCGCATCATGTCATGTGCCCCATTAATATCAGCCAAGTGCTGGTTCAGGGCGCCACAGCAGCCGGCCTTGGAGGCGCTAATTAAAGAAATGCCCAGCTTATCCAGCACGCATGCAGCAGCAGTGTTGATATTTGGTGCACTCAGCGATTGCACACAACCTTCCAACACCAGCATGCTGCGCGGATGAGTGGCTTGCGGACGGGCTGATTGTGTCCGTCGTCGGGCCGGAATTTTACGTTGCAAAGCGAGTGGTAGTAATGGACGCACCACGCGGCTAATGCCTAGCACCAGCGCAAAACGCTTGGGATACGGCAGCACTGCCAGCAGACTGCGCCGCACAATTTTTTGCCACAACGAACGCGGCGCGCGTTCCTCAACGACCTGCCGCCCGATGTCGATCAAACGGCCATACTGCACCCCGGATGGACAGGTGGTTTCACAGGCGCGGCAGGTCAGACAACGATCCAGATGCAATTGCGTCTTCTCGCTGGACTGATTGCCTTCCAGCATTTCCTTGATCAGATAAATACGCCCACGGGGACCATCCAGTTCGTTGCCGAGCAACTGATAGGTGGGGCAAGTAGCGTTGCAAAATCCGCAGTGCACGCAAGAACGCAGAATCGCATTGGCTTCGGCGATATCGGGATTAACAAGAAGTTCAGGAGAAATGGCGGTTTGCATATGGCTTACAAGTTGGCGTACATGCGCCCCCGGTTAAAAATTCCGTGTGGATCAAAACTGGCTTTCAGGCGTTGATGAATGACGAGCAAGGGCGCGGCGAGCGGCTGAAATATTTCGCTCTTGTCTGCTCCGCCCCGGAACTGGGTGACATGGCCGCCTACTGTAGTGACGCGTTCGCGTATCAACGCAATCGGTTCGTCACTGACTAACCAACGCTGTGCACCGCCCCAATCGAGCAGCCATTCGCCGGCAATATCTAAAGGAGGCACGGCGGGCTTGACCATTACGCGATACAGCGGATTCGCAGCACCAAGAAATGGCAGATGATGTTCACGTAAGGCGTGCCAGAAAGGTTCTGATTTTTCTATCACTTCGCCACCTAAATGCTCATGGGCATGCTTGACTGCTTGCTCGCTGCCGGACAGGCGCACATAACAATGCCCCGCATGATAACAGGCCGCATCTACCGGCACGGGCTGGGACAGCAAACGACTCATTTTGCTGATGGCTTCAGCTTGAGTACATTCCTGTATCAGAGTGTGACTCGCTGCTGGGCGTGGCAGCACTTTCAAGCTAATTTCCAGCAACACGCCCAGCGTGCCATATGCACCGACCATCAGGCGCGAGACATCGTAGCCCGCCACATTTTTTATTACCTGACCACCGAAGCGCAATATCTCGCCCTTACCATTAATTAACTTGCAGCCCAATACAAAATCACGGGCGGAACCACAATAAGGACGACGCGGCCCGGACAGACCGCAGGCAATGGTGCCACCCAAGGTAGCATTGTCACCAAAATAGGGCGGCTCGAATGCCAGCATCTGCCCGGCTTCTGCCAACGCGGCTTCAATATCCTTGAGCGGCGTGCCGCTGCGTGCAGTCAAAACCAACTCACGCGGATCATGTTCGACAATGCCGCGATGGCCGCTGACATCCAGAATTTCGCCGTGTGTCTCTCGTCCTAAAAATGTTTTGCTATTGCCGCCTTCGATTTTGAGCGGTGTCCCGTTACCGACTGCGTTGTGCACCTGCTGTTGCAGTGCCTCACTGATATCGCGCTCCCACATCAGAAGCGTTCCAGCTCGGCATGGGACAGCTGTCCGTGATGGACGTGCATGGCGCCAAATTCTGCGCAGCGCTGCAAGGTGGGTACGGCTTTCCCGGGATTGAGCAAACCGGCGGGATCAAAAGCGGCTTTAACCGCGTGGAATTGGCTGAGTTCGGCCGCTTTGAACTGGATACACATCTGGTTAATTTTTTCCATGCCGACGCCATGCTCGCCGGTGATAGATCCGCCCACTTCAACGCATAGTTGCAAGATACGCTGACCGAATTCCTCAGTACGTGCCAACTCGCCATCCTTATTGGCATCGAACAAAATCAGCGGATGCAGATTGCCATCTCCGGCATGAAATACATTCGCCACCGGCAAGCCGTACTCTTCCGACCATAAACTAATCTGGCGCAATACATGCGGCAATTGACGCCGTGGAATCGTGCCATCCATGCAGTAATAATCCGGCGAAATGCGCCCCACTGCGGGGAAGGCTGATTTACGCCCCTTCCAGAATAGTTGTCGCTCTGCTTCGTTAATGGCAGTGCGCACCTCGGTCGCGCCGCTCCGGTGCAATATTTCGCGCACTTTCATGATGTGCTCGGACACTTCCGCATTGGTGCCATCCAGTTCGCACAACAAAATCGCCTCTGCATCACGAGGATAACCGGCATGCGCATAATCTTCTGCCGCATGAATGGCCACCTTGTCCATCATTTCCAGACCGGCCGGAATAATACCGGCAGCGATTATCGCGCCGACCGCTTCCCCGGCTTTGTAGACATCATCAAAAGCTGCCAGCAAAACTTGCGCGCGCTCCGGTTTGGCCAGTAGTTTCACGGTAACCTCGACGATCACCGCCAACATCCCCTCTGAGCCAGCCATCAATGCCAGCAGATCATAGCCCGGAGAATCCAGTGTCTCAGCGCCGATGGTCAGCAGCTCCCCCTCCATCGTCACTACTTTCAGCATCAGAATGTTGTGTACCGTCAGGCCATATTTCAGGCAATGCACCCCGCCGGAATTTTCCGCGACATTGCCGCCTATAGTGCAAGCAATCTGCGAGGAAGGATCAGGCGCGTAATACAATCCATACGCGGCGGCGGCCTCGGAAATTGCCAGATTGCGCACACCCGGTTGTAAAGTGGCGATCGCATTTTCTGGATCAATATGGAGTATGCGTTTAAATTTTGCCAGACTCAGCAGCACGCCATCCGATAAAGGCAGAGCGCCACCAGACAAACCGGTGCCTGCACCGCGTGCCACAACGGGCACCTGCAAAGCATGACACAGACGCATGATGGCCTGCACCTGCGCAATAGTTTCAGGCAAAGCCACGACCAAGGGCAGACGTCGATAAACCGATAGCCCATCGCACTCGAACGGGCGTAGATCTTCTTTGTCAGTGAGTACGGCTTCTGGCGGCAACAGCTTTCGCAGTTTACGGATCAGATCTTCATGCACGTCACGATTGCGTGGCAATCCATCTTTTGATACTGGCATGAAAAATTAATATAGAAAATTAAGAGGATGCGGAATTTCAGCAGAGTTTGACATGCTGTGCCCATCAATGAAAAAACCCGAATCTTCGAAATTTATTAAAACAATAAATCTCAAAGATTCGGGTAGTCTCAACTACAAACTATCTCATCAAGAGCTAGTTACTCGCATTTTCCAGCTGTGCATTTGTCTGATGAACATACGGCAGGTTTCACGCATGTCGCACCTTTTGGAAGCGAATGAAGCGCGATACATTTAGATGGTGTAACTGCCAAAAGACAGGCTTCATTTTTCTTGGCGTCACAAACTGTCGTAGCATTGTCTTTGTTGCAAGCATCGCCAATTTTGGCAAGGGCTGCTTGTGAGAATAAAGACATTGAACCAATCATTGCCATTGTTACCAAAATTTTGCTGAACATATTCTTTCCTTTGTGTTGAGTTGTTAGGATTATGAATTCCAAATTGAATACAATTGTTGTTCAGTGTCTAGGGAGAATAAACGTCCTTTTTCACCAAGCCTGAATGTACCGGGAAACGGTTTGACCGTCAACCATACCGTGGAATAACAGAAATTGCGTATGATTTACAGCAAAAATTGTTTGTTTTTTGATCCTTTGTTACACACGAAGGACGCCTAGTGAAAAAGGCTGAGATGAGAGAGTTTAAGATCCGCAGGGTTCGAAAAGATTGTGGACACGGCAATCTGACTGATGCCCGGAGCCAAGTGCAATCCCGTAGATGCAGGCCGACATGCCTCGGTGTGCACTGCCTTCCCAACCCATCCAGATATTGAAACGAATGTCGCGCGAGAGCTATAAAACTGACGATATTTGAGTGCTCGATCTTCTGGCCAAATGGGTTGCGTTGATTTGGTAGGAGGTTATCTTGACGTACATGAATGGTCAAATATGAAGACGAGCTAACATCGTGATATAGTTTGCACCCAGGAAAACCATACCGATTACATGGTGTTGCATCACCTCAATAAATAAATATACAAATCAAGGGGAAAATATAGTGGCAGTTAAAACTCGACTTCATCGTAGCGAACTGGCCGTTCCAGGCAGTAATCTACGTATGCTTGAAAAAGCGCCAACAGCAGGTGCTGATGTGGTCTTTCTGGATTTGGAAGACGCGGTTGCTCCTGATGATAAAGAGCAGGCGCGCAAAAATGTCATAGCGGCATTAAATGATATGGACTGGTCTGCATGTTCTGTTTCGGTCCGAATCAACGGACTGGATACGCATTGGTGCTACCGCGATATCGTGGATGTGATGGAAGCCGCCGGAGATAAGCTCGATACCATTCTGATCCCCAAAGTTAATAGGCCGGACGATGTCTATTTTGTCGCAACGCTGATGGAACAAATCGAGGCGGCAAAGAAATTCAAGCCGGTGAATATCCATGTGCTTATTGAGACGGCACTCGGCATGGCGAATATCGAACAAATCGCTCAGGCGTGCCCAGCGCGTATGGAGGCGATGGTATTTGGTGTGGCCGATTACGCAGCTTCTACACAGGCACGTACGACCAATATGGGTGGTGCCAATCCTAATTACGCCATACTTACCGACCCTGATGAAGCTGGAAAGCGGACACGTCATTGGGGCGATCAATGGCATTACGCGCTATCAAGATTGGTGGTTGCTTGTCGCGCTTATGGCCTAAGACCAATTGACGGCCCGTTTGGTGATTTTAACGATCCGGAGGGCTTTAGGGCGGTTGCGAGCGGCGTGGCGGCACTGGGCGTTGAAGGAAAATGGGCCATCCATCCGTCACAAATTGCGTTGGCCAACGAAGTCTTCACACCCAGCGAGGCAGAAGTTAGCCGTGCCAGAAGTATTCTGGTAAATATGGAACAAGCCGCGCGTGAAGGCAAGGGGGCGGTTTCGCTGAATGGTCGCCTTATCGATGCGGCATCCATCAGACAAGCGCAGGTTTTGGTTGCCAAGGCAGATCAGATACAGGCGGCCAAGCCTGGACTTAAGTGAGTAATTTGCTATGAATATTCATGAATATCAAACTAAAGATTTGCTTAAACACTATGGCGTTCCTGTACCACCGGGACGCGTGGTTCACACTGACGCACAGGCGGCCACTGTTGCGGGAGAAATAGGCGGGTCGCGTTGGGTTGTCAAGGCGCAGATACATTCCGGGGGCCGTGGCAAAGCGGGTGGTGTCCGGGTAGGCAATAGCATTGATGAAGTACGAGTAATCGCCGATGAAATAATTGGCAGCCTTCTGGTTACCCATCAAACCGGGGCTGAAGGCAGACTTGTCCGTCGTGTACTTGTTGAACAAGCTAGCAATATTGTGCGCGAGTATTACATTGGGCTGGTCATTGATCGTGCTACGCGGCGAATCACGTTGGTTGCCTCCGCTGAAGGAGGGGTGGACATAGAAGTGGTTGCGAAGCAAACACCGGAACGAATCATCCGGGAAATCATTGATCCAGCAGTGGGACTGCTCGATTTTCAATGCCGCAAGGTTGCCTATAAGGTCGGCCTGAAAGGCGCGTTATTGCCGCAAGCAGTAAAGATCATGAAGGGCCTTTATCGCTGTATGCGGGACAATGATGCCATCATGGCTGAAATCAATCCGCTGGCTATTGTAGACAATGGCCAACTGTTGGCACTGGATGCAAAAATGTCTTTCGATGACAATGCACTGTACCGCAGACCGACAATTTCCGAACTTCGGGATTTTGACGAAGAGGATCCAAAAGAGGTTGAGGCTACCGGACATGGCTTGAATTACATTGCACTGGACGGTGATGTTGGTTGCATCGTCAATGGTGCCGGCTTGGCAATGGCAACCATGGATGCGATTACTCTGCATGGCGGAAGACCGGCTAATTTTCTGGATGTAGGGGGTGGAGCCACACCGGAAAAAGTTGCCAATGCTTTTCACATCGTGCTGCAGGATCCTGCCGTTAAAATTATCCTCATCAATATTTTTGCCGGGATCAACCGCTGTGACTGGATCGCCACCGGAATTATTCAAGCCATGCGCGACCAGAATATAACAATGCCGATCATCGTGCGGCTGGCGGGTACAAATGTTGAAGAAGGACGGGCTATTCTCAGCGCCTCCAAATTCCCGTTTATTATCGCCAGCAATCTCAATGATGCTGCCGCGAAAGCGGTAACGGAAGTAAATAATATTGTAAATAAAGTGGTACCGCTAAAAAAGGAACACTCATGAGTGTGTTATTAAATAAAGATTCGCGTGTAATCTTTCAGGGGTTTACTGGGCAGCATGCCACTTTTCATGCCGAAGAAGCGATGAAAATTGGTACTAAAGTGACCGGTGGCGTGACTCCAGGCAAGGGCGGAACGCAACACTTGGGCTTACCTGTATTTGATACCGTTGAGGAAGCAGTGCGGGAAACAGGCGCCGACGTTTCCGGTATTTTTGCCCCGCCTCCCTTTGCCGCCGATGCGATCATGGAAGCGATTGATGCGGGGATCAAAACAATTGTTGTCATCGCGGATGGCATACCTGTTCAGGATATGGTGCGTGTGGAGCGCTACCGACTGGGAACCAACTCGATTATCATCGGCCCGAACACGCCCGGCATTATTACACCAGGCGTGGGCAAGGTCGGCATCATGCCTTCACATATC